>JALOSF010000089.1 GCA_025458525.1 Cypionkella sp. | reverse complement strand
CCCAAGCGCCGGTGGCGCTGGGGCCAGATGCTGGAGGCGGCGGCCTAGGCGCGCAGCGCCTTTGCCTCGGCGGCAAGCGTGGTGATCGCGGCCCAGTCGCCGCGCGCCATCGCATCCTTGGGAGCAACCCAGGAGCCGCCGACGCAGAGGATGTTCTTCAGCGCCAGATAATCCATGGCATTCTTCAGGCTGATCCCGCCGGTCGGGCAGAAGCTGACCTGCGGGATCGGCGCGCCGATGGATTTCAGGAAGGCCGCGCCCCCCGATTGTTCTGCGGGAAAGAATTTTTGCACCGTATAGCCGCGTTCCAGAAGGTGCATCACCTCCGACGCGGTGACAGCACCGGGCAGAAGCGGCAGGTCAAATTCGGCGCAGGCGTCAAGCAGCGCCTCGGTCGAGCCCGGCGAGACGCCGAAGGTGGCGCCTGCCTCCTTGGCGGCCTTGACATCGGCACGGGTGAGCAGCGTGCCAGCCCCCACCACGCCACCCGGCACTTCGGCCATGGCGCGGATCGCGTCCAGCGCGCAAGGGGTGCGCAGCGTGACCTCAAGCGCGGGCAGGCCGCCCGCGACCAGCGCCTGCGCAAGGGGTTTGGCATGGGCCAGATCGTCGATCACCAGCACCGGGACGACGGGGGCAAGGCGGCAGACGTCAAGCGCGCGGGCGGATTGTTCGGCGGGGGTCATTGGCAAGATCCTTTGTCGGCAAGTCGGCGAAAATGGCGGGCGGGCAGGGGGCAGGGCGCAGGTCGGGTCAGACCACCACACCGGCCCCCGTATCAGAGGTGCCGACGGTCTGGCGGAAGACATCGAACAATTCGCGCCCGATGCCAAAGCCATTTGCCGACAGATCGACGGTGACGGGGGCGCGGCTGTCAAAGTCATCGGCCAGCACGCTCAGCGTGCCAGCGACCGCATCCAGCCGGATCACATCGCCATCGCGCAGCCGGGCCAGCGGGCCGGCCTTGGCCGCCTCGGGCGAGACGTGGATCGCGGCGGGCACCTTGCCCGAGGCGCCCGACATGCGGCCATCGGTGACAAGGGCCACCCGCAGGCCGCGGTCTTGCAGCACCGACAGAACCGGGGTCAGCGAGTGCAGTTCCGGCATGCCATTGGCGCTTGGCCCCTGAAAACGGACCACGACCACGGTGTCGGCGGTGAACTCGCCCGCCTTGAACGCCGCCTTGACCGCGTCCTGGCTGTGAAAGATGCGGGCGGGCGCTTCGATGATGTGCCGTTCGGGCGCGACGGCAGACACCTTGATCACCCCGCGGCCCAGATTGCCCGACAGCTGTTTCAGCCCGCCGGTGACGGCGAAGGGATCAGTGGCGGGGCGCACGATCTTGTCGTTGAGCGATTGGCGCGGGCCGTCTTGCCAGCCGAGTTTGCCATCCTTCAACGTCGGTTCACTGCGATAGGCCTCCAGCCCGTCGCCCGACACGGTCTTGGCATCGGCATGCAACAGCCCGGCGTCGAGCAGTTGGTTGATGAGGAATTGCAGGCCGCCCGCCGCGTGGAAATGGTTCACATCGGCAAGCCCGTTGGGATAGACCTTCGCCATCAGCGGGACCACATCGGACAGGTCCGCGAAGTCTTGCAGATCAAGATGGATGCCCGAGGCCCGTGCCATCGCGGGCAGGTGCAGCACAAGGTTGGTGGAGCCGCCCGTGGCCATCAGCCCGACAAGGCCGTTGACATAGGCGCGTTCGTCCAGAATCTCGCCCGCCGGGCGGAAATCATTGCCAAGCGCCGTGATCTGCGCCGCGCGTTCCACCGCCGCTGCCGTCAGCGCCTCGCGCAGCGGGGTGCCCGGGTTGACAAAGCTGGAGCCGGGCAGGTGCAGGCCCATGAATTCCATCAGCATCTGGTTGGTGTTGGCGGTGCCATAGAAGGTGCAGGTGCCGGGGCCATGATAGCTGGCCATTTCGGCGGCCATCAACTCCTCGCGGCTGGCGCGGCCTTCGGCATAGGCGTTGCGCACGGCGGATTTCTGATCGTTCGGGATGCCGCTGGTCATCGGGCCTGCGGGGACAAAGACCGCCGGGATATGGCCAAAGGTGGCGGCGGCGATGATCAGGCCGGGCACGATCTTGTCGCAGACGCCAAGGTAAAGCGCGGAATCGTAGCAGTTATGCGACAGGGCAACCCCTGCGGCGAGCGCGATCACATCGCGCGAAAACAGCGACAGTTCCATCCCGGGCTGGCCTTGGGTCACGCCGTCGCACATCGCGGGCACGCCGCCCGCCACTTGCGCGGTGGCCCCGGCGCGGCGGGCAGCGGCGCGGATCAGGTCGGGATAGCGCTCAAACGGCTGATGCGCCGAGAGCATGTCGTTATAGGCGGTCACGATCCCGATGTTGGGGGCGCGGCCCGCGGTCAGGGCGGGCTTGTCCTCCTCCATCGCCGCATAGGCATGGGCCTGATTGCCGCAGGTCAGATGGCTGCGCGCGGGGCCCGCGGCCACGGCGGCGGCCATCCGTGACAGGTATTCGCCCCTTGGCCCGTGGCTGCGTTCGCGGATGCGGTCGGTCACGCGGGCGATGGTGGGGTGAAGTGTCATGGCTGACCTCTGGCAGTGGACTGGGTGGCGCCAGTCTAGCAAATTCCGTTAGCGCTAACAACCCTTGGATCGCATCAAGGCGCAAGGTTTGCGCAAGGGGCGGCACGCCAGGGGCACAGCGCGGCGCCCTGCTTTGGCTTTGCCGCCACAATTCCCTGCTTTTGCTCGGCTCTTAGCGTATTCCTGCCATGTTTGCCGTCTATTCCAGCCTGAGCAAGGGGAAGAACTCCCCCCGGAGGATCTGGTGATGAAAACGCTGTTGTTCCCGATGTTGGCCGTGGTTCTGGCGCTGTCTGCCTGTGCAGGCGGCGGGCCGGATGTGATGCGGGCGGACCGTCAGTTGACGCTGGCCACGCAAGGGCAGGCGCAGGTGGCGACGCCCCAGGTGCGCAGCGCACAATATGATGTCGAGGATATCCGCATCTCGGTGCCCAGCAAGCTGCGGGTGTCGGAAGCCAACATGTTCTATCCGGTGGCCGACATCGTCTGGCGCGGTGAGCCGATGGGCAACCGTCATGCGCAGGTGATGTCGATCTTCAAGGAAGCGATGGACCGTGGCACCTATACGATGGCCACCGGTCGCAAGGTCGTGGTCGATGTCGAGGTCACGCGGTTTCATTCCGTCACCGAAAAGACCCGCTACACCGTGGGCGGCACCCATTCGATGCATTTCAATCTGACGGTCACGGATGCCACCACTGGCGAAGTGCTGGACGGGCCGCGCGCCATCGTGGCCGACACCAAGGCGGCGGGCGGCGCGCAGGCGGTGGCCGAGGAGCAGATGGGCCGCACCCAGCGCGTGGTGGTGGTCGAGCGTTTGGCCAATGTGATCCGCGCCGAACTGTCGGCACGGGTGACGGACCCGATGCTGATCAGTCAGGCGCTGGCACGGCCAAGCGACGTGACCCTGCGCTGAGGGGCATTTCCCAAGACAAGGCTTTACGATAAAGGGGGGGGATGATGACCCCTCCCTTTGCGCATGACGCCCCCGACACCGCCCCTGATGCCACCTCTGCTGGGGCCGAGCGCACCCGCCCTGTGGTGCGCCTGAAACCCAAGGCCGAGGCGCGGGCGATCCGCCATGGCTTTCCTTGGGTCTATGCCGATGAACTGGTGACGGACCGGCGCACGCAGGCCCTTGCCCCCGGCGCGCTGGCCGTGCTGGAAGATGGCGACCGGCGGCCCTTGGGGCTTGTCACCGTCAACCCCAAGTCGAAGATCATCTGCCGGATGCTGGACCGCAATCCAGACGCGGTGATCGATCAGCCCTGGCTCGAGGCGCGGATCGCGCGGGCGCAGGACATGCGCGCGCGTCTGTTCGAGGCGCCGTTTTACCGGCTGGTCCACGCCGAGGCCGATGGCTTGCCCGGTGTGGTGATCGACCGCTTTGGCGATGTGGCGGTGGTGCAGCCCAATGCGGCCTGGGCCGAGGCGCATCTGGGCGCGCTGGTCGCGGCCTTGCAGGCGGTGACGGGCGTGTCGGCCGTCGTCAAGAACGGGTCGGGCCGCGCGCGCGGGCTTGAAGGGCTGGCCGAGGAAGTGACGGTGGTGGCGGGTGCGGTTTCGGGGCCGGTGCCGGTGCCGATGAACGGCGCGGTATATATGGCCGACCTGCTGGGCGGGCAGAAAACCGGGCTGTTTTACGACCAGCGCCCGAACCACGCCTTTGCCGCGCGTCTGGCGCAGGGGGCACGCGTGCTGGATGTGTTCTCCCACGTCGGCGGCTTTGGCCTTGCCGCGCTGGCGGCGGGGGCCGACTCGGCGCTTGCCGTGGATGGGTCGGCCCCGGCGCTGGCGCTGGCCGAGGCGGGGGCCGCGGCGATGGGGGCGGGGGCGCGGCTGTCGGTGCGGCAGGGCGATGCCTTTGCCGTCCTGGAGGCCTTGGGCACCGAAGGCGCCGCCTTCGATCTGGTGATTTGCGACCCCCCCGCCTTTGCCCCGGCAAAGCCCGCGCTGGAGGCGGGCTTGCGCGCCTATGAACGGGTGGCGCGGCTTGCCGCCGCCTTGGTCGCGCCGGGGGGCTATCTGGTCTTGTGTTCCTGTTCCCATGCTGCCGATCTGGCGGCGTTTCGCAACGCCTGTGGCCGTGGCATCGGGCGCGGCGGGCGTCGGGCGCAGTTGATCCATACCGGCTTTGCCGGGCCGGATCATCCCATGCTGCCGCAGCTTGCGGAATCGGGCTATCTCAAGGCCCTGTTCTTCCGGCTCGACTAGGCCCGCGGCGATGCGGGCGGTTCTGGATGCCTGTGTGATCTATCCCACGGTTCTGCGCGAGATCCTGATGGGCTGCGCGCAGGCCGGGCTTTATCAGCCGCTGGTGTCCGACCGGATCTTGCGCGAATGGGTGCGGGCGACGGCCAAGCTTGGCCCCGTGCAAAGCGCGATTGCCGAAGGCGAGGCGGTGATGCTGCGCGCGGCGCATCCCCAGGCCATGGTGCGCGAACGCCCCGAGATCGAGGCGCGGCTGCTTTTGCCCGATCCGAACGACATCCATGTGCTGGCGGTTGCGATTGCGGGCCATGCCGATTGCATCGTGACCTTCAACGCCCGGGATTTCCCGCGCCATTTGCTGGCCGAGGAAAGCATCGAGCGCGCCGATCCCGACGGCTTTCTCTGCGCGCTGCACGCCCGCCACCCGGATGCGGTGGCGCGGGTGGTGACCGAGGTCCATGCCACGGCCTGCCGTCTGGCGGGTGAGGAATTTACCCTGAAATCAGTGCTTAAGCGGGCAAAGCTCACCCGGCTTGCCCGGCTTCTGGCGCAGGGTGCGCCCGATTAGATGGTCCGATTAATCGGCCGGGGCGCCCGGGGGGGCGGCTTGGGCGGGGTCCAATGAGGGCGCAGGTTCCAGCGCGTTGCCGGTGCGGCCATCGATCTGGACCGCGCTGCCTTGGCCCGGGTTGCTGTCTGCGGCCTCTTGCCCCAGCCACCAGACAAAGCCGATCCCGACCGCTGCCGCCAGCACGATCATGCCGATCAGCGGGCCGGCGTGACGGCGGCGCTGCTTTTCGATATTGGTCTGAGGGGCTGACATGGCGTCTCCTTTTGCACTTTGCGATCAAAAGGGAAACGCGGGGCGCGGCTGCCCGGTTCCGCCGCCGGTGCCTAGGGCGATGTCCAGCGCAGTTCGGCCGCCTCGATCGCGCGGATACGCTCCTCGGTCTTGGGGTGGCTCAGCAGCCAGGCGGGGATGCCCGCGCCCGCGTTGGCGGTCAGCGCCTGCAACTTGCGAAACAGCGATTTTTGCGGCGCGGTGCCGATGCCCGCCTTTATCAACAGGGCAGAGGCATAGGCGTCCGCCTCAAATTCATCGCGGCGCGACATGCGGGCCATCAGCGCGGCCGAGATCAGGTTGGCGATCCAGATGCCCAGAAACGGGATGAAACGGTTCAGCAGCGCCGAAAGCATGACAAAGACCGCATTCTGTCCGGTGAAATCGATCATCCGCCTGCGGGTATGGCCAAGGGCGACATGGCCCAGTTCATGCGCGATCACCGAGGCGAGTTCTTCGGCCGTCACCTCGCCCCGCGCCTTGCGGTTCAGAAAGCCACGGGTCAGGAAGATCCGCCCGTCCGGCGCGGCAAGGCCGTTCACCGCCTCGATCTCGAAGACGTTGACCTTGATGGTCGGAAGATCGAGGGCCGCCGCCATCCGGTCGGTCAGCCGGGTGATGGACGGGTCGGTCAGCGGCTGGCTGTTCTGGTCCAGCATCTGGCCGGTGCGATGGGAACAAGCGAAATCATGGTGCAGGATATGGGGCGGGCAGGGCGGGTCGAAAAGGGTCACTCCTTGCGTTTTACCGCGCGCAGCAGCGCCCAGCCCAGACCAAGTGTCACAGCCCCCGCCGCCAGAAAGCCGAGGATGGAGCCCGCGAATTCGGTCGCGGCCTGAAGATTGCTGCCAAAGCTGTAGCCCGCGCCGATGTAAAGCGCGACCCAGACCGCCTCTCCCACCATCCCGGCGAGGGTGAATGGCAGCCAGCCAAAGCGGGTCGCCCCGGTCACAAGATTGGCATAGGGGCCAAGCGGGCTGACCAGCCAGCGGCTGAGGAACACCGCCAGCGCGCCGCGCGCGGCCACAAGGGCGCGGGCGCGGGTGATGAGGGGGGCACGGGCGCCATGCCCAAGCCGGTCGAGCAGCGGCGCGCCACCGCGGCGGGCCAGCCAATAGCCGGTCTGATCGCCCGCGACCGCCCCGGCCAGCGCCGCCCCGGCAACCTGCCACAGCACCAGATCGCCCGCCGCCGCAAAGCCCCCGGCCGTCAGCATCAAGAGCGAGGCAGGCATCGGCAGCGCAAGGCAGGACAGATAGGTCGCAAGCGCCAGCAGCCATGGCCCGTAGGTCGGAACGGCGGCCAGAAACCAGTCGGTCACTGTTGCGCATCCCCGTGATCTGGCGCGTCCCTGTCGCGCGGGCCGCCTGCGCGCAGCTGTGCAATCGCCTGTTCAACCTGTGCGATCACCTGCTCCACCGGGATGCCGCGGTCCCTTGCGATCTGGTCCAGCGTGAAGGGTTTGCCGTTCACGGGCAGGGGCAAGCCAGCGATGGCGTCGATCTCGCGCGGCGGCAAGTCCCAGCTTTTGCCGATGTAACCCACGGTCATCCAGCCCTGCACGGTCTGGTTCTGATGCGCAGGGTTGGACCAATAGACCACCTGCGCCACAAAGCGCCCCGCAAAGCCAAGCGTCAGCGCCAGTGCCAGCAAAAATGCCGTGACGAGCAGCGGATGGCGCCGCCAGAGGGTCATCTGAGCTCCCTTATCCCGCGGGTGAGCCCGTCGAGTGTCATCGGCACCATGCGGTCCTTGAAAATCTCGGCAATCAGGCGGGTCGAATGGGTATAAGACCAATGTGCCTCGGGCACCGGGTTGATCCACAAATGATGCGGCCATTGCGCACAGGCCCGTTCCAGCCAGACCTGACCGGGTTCGGGATTCCAATGCTCATTCGCGCCACCCGGATGCAGGATTTCATAGGGCGACATCGCCGCATCGCCGACAAAGATGCAGCGGTAGTCAGACCCATAGCTGCGCAGGACATCCCATGTCGGGGTCTGCTGATCCCAGCGGCGGGCGTTGTCGCGCCAGACGCCTTCGTAAAGGCAGTTGTGAAAATAGAACGGCACCAGATGCTTGAATTCCGACCGCGCGGCGCTGAACAGATCCTCCATCACGCGGACATAAGGGTCCATGCTGCCGCCGATATCGAAAAAGATCAGCACCTTGACCGCGTTGCGCCGCTCGGCCCGGGTTTGCACATCCAGCCAGCCGCTGCGCGCGGTGGCGGTGATCGTGCCGTCAAGGTCAAACTCCTGCGCCGCGCCCTCGCGCGCCCATTTGCGCAAGGCACGCAACGCAAGTTTCAGGCTGCGGGTGCCAAGCTCGCGTTGATCGTCGAGGTTACGGAAATCGCGTCTGTCCCAGACCTTGACCGCGCGCTGGTGGCGCGATCCGTCTTGGCCGATGCGCACGCCTTCGGGGTTGTAGCCATAGGCGCCAAAGGGGCTGGTGCCGGCGGTGCCGATCCATGTGTTGCCACCCTGATGACGGCCCTTTTGCTCCTCCAGCCGCTTGCGCAGGGTGTCCATCAGCGCCTCGAACCCGCCAAGGGCCTGTATCTGCGCGCGTTCTTCGGCGCTCAGGTGCTTTTCGGCCATCCGTGCCAGCCAGTCGGCCGGCAGATCGACCGCGTCCAGCACCTGATCGGGCGTGATCTGGTCCAGCCCCTGAAAGGCTTCGGCAAAGGCGCGGTCAAAGCGGTCCAGATGGCGTTCGTCCTTGACCAGCACGCTGCGGGCCAGAAAGTAGAACGCCTCCGCATCATAGGTCGCCAGTCCGGCGGCCATGGCCTCCAGAAAACTGAGGTATTCGCGCAAGGACACCGGGACGCCGGTCTTTCGAAGCGTGTCGAAGAACGGCAGGAACATCGATCGCCCCTTTCAGGTCAACGCGCGTTCGACGAAGATCGTGACGAACAGCCCCAAAAGCATGAAGGCGATGCCGAACCCGGCCGCATATTGTGCGATGTCAAGCCGGTTGCCGCCGCGCTTGCGGGCCAGAAAGCCCCCCCATGCGACGCCAAGAGCCAAACCTGCCAGAACGATCATCCGCTTCCCCTTGCCTGTGCTGCGGGCAAGGATGTGTGGCCTAGCCCCGTGCGCCGCGCCGGGCGAGCATGGCGATATCCGCCATCCGTGCCCGCACCTGCGCATCCGAGCCAAAGGCATAGCGCGCCCAACCCAGACTGTCGAGACGCGCCGCGCGCGCTTCCTCCGAACGGCCCAAGGCATCCATCGCTTCGGCGCGCATCGCCAGAAGCGAGGCGAGGAGCGAGGCATTCTGATGGCTGCGCGCCAGCGGAACGGCGCGATCGGTCAGCGAAAGGACGGTGTCGAACTGCCCGGACGACAGGGCGAAAGCGGCAAGCTGCATGTCGGCATGGGCGCCGTGGATCGCGGCCCCGGGCTGGCTGCGCCAGATGCGCGCGGCTTGGGCATAAGCCTCGACTGCGGCGGGGATGTCCTTGCCGGTCAGGGCACGGCCGCGTGCAAACAGGCTGAAGGCCATGCGCGTGTCGGACCAGCCTTGCGCCTTGGCGATGGATACCATGCGCTCGGCGGCGGCGGGGGTCGTGCTGCGCGCGCCATAGGCGGCTTGCGTGGCCGAAATCCACGACCGGGGGCTGAGCTGTTTCGGGCTGCCACCGATGCCCTGACCGCGCGGATTGAGGCGGGCGAGGATCGCGGGAAGCTGGGCTGCCACCTCGGCCTCGTTCATGCCAGAGCGCAGTTCGGGCGCGTAGTGCACGCGCAGCATCAGCATGTCAAAGCCGGTCAGAACGGCATGGAAGTTGTCGTCGTTGAAGACGGAATCGGGCAGGCGGAACAGATCGTTGAGCGGCCCCATCGCCTGCGCCAGTTCTTCGTGCAGGCAATCGCGCACCTCTTGCGGGCTGCTGTCGGCGGGGGCCATGATCGCCACACGCTCGCGCCGCTGCAAGCGCGCCCAATCCACCGCGGCGCTGTTGCGCGCACGGGTGTAATCGGCAAGCCCGGTGACATTGGGCACGACGAAACAGGCCGCGGTCGGCACTGCCCGGCGCAGCTTTGACTTGGGCTGGAAATCGATGGTGATCGAGGCCGCCCCCGAGGTCTGGCGGATGTCGATCCCCGCTTCGGCGCGAAAGCGGCTGATCAGCCGGGCCAGTTCGCTCCGCGCCACCGGCGGGACAGCGCCGGTCAGCGCCACGGTGATCGGCCCCTCGAACCGGGTCAGATAGGGCAGGGCGCGCCCGCTTTCCATGCGGAAGTTGAGGTCAAGGAAATCTGCCGCCATTTCCGCATTGCCCCGCAGCGCCCCGATCGCCGGACCGGAGCCAAAGCCCGAGGCCACAGGCTGACCCAGATCGGTGATCCGGTCGCCGGTCGTGCTTTTGCTGACATCGGCGGTGGTCGCCGGAACACAGGCAGTCAGGGCCGCAATGGCGGCAAGGCTGGCAAACAGCTTGAACAGGCGCATGAGAGTGGCAGCTCTATCGCACGAGGAGGCGCGGCAAACGCCCCCGGTTTCAGTCTGCGGGTGCTGTCGGGGCAGAACCCGACAGCATCCCCGCGCGGCATGGTCCGAGGCCCCCCCGAGCCTCGCCCTCCGTCCGGCGTGCCGCTTGCGCGCACAGCCGGCAGAGAGAACATCCGGGGCATGACCGCGGCCCCCGCCGCTGCCCCGATGCCCGACCTGTCCCGGCACCGCATCCCGTGCCCGACCGTGCCGCAGGCAGCGGCGCGATGCTGGGTCAGGACGATGGCGGCAGATGCCATTTGCGATGCCTTGTGGACAGGACCGGACATGTTCCAATCAACAGGCCCCGAATGTCGGCAACGGGGCATGACTGTGTCAATGCTGTGAATTCCGGGCCTTGCCTGCGTCACTACCCATGGCGGCGCGGGCGATCAAAACCACTTGATCTATCTGGCCTAATACACGGAATGTTTCAAAATAATTCAGAAACAGCCGTTTCCGTGATGCCTTTGTGGCAGAACTGTGGCTAAACCACGGCAAAACCGCCCGATTCGTGCGATTGCCCCCAACAATCGGTCAGCGATTCCCGCGCGACAGGAACGCCAGCTTTTCAAACAGCTGCACATCCTGTTCGGTCTTGAGCAGCGCGCCATGCAGGCGCGGCAGCACGGATTTGGCATCCCGGCGCAGATCTTCGGGCGTCAGATCCTCGGCCAGGATCAGCTTGAGCCAGTCCAGCACCTCGGAGGTGGAGGGTTTTTTCTTCAGGCCCGGCGTGTCGCGGATTTCAAGGAATTGCGTCAGCGCCGTGGTCAGAAGCTGTTCCTTGATCTGGGGGAAATGCAGCTTCACGATCTGGCGCAGCGTCTCGGCATCGGGGAAGCGGATGTAGTGGAAAAAGCAGCGGCGCAAGAAGGCGTCGGGCAGGTCTTTTTCGTTGTTCGACGTGATTATGACCACGGGGCGATGCCTTGCGCGTACCGTTTCGCCCGTCTCGTAAACGTGAAACTCCATCCGGTCGAGCTCTTGCAGCAGGTCGTTGGGAAATTCGATATCGGCCTTGTCCACCTCGTCGATCAGCAACACCACGCGGCTTGGCGCGGTGAAGGCCTGCCACAGCTTGCCGCGGCGAATGTAGTTCGACACGTCATGCACCCTTGCCTCGCCCAGCTGGCTGTCGCGCAGGCGGCTGACGGCATCGTATTCATAAAGGCCCTGCTGCGCCTTTGTCGTTGATTTGACATGCCATTCGATCAGGTCCATCCCAAGCGAGGCCGCGACCTGACGCGCCAGTTCGGTCTTGCCCGTGCCCGGCTCTCCCTTGACCAGAAGGGGCCGTTGCAGGGTGATCGCGGCATTGACCGCCACGGTCAGGTCCTTGGGGGCGACATAGGTTTCGGTCGAGGCAAAGGTCATCGCGGCATGTCCTTGGGTGTCTTTGGCTTGCGGCGCAGGCTAGCCGCCCACACAAAATGTCGCAACGCCTAGTGACATTCCTTAAGAAACGGGCTAGGTGCTGCGCCAACAGGAGTGCGCCATGACAGAAGCCCACCTGTCGGTGCGATCCGACAAACTGGAGAGTGCTGCAATGAAGCCAGAATCCTTCCTCCCGGATGACTATCGTCCCGCCGAGAGCGAACCTTTCATGAATGAGCGTCAGCTGGAATACTTCCGCCGCAAGCTGATCACATGGAAGCAGGAGTTGATGGATCAGAGCGCCGAAACGCTTGGCAATCTGACCGAAAGCGGGCGCAATGTGCCCGATCTGGCCGACCGGGCCTCGGAAGAAACCGACAGGGCGCTGGAGCTGCGCACGCGCGACCGGCAGCGCAAGCTGATTTCCAAGATCGATGCCGCGCTGCGCCGGATCGACAATGGCGAATACGGCTATTGCGAGATGACCGGCGAGCCGATCAGCCTCAAGCGGCTGGATGCGCGCCCGATCGCGACGATGACGCTGGAGGCGCAGGAAAAGCATGAGCGGCGCGAAAAGGTGCACCGCGAGGAGTGATCCCCGGATGCGGGTCACAGCAGCGTTCACGGCGCCGGGCCTCAGGTCCGGCGTTTTGTTTTTGGTGCATTTGGAACATGGGATATCGGCATGGGCCTGATCGGGCAAGACGTCACGGTTCTGGGGGCGGGGGTGGCCGGTCTTGCGGCGGCGCGTGCCCTTGCGCTGCGCGGGGCGCATGTGACGGTGCTGGAACAGGCCGATGCGGTGCGCGAAGTGGGGGCGGGGTTGCAGATCAGCCCGAATGGCGCGGCCGTGCTGCGGGCGCTGGGGCTGGGTGCGGCGCTGGAGGCCGCCTCGACCCGCGCCGCGGCGGTCGAGTTGCGCGACGGGCCCAGTGGCGATCTGGTGACGCGGCTTGACGTGTCGGGAGAGCCGGGCGGCTATCACTTTGCCCATCGGGCCGACCTGATTGCCCTGCTGCTGGAGGGGGCGCGTGCGGCTGGGGCCGAGGTGCGGCTGCTTCAGCAGATCGAGGCGATCGATCTGTCCGGCCCGCGCCCGCTCTGGCGCAACGCGCAAGGCGCCAGCGCAGAGGCGCGGCTGCTTGTCGGGGCGGATGGGTTGAAGTCGCGCCTGCGGGCCGCGCTGAACGGGGCCGAGACGCCGTTCTTTACCCGGCAGGTCGCCTGGCGCGCCCTGATCCCCGAGCAGCCGGGCGCGCCCGCGGTGGCCGAGGTGCATATGGCGCCGGGGCGGCATCTGGTGAGCTATCCGCTGCGCGGGGGCGGCTTGCGCAACATCGTGGCGGTCGAGGAGCGGCGCACTTGGGTCGAGGAGGGCTGGACGCTGCGCGACGACACCATGGATATGAAGCTGGCCTTCGCGGCCTTCTCGCCGCGTGTGCGTGGCTGGCTCGACCAGGTGGAGGATGTCTGGCTGTGGGGGCTGTTCCGCCATCCGGTGGCTGCGCGCTGGTTCGCGGTGCAAGAGGGCGGGGCGGCGGTGATTCTTGGCGATGCGGCGCATCCGACCTTGCCGTTTCTGGCGCAGGGCGCGTCCATGGCACTGGAGGATGCCTGGGTGCTGGCCGAGGCGCTGGCCGGGCATGACCGCCTGGCCGATGGCCTTGGCGCCTATGCGGCGCGGCGCGCGGCGCGCTGCCGCCGGATCGTGGCCGCAGCCGATACCAACGCGCGGCTTTATCACCTGGGCGGCCCGCTGCGCGCGGTCGCACATCTTGGCTTGCGGCTTGGGGGACGGCTCGCCCCTGCGGCGCCGCTCCGGCGGTTCGACTGGCTTTACCGGCATGATGTGACCCAAGGCCGATAGGTCTGTGCGCGCCACAGCGATCGTGTCGCGCGCCGGAACGGCGGTGAAGCAGAATATTTCCCGCAAGCCCCTTGCCCCCGACGCATCGCCTCTTTAAACGGGTCAGCGGAGTGGTGGCCGAGTGGTCGAAGGCACACCCCTGCTAAGGGTGCAGGCGGGAAACCGTCTCGAGGGTTCGAATCCCTTCCACTCCGCCATATTCAGATACTGAATCCGTCCAAGGGCCCCCATTGGGGCCTTTTTTCTTTTTGTTTCAAAGGGCATTGGCAGGGCCTTCCGCCCTTCGGAGACTGGGCGCTTGACGCAGAATGGGTCTCCGAATGGCCTGCGTCTCTCTTCGAGCGCCCCTCGACGGTCACGGGACGGTGCCAAGCATTCTCGTATGTCCAATGAGTTGTCGGGTTCATCGCGACGCCCCTTTCGCGAGTTAATCCGATGACGGAGAAGGTCACGAAGGCGCAGGGCAGTCAGAAGGACGGCGACGTCGCGGGCGATCCCAAGTTCGGCGGCAGCGTTCGACGCGAGCCAGGAGCCTGCCAGAAGTCTCTGATGACAAACAGACTTCGCGCCCATAGCCTATGCTGGCCCCATGCGGTGCCGCGCGCCCTGCGCGGGTGTAGTAGGGGGCTGTTTCGGGGTTCGGGTTCGGGTCGGTGCCGCCTGTCGTTTGCATGCGCGGCCCGATGAGATGAAGCTAGGCCATTGCCCCTTGCGAGATCATCGGTCCGATTATTGATCCGGCCTTTCCCATCGGGAGACGATCGGCGATGCGCCCGTCAGGCTGCGCCCAGCAGCCCGCCGAACCCCTCAGGCCCGGTAAGGAAGTCAAGGAAGCTGCGGGTCTTGGCGGGCAGGTAGCTGCGGGCGGGGTAGATGGCCGAAAGGGCGACGGTCGGCGCGGGCAGGTCGGGGAGAACCCGTTCAAGCCGCGCCTCGGCCAGATGGCGACGGCAGACCATGTGGGGCATGATGGCGATGCCCATGCCTTCGAGTGCCGCCTGGAATAGCACGGTCTCGTTGGCGCTCTGCATCACGGGGGTCATTCGCACCTCGGGCGCGTTCGGGCCGAGGCCGAGGCGCACGCGGCCCCCGGTGGTGACCGGACTGTAGGCGAGGAAGGGTGCGCCTGTCAGGTCCTCTACCCGGGCCGGGCAGCCGATGCGGTCCAGAAGGGCCGGGGTCGCCACCATCCGGAAGGTGATGTCGATGAGCCGCCGCGCGATCAGCCCCTCGTCGAGCGCGGGGCTGACGCGCAGGGCAAGGTCATAGCCATCCTCGACAAGGTTCACCTGGCGCCCGCTGAAGTCGAGGTCGAAGATCACCTCCGGGTAGCGCGCGCGATAGGCGGCCAGAACACGGACAAAGCCCGGTTCGGCCAGCCAGACCGGCAACGACACCTTGAGCGTGCCGCGCGGGTCGATGGCGGACTGCGCGAGCCGCGCGCCGGCCTCGTCCAGCCCCTCGAGCAGCGGGCGCACGGCGGCGAGGTAGATCGCCCCCGCCTCGGTCAGGCTGACGCTCCGGCTGGTGCGGTTCAGCAGCCGCGCGCCGACCTCGGCCTCGAGGTGCTGGATATGCTTGCTGGTCATCGCGGCCGAGATGTCCATCCGGTCGGCGACGGCGGCGAAGCTTTTCGCCTCGGCCACGGCGGCAAAGACCCGCAAGCTCAGAAGGCTGTCCATGATTTCCCTTTGATAAAGCACGCCATCGGTATGGCGCTGGTTGGTTGACTGACAGGCAAGTTACTTCTGCCAGCATTGCCGATCAACGCGGAATACCGGCGGTTTTTGCCGGGATCATCAACTGACAGGAAAGTCAGCCTTCGCCCGCGCGCCAATGATCGGCGCCGGGGGACCGGGTATCTCTGGGTGCATCACACCGGCGCTCCGGCGCCCGACAGACAGAAGGACAGACCATGACCATGACATCGACCGCCCCTGCAACCCCCAGCCGCGGCTGGCATATCGGCCTCTGGGTCGCCCAGATCGGCCTTGCTGGCCTATACCTGATGGGCGCCTGGTTCCACTTCCTGCCGCCTGAGCAGGCCGCCGCCATGGGCGCGGTCTGGATGACCGAAGTGCCGATCGCGCTGCCCCGCTTCATCGGCGTGATGGAAGTGCTGGGCGTTATCGGCCTGATCCTGCCGGCCGCGACCCGCATCCTGCCGCATCTGACCGTCTGGGCGGCCGCGGGCCTTCTGGCCATTCAGGCGCTGGCGATCCCGTTCCACGCGATCCGCGGCGAGTTCGAGCCGCTGCCCTTCAACCTGATCTACGTGGCGCTGGCCGTCCTCGTGCTCTGGGGCCGGGCCCGCAAGGCGCCGATCGCGCCCCGCGCCTGACCGTTGCGAACAGGAGACCGACATGGACACCCCGGCCCTTGCCCTTGCCCGGCAACGTGCAGCCGAAAATCTTCCCGAACGGCTGACCTGGGGCCCCGTGACCCTGTCGGTCACCAACCTTGACCGCGCGGAGGCGTTCTGGACCGAAGTCGTAGGCTTCGTCCGCCGTCCTGACCAAGGGCCGGGCCTTGCGCTTGGCACCCCTGACCGAACGCTGGTGGTGCTTCAACCCGGCGCCACCAGCCCGGTCGCGAAGGGTCATGCGGGGATGTATCATGTGGCCTTCGGCATGCCGTCGCAGGCGGAGTTCGCGCGCCGGATGTGGCGGCTCTATCAGCTTCAGGTCCCGGTCTCTCCGGTCGATCATCTGATGTCGAAGGCGCATTACCTTGACGATCCCGATGGCCACGGCATCGAGATCGCCTTCGAGACGCCGGAGCGCTTTGGCCGATTCAGCGATGCAGGCGGCCGCTTCGCGATGTTCGACGCCGCAGGCCGCGCCCACAGCGGTCGTGAGCGGCTGGACCTGCGCGCGGAACTGGCCATGGCCGATGGCACTGATCCCTCGCTTCCCCTGCACCGTGACGCGACGGTCGCGCATCTTCACCTGCATGTGCCCGCGCTTGATCCGTCGCTCGCATGGTTCGAGGGCGTGGGCTTTGCCCGCAACCTGCACCTGCCCGACCTCGGCATGGCCGACATGGGGGCAGGGGCGTCCTATACCCACCGGTTGGCGATGAACCTCTGGGCCGGACCCGGGGCGCGGCCTGCGCCTGCCACCTCCGCCCAGCTTCTGTCCTATCGGCTGGAGACGTCCGACACCGATACCTTCGCCGCCGCAAGGGTTCACCTGACGGAAATCCCGGGCTCGGGCGTTCTGACCGGGACAGACCCCGCAGGCGTCACCCTGACTCTGGCCCTGCGCACCACCGAACACCGGAAGGAGACCGCAGCATGACCCAGCAAAGCCCCATCGAGACCGCAACGGCGCCGTGGCTGTTGAAAAGCCTTCTCTACCCCTACGGCCTCTGGGCGCTGTTCGCGTTGCCCGGAGTGGCGATGACCGTGGCGATCTTCAGCTCGGGAACGCCCGCGGCAAAGATCCACGAGATGATCCACCCCTCGGGCGAATTCTCGGCCCGCTTCCTGATCGTTGCGATGATGGCCACACCTCTTGCCATGTTGCTGCGCGGCTGGCGCGGGCCGCAATGGATGAAACGCAACCGCCGCTATCTGGGGGTTGCTGCCTTCGGCTATGCGCTTTTGCACACTGTGCTTTACCTGATCGACAAGGCCGCCCTCGACCCGGTGCTGTCGGACCTGCCGAAGTTCTACATCTGGACCGGCTGGGTCGCCTTCCTGATCTTCGTGCCGCTCGCCGTCACCTCGCATGACTGGTTCGTCCGCACGATGGGG
>JALOSF010000180.1 GCA_025458525.1 Cypionkella sp. | reverse complement strand
GGAACAGCGCCTGACCCGGCTGATCGACGGCGCAAGGGTCGGCGTCTGGGAACATGACCTGCGATCAGGTCAGACCATCGTCAACGACCGCTGGGCCGAAATCCTTGGCTTCCGCGCGGCAGAGTTGAACCCGATTCCGCTGCAGGACTGGCTGGAGACCGTCCACCCCGCCGATGCCGAAGCCCTGATTGCCCATGAAGAGCGTTGCTTTGCCGCTGGTGAATGGGCGTACGAACACGAACTGCGCGTGCGACACAGATTGGGTCATTGGGTTTGGGTCCTGACCCGCACCCAGGCCATCGAATGGGATGTGGACGGCCGCGTGGTCCGCACCTCGGGTGTCAACATCGACGTCTCGGCCGCCAAGGCGCTGGAGATGGCCCTGGCGCGCGAACGCGACACGCTGGCGCGGATCATGGAAACCTCGGTCTCGGGGATCGTCGCGGTGGACGGGCAGGGCCAAGTCGTCTTTGCCAATGCCGCTGCCGAGGCGGTGCTGGGCCGCCCCGTGGCCGCGCGCGACGACCTGCGCCAGATCTTTACTGCCGCGACCGTCACTGACCGGGATGGCACCTTGGTGCATGCCGACGAGCTGCCGCTGAACCGGGCGCTGGCTGGTCTGGCGGTGCAACAGGACGTGCGTCTTGCGATCCAATGGCCCTGCGGCACCCGGCGCGTCCTGTCGGTCAACGCGGCCCGCCTGTCAGCCCCGGGAACCGACCTCGCTGCGCTCTGCTCGCTGACCGACATCACTGACGCGGTCGATAGCGAAGACCG
This sequence comes from Cypionkella sp., assembly GCA_025458525.1. GTDB lineage: Bacteria > Pseudomonadota > Alphaproteobacteria > Rhodobacterales > Rhodobacteraceae > Pseudotabrizicola. Next base: position 2,115 of record JALOSF010000180.1, on the reverse strand, counting down.
CCTGCGCGCCGCCATGACCACCGCCGAGGCAGCCAGCCGCGCCAAATCCGATTTCCTGGCCGCGATGAGCCATGAGATGCGCACCCCCCTGAACGGCGTGCTTGGCATGGTCGAGGTGCTGGGCCGTGATCTGCACGACACCGACCAGCAGGCCAAACTGCGCGTCATCCGCGATTCGGGCGAACATCTCCTCTCGGTCATCAATGACATCCTCGACCTCGCCAAGATCGAGGCTGGGCATCTGGCGCTTGACCCCGGCCCCCTTCGCTTGTGCGAGGTGATGGACCGTGTGGCCGCCATCCACCACGTGCGCGCCCAAGACAAGGGCATCACCCTGATCACGCATTGCATCGGCGCCTATCGGGACAGCCTGCGCTTTGGCGATGAAAAGCGGCTGATCCAGATCCTGCACAACCTTGTTGGCAATGCGATCAAGTTCACCGATTCTGGCACCGTTTCGGTGGTGATGGATGCAGCCTCGCCCACGCGGCTGGTGGTCACGGTCACCGATACCGGCATCGGGATGAGCAGCGCCGAAATGGCCCGCGTGTTTGATGAGTTCACCCAAGGCCAGGCCGGCATCGCCCGGCGTTATGGCGGCACTGGCCTTGGTCTGGCCATCGTCCGCCGCCTTGCCCGGATGATGCAGGGCGAGGTGACCTTGTCCGGCGCGCCGGGGCAGGGGTTGGCCGCATCCGTCACGTTGGAAATGCCGGTCCTGGCCGATGCCGCCTTGCCGCTGCGCGCGGCCCCCCTGCCGCAACTGCCGCCAATGACCGTGCTTGCCGGCGAAGACAATGCGACCAACCGGATCATCCTTGCCAGCCTGCTGTCGGCGCTTGGCATCACGGCGGACATCGTCACCAGCGGGGATGAGGTCATGGGCCTGTGGGACCCCGACCGTCACGCTGCCATCCTCCTCGACATTGCCATGCCGGGCCGCGATGGTCTGGCGACGCTGAACGCCCTGCGTGACGAGGCTGCGGCCCGGGGCTGGCCCGCGCCCTATGCCATTGCCGTTACCGCCAATGCTATGACCCATCAGGTGCAGGATTATCTGGCCCAGGGCTTTGCCGCCGTGGTCGCCAAGCCCCTGCGCCCCGAACGCCTGGCCGAGGCGCTTTGGGCCTGTCACAGCGCGCGAGGGTCCTTGCCACATTCCCTTTGACAGTGCGGCCGGTCCTGACCACTCTGCGCCTCAGCCCAGCCAAGGACCAACCCGCGTGCCCCATACCCAGCGCCATCCCGATGCCCGGCCCGCGTGATCCGGTTGCCCGCGCGCTGGCGTTGCCGTTGTGGACTGGCAAGACCAGCGCCGTGCCTTTGGGCGGCGGGATCACCAACCTGAATGTCCTCGTAACCGACGCCACACGCCGCGCCGTGGTGCGGATCGGCGATGACATTCCGGTCCACCAGATCATGCGCTTCAACGAACTGGCCGCCAGCCGCGCCGCCCATGCCGCTGGTGTCTCGCCCGCCGTGCTGCACCACGAACCCGGTGCGCTGGTGATCGACTTTGTCGAAAGCCGCACCATGGCCGCCGAGGATTTGCGCCAGCCTGATCTCCTCGCCCAGGCACTGGATCTCGTCCGCCGCGCCCATTCCGAAATTCCCCGCCACTTGCGCGGGCCCGCCCTGACCTTCTGGGTGTTCCAGGTGCTGCGCGACTATGCCGCCACGCTGCAAGACGGCCAGTCGCGCCATGTGCCACTGATTGCCACCCTTCTGGATGAGGCCGCCACTCTGGAAAGGGCCGTCGGCCGCATCGACCTAGTTTTCGGCCATAACGACCTGCTGCCCGCCAACTTCCTGCATGACGGCAGCCGCATGTGGCTGATCGACTGGGATTATGCCGGCTGGAACTCACCGCTTTTCGATCTTGGCGGTCTTGCGGCCAACAACGGGCTTGATGGCGCGCAGGAAGACTGGCTTCTGACCACCTACTTTGGCCAAGCGCCCGATGCCGATCTCTGGCGCAGCTTTCGCGCGATGAAGGCCGCCGCCGCCCTGCGTGAAGCGATGTGGTCCATGGTGCAGGAAATCCACTCTGACCTTGATTTCGACTATGCCGCCTACACGGCAGATTACCTTGCCACCTACCGCGCCGCGCTGGCC
>JALOSF010000023.1 GCA_025458525.1 Cypionkella sp. | reverse complement strand
AGGCGCCAACCAAAGCCGAACTCGTGGTTGACACGCAGGATGTGGACGTGGACCACTGCGCCCATCAGGTGATCCTGAAGCTGGAGTCGATGGGCCTTATCCGCGCCTGAGCCTTGAGAAAGGTGGACTTTCGTCGCCCAGTCCTCTGGGCGGCGTTTCCTTTTCGGCCGACTGAGCCTAGATAGGGTTCTCCTGGGTCAGCCAATGCCCCCTCACGCAAACGCCGGACCCAAGCCCATGTCTTCCAAGTCGCCCGATCCGACGATCATCACCCTGTCGTGCATCCCGCCCCGGTTTGGCCATCTTGGGCCGACCCTCGACTCGCTGCTGGCACAGGATCTTCCTGCCGCACAGATCATCCTTTACATCCCGCAGCGCTATCGCCGCTTTCCAGACTGGGACGGCACCCTGCCCAGCCTGCCCGCTGGCGTCACCCTGCGCCGCACCGAAGACGATTACGGCCCGGCGACCAAGATCCTGCCCGCCGTGCGCGAATTCGCGGGCCAGTCGGTCGATCTGCTGTATTGCGACGATGACATGATTTATGACCGCAGCCTGAACAGGTTGCTGAAAGACGGACGGGCCACCCACCCGAACGCGGCACTGTGCCCGGTTGCCTATGACCTGCCCGGATCGGCCCAGCGCCGACAGCCAAGGGTCAAGCGCTGGGGCAAGGCAGCGATGGATCAGCACCTTGCAGATCCTTCGAAAAAGGGAACACCGCTTCCGCTGGTCCGCGCCAGTGGCTACGCCGATGTCATGGCAGGCTGGGGCAGCGTCATGGTGCGACCGGAATTCTTTGACGATCGCGTGTTCGACATTCCGTCCAATCTGTGGATGGTTGACGACCCATGGCTGTCAGGCCACCTCGCCCTGCGGCGCGTGCCGATCTGGGCCTGTGCCGAAACGCTGCCGCCGCGCCGTCGGGAACATGTGCAGCGCGACATAGCCCCCCTGTTTTTCGCGGTGATCGACGGCAAAAGCCGACAAGACTCGGATGCGGCCTGCGTCGCCCATTACCGCGCGCTTGGTGTGTGGAACGAGACGCCGCCGCCGTCGGTTTCACCACCACCGGTCGCGCCGCTGCGGCGGTTGGCCCGCGCGATCTTGCCGCATCGCGTGCGGGCGTTCCTGGTTGGTCTGGGGCGCCGTTGACCGACGCGCCGGTGGCTGGCGTCAGTGCGCGTTTACCGGCGCCAGATCGTTTTGCCGTGCCAGCGTGAAGGCAAGGTTGCGATCCCGCACCAGCGCAAGCCGCGCACCATCGGGACGATGCACGGAATAAACCGTTTCGACATCACCGATCTGGGCGCGCAACTCTTGGGGAAGGTCGGCCACCGTAACCGGGCGCACATAGACAATGGGGCTGTTGCTGTCCACCAGCGGGGAATATTTGACGTTCATCTCTAGGTCTCCTTAGCCGCGCCCGATGCGAATGGTCTGCACAACCGCTTCTGGAACCGACCGTTTCAGATCGATGTGCAGCAGCCCATGCTCCATGCTCGCCCCCGCGACCTCGACGCCATCGGCCAGCACGAAGCTGCGCTGAAACGCCCGCGCGGCGATACCGCGATGCAAGAACACGCGCTCGGCCATGTCATCGGCCTGTCGCCCCCGCACCACCAGTTGCCGATCCTCGACCGTGATCGCCAGATCCTCCTCGCGGAAGCCGGCAACGGCGAGCGTGATGCGATAGGCGTTTTCCGCCGTCGCCTCGATGTTGAACGGAGGATACCCCTCGCCCGAGGATTTCGCTGTGCGTTCCACAAGCCGCTCCAGCTGCTCAAAGCCCAGAAGGAACGGATGCGCCCCAAAGCTCAGTTTCGTCATAGGTTCATGCCCTTTGCAAAAGCGACATCATCACGACGCGGGCCCATGATCCAGGCACCCGCTGCCGCATGAAATATGGGGCCGCCCCGATCCGGCTGCAAGTCTTGCCGGGCCTTTGGCGGGGTGCGCGCGAAAATACCGGGCATGACGTTGAATTATGCCAGAAACCTTAACGCAGCGCCCGCGAATCACTATATCATGGAAGTGTCTCTCTGACCGTGTCGGTCAGTCCTCGTGCCAAGCCACCAATGACTCAGCCAATGAGCGAATGCCATGAATGCGCCAAGCGAACTCAACTTCGAAGACATGCTCCGGATCCGGCTGGAGGTGTTGCGGCGTGAACATCGCGACCTTGACGAAGCCATTCACGCGCTGGAGGCGACAGGCCGCCCCGACCAGCTGACGCTGCGCCGCCTGAAAAAGCAGAAACTGGCCCTCAAGGACCAGATCGTGAAGATCGAGGATCAGTTGATCCCCGACATCATCGCCTGAGACGTCAGAGCCTTGCTCCCGCCCGCGTCCTGTCGTAAGCGCGCCCAAAGCACAGGAGGGCGCGCATGGCCGTTGACGTAGGGATCATCATGGGGTCGCAAAGCGACTGGCCCACGATGAAGGAGGCAGCCCTGATCCTTGACGCCCTTGGGGTGAGCTATGAGACGCGGATCGTCAGCGCGCATCGCACACCCGACAGGCTGTGGTCCTATGGGCGCGAGGCCGTGGGGCGCGGGCTGAAGGTCATCATCGCAGGCGCAGGTGGCGCGGCGCATCTGCCCGGCATGATGGCCAGCAAGACCCGGGTTCCGGTGATCGGCGTGCCGGTGCAGACCAAGGCGCTGTCGGGGGTCGATAGCCTTTACTCCATTGTGCAGATGCCAAAGGGCTATCCGGTGGCGACCATGGCGATCGGGCCTGCCGGCGCGGCCAATGCCGGGCTGATGGCGGCGGGTATCCTCGCGATTTCCGACGCGGCGCTGGCCGAGCGGCTGGACGCCTGGCGCGCGGCCCTGTCGGCCAGCATTCCCGAGGAGCCTAAGGATGACTGACATGCTTTCCCCCGGCGCGACGATCGGCATTCTGGGCGGCGGGCAGCTTGGCCGCATGCTGTCTGTTGCGGGCAGCCGGCTTGGCTTTCAATGCCATATCTACGAACCGGGGCCAAACCCGCCTGCGGGCCATGTCGCCGCGCGGGTGACGACCGCCTCGTATGACGATATCGCGGCGCTGCGCGCCTTTGCGCAAAGCGTCGATGTCATCACCTATGAATTCGAAAACGTCCCCGCAGCCTCGCTTGATGCGCTGGAGGCGATCCGCCCCATTCGCCCCAACCGGCGCGCTTTGGCGGTCAGCCAGGACCGGATCGCGGAAAAGGATTTCCTGACCGGGCTGGGCCTGACCACGGCACCCTATGCCCGCGTGACCGATGCCGCCTCGCTTGACGCGGCGCTGGCGCGGATTGGCGCGCCCGCGATCCTGAAAACCACGCGGCTGGGCTATGACGGCAAGGGGCAGGCGCGGATCAAGGCGCAGGGGGATGCCGCGGGCGCGCTGGCGGCGATGCACGGGGCCGAGGCGGTGCTGGAGGGGTTCGTCGACTTCAGCCACGAGGTCAGCGTGATCGCGGCGCGCGGCCTCGATGGGTCGGTCGCCTGCTATGACCCGGGCGAGAATGTGCACAAGGACGGCATCCTGCACACCACCACCCTGCCTGCCCGCCTGTCGCCCGGGCAGCGCAGCGATGCGGTGCTGATCGCGGCGCGAATCCTCAACGCGCTCGATTATGTCGGCGTTCTTGGGGTGGAGCTTTTCGTGACCCCGCGTGGCCTTCTGGTCAACGAAATCGCGCCGCGCGTCCACAACTCGGGCCACTGGACCCAGGCGGGCTGTGCGGTGGACCAGTTCGAACAGCATATCCGCGCGATTGCCGGCTGGCCCCTGGGCGACGGCGGGCGCCATGCCGATGTGGTGATGGAGAACCTGATCGGGGCGGATGTGGAGCGGGTGCCAGCCCTTGCCCGCGAACGGGGCACGCAGATCCACCTTTACGGCAAGGCGGAGGTGAAGGCAGGCCGCAAGATGGGACATGTCAACCGGGTGATCCGCGGCCTCGCCTGACAAGCAGTGCCGCCCGCGGGGGCATCGAGCCCCCTTGGACGGCGTTTCCACGGCTGCGTCCTGCAAGGCCAGTCAACAGGGAAACGCCCCAGCTGGCCGCGGTCAGGCCCCCACACCGACCGACGGAAGGAGTTGCACACCGTTGATTTGCCAGCCATCGGCCGTTTGCACCATCTGGTAATCGAGCAGATGGGTGCGGCCCTGTTGATCCGTGATCATGACCCGTTGCCAAAGGTTGCCCGCCACCTCGCGCAGTTCAAGCATTTGCACGGCCCCGGGGCGGTGAACCATGGGATAGCCTTGGCGCACCATCATCCCGAACCGGTCGGGCGAGCCGAACAGGCCCTTGATCGTCGGGCTGGCGAAACTGAAGGCGGTGGCGTAATCGTCCTTTTGCAACGCGTCGAGCTGGTTGCGGATGGTCTGCTGGATCGGGTCCTCTTGCGCCAACACAGGCGCGGCAAGCGTGGCGGTCAGAAAGGCAGCGGTCAACAGTCCGGCGGGCAGGCGCATGGTCCTGATCCTTTCGCGAAAACGTCCCCGCGACAGAGGATAGACCGGGTCAGCCCCCGGTCAACCACCGCTTGCCCGCCGAGCCGGGTCAGACCGTGACGAAATCGCCCGCAAGGCCCTTGTCGATCAGCGCGATCGTTTCGGCCACACCGTAAAGTGCGATGAAACCACCAAAGCGCGGGCCTTCGGAGGCGCCAAGCAGCACCTCGTACAGCGCCTTGAACCAGTCGCGCAAGGGTTCGAACCCGTGGTCCTTGCCCACCGCAAAGACCATGGATTGAAGTCCGTCAGCTGACAAGAGCTCGTCGCGGTTAGTCGGAATATTTTCAAATTCCGCAGCTGTCACATCTGCAAGTTTAACCAGTCGCGCGCGCAGGTCCAGCATCGCGGCCCGCTCCTGCTCGGTCGGGGCGCGGAAGACGCGGTGCGGTGCGATCTTGTCGGCAAAGTAGCGCACGGCAAAGCCTGCTGCGGCATCCAGATCGGGATGCGTCTCGGGCGAGGCTTCGGGCGCATAGGCCCGGATATAGCCCCAAAGGCCCTTGGCATCCTTGGCCCCCGCCACCGAGGCAAGGTTCAAGAGCATCGAGAACGGCACCACCATTTTCGACACCGGCGGCTGGCCACCATGAATGTGCCACACCGGGTTGTTGACCTGCGCGTCCACGTCCTGATCCGGGTAGGCGCGCAGCTGCTGATGGTATTCATCCACCGCGCGCGGGATCACGTCGAAATGCATCCGCTTGGCGGTTTTCGGCTTTTGATACATGAAATAGGACAGGGATTCCGTGGCCGCATAGGTCAGCCATTCGTCGATGGTCAGGCCATTCCCCTTTGACTTCGAGATCTTCTGACCCTGATCGTCAAGAAACAGCTCATAAGTCATGTGGTTGGGCTTGCGGCCGCCCAAGACCTCACAGATGCCGTCATAGATCGGGGTGTTGGTGGAATGGTCTTTGCCATACATCTCGAAATCGACGCCAAGGGCTGCCCAGCGCGCGCCGAAATCGGGTTTCCATTGCAGCTTTACATGGCCGCCCGTGACCGGCAGCGTCCATTCGCGGCCGGTCTCGTCGTCAAAGGTAATCTCGCCGCGCGCCGCATCGACATGTTTCATCGGCACGTAAAGCACCCGCCCGGTTTCCGGGTGGATCGGCAGGAAGGCGGAATAGGTCTGCTGACGCTCCTCGCGCAGGGATTTGAGCATGATCGCCATGATCGCATCATAGCGTTCGGCGCAGCGCAGCAGCGTTTCATCGAACCGCCCCGATTTGTAGAAATCGGTGGCCGAGATGAAGTCATACTCGAACCCGAAGGTGTCGAGGAAACGGCGCAGCATGGCGTTGTTGTGATGGCCAAAGCTGTCATATTCGCCATAAGGGTCGGGCACGCTGGTCAGCGGCTTTTGCATGTGCTCGCGCAGCATGTCCTGCTGGGGCACGTTTTCGGGCACCTTGCGCATGCCATCGACATCGTCGGAAAAGCAGATCAACCGGGTCGGGATGTCGCTGATCACCTCGAACGCGCGGCGGATCATCGTGGTGCGGGCGACCTCTCCGAACGTGCCGATATGCGGCAGACCCGAGGGGCCGTAGCCGGTTTCGAACAGGACATATCCCTTTTCGGGCGGGGCCTTTTCATAGCGTTTCAGGATGGCGCGGGCCTCCTCAAAGGGCCAGGCCTTCGATTTCATCGCCGCATCGCGCAAAGCAGACATTGCTTTCATCCCCAACTCGTCCCGCACCCCATGCGCGGTAAACCCCCGTCCTCTATTGCCGGAACCCCGGCGCGTCAATATTGTCGCCGCGAATGCGAAAGGATTGCCCGATGCCCAACACGCCCCCGTCCCTGTCGCCGCAGGATGCGCTGATTGCCGTCATGGTTGCCGTGTCGGTGGCGGATGAACAGATGCGCACCTCGGAACTGGTTGCCATCCAGCGCATGGTCAACCACATGCCGGTGTTCAACGCCTATGACACCGACCGCATCCGCACGGTCAGCCAGACGGTGTTCGATCTGTTCGAGGAAGAAGACGGGCTGGATGCGCTGTTTGGCCTGATCCGCGACGCGCTGCCCGAACGGCTGCGCGAAACCGCCTATGCGCTGGCCTGTGACGTGGTGTCAGCCGATGGGCTGTTGCGCGACATGGAACTGCGGATGCTTGAAGAAGTGCGCGAGCAGCTGGAGATCGACCGGCTTCACGCCGCCGCCATCGAATGGGGCGCACGCGTGCGGCACCTGCGGCCCTGAGGGTGATCGGCCCGGGGCCTGTCGCCTGCCCCGACCGATCGGTCAGGCATAGGCCCCGGCCCAGCGCGCAAGAAGCTGCCATTGCAGCGCGCGCGCGCGTCGGGTCCAGGCCTCGCCGCCGGGAGGGCTTTCCCGATCTGCCTCTGCCAGTGCATCGCGGCGCGGCACATCCGCCAGAAAGATGGCAAAGATCATCTCGCGCCCCTGCGGCGGCCGAAGATGCCCGGCCAGACCGGATACGAAATTGAGCGTGCCGCTTTTCGCGGTCACGCGCACCGGGTGGTCCGGCACGTCCTTGCCTTGCGCATCGCGCAGCCCCAGATCGCGCAGCAAGGGTTGCACCACAGGCCCGGTTGCATGGGCCAGCCGCAGAATCTGCGCCATATCGTTCGCTGTCACGCGCGAGGCAGAGCCAAGCCCCGAATGATCGACAAAGCGGCAAGTCACGCCAAAACGTTCGCGCACCCAGGCCGTCATCGCTTCGCCCGAAGCCGCAAGATCCGCCGCCCCCGAGGCGCGCAGGCCCACCGCCTCGGCGGTGATATTGGTGGAAAAACGCAGCATGTCGCGCAGGATCTCGGCCAAAGGGGGGCTTTGCACCGCCGCCAGATCCTGCCCCGAGGGCGCGTCCTGCACCACCTGCGGATCGGGAAGGGCGATGCCCTGCGCCTTGGCAAGGGTCTGAAACACCTCGCCGACATAAAGCGCGGGGCGGCGCACCGGCAACCAGCGGCTGCCCCCCTTGCCAAGGGCACCCGAGGCGACGGTCCATTCCTCGGCGGCACCCTCTGCGCGGTAGGTGAACAGCGGCGCCTCACGCGTGACAACATCCACACGTGCCATCCGCACCGGCGGCACAAAACGTGCGCCGCGCGCGTCCATCGCGGTGGACCAACCGCCGTTTGCGCGCTTCCATTCGAAATGCACGCGGTTGAAATTCAGGTTCAGGCCGCTGATCGCCGGGTTATAGCCAACCTGCACCGGCTGTTCATCGCTGATCCGGGCGATGGGCGGCAAGGCGCGGTCCCAGGTAAGGAAGCGCCCGGTCACACCCTTTATCCCGCGAGTGGCAAGGCTGGCTGCCAGATCGCCAAGCTGATCGGTCTGGAGCGTCGGATCGCCCGACCCCATCAGGACCAGATCGCCTTGCACCACCCCTTGTGTCACCGGACCGCTGGCCAGAACGCGCGTTTCAAAGCGGAAATCCGCCCCCAGCCGTGCAAGCGCATAAAGCGCCGTGACCGCCTTGGCCACACTTGCCGGCGGGACCAGTGCAGCGGGGTCGCGCTGCTCCAGCACGGCGCCGGTCTTGGCGTCCATGACCACATAGCTTGCGACCGCCGGCCCCAGCTTGGCCGCCTCGATCAGGGTCTCCACCGAAGGGGCGTTGCGCACGGCCGACGTGCGGCTCAGCGGCCGGGCGGAGCGCGCCGGCGCCTCGGCCCCCGCGGGCACGGCCACACAGACCACGCTGCCCATCAACCCTGCCAGAACCCGACGCCGCGAAATCATGCCAAACCCATCCTGTGACGCCGCAGTCTATGCGAAGGCACCCGCTGCGATCAACCGCGGCCCGTTCACGTTCCCGCGCCGCGCCATTCCCCCCGGGCGCGGATCGCGCTGCTGCTGGCCTCGTTCATCGGCAGGGTGATGAAGGCCCATACCGGCGGCCGGCGCGCGCCGCCCAGCCATTCGCCCCGGTCAAGCTGACTGGACCGAAACGCCTGCGCCGCCCGGCTGAGCCGCGCGGGCAACCCGGCACCGGGCCGTGCCAGAACGGCCACGGGCACGGCGCGCAAGATATCGCGCCAACGGTCCCAGCGGTGAAACTGCACCAGATTATCGGCGCCCATCAGCCAGACAAAGCGCACCCCCGGATAGATCGCCTGCAACCGCGTGATCGTGGCATAGGTGAACCGCGTGCCCAGCCGCGCCTCCAGATCGGTGATCTTGACCCGCGGATGCCGCATCACAGCCCGCCCCCGCGTCAGGCGTTCGGCCATCGGGGCGGGCTGGCGTGGCTTTAGCGGATTGCCGGGTGTGACCAGCCACCATACCTGATCCAGCCCCAGCCGCTTCATCGCCTCGCGGGTGATGTGGGCATGCCCCTCATGTGCGGGATCGAAAGACCCGCCCAGCAGGCCGATCACCATGCCCTTCGTCGCAACCGGAAACCCAACCCGCATTCCGCCCCCCATTTGGCGGGCCAAACTGCCCCTGTCGCGTTGCCCTTGTCCAGCATTATCGCTACATCAGAGGCAACCCGCGACAGAACCCGACCCGTCGCCCCCGCGAACCGAGGAATGCACATGGCCAGCTATCAATATGTCTATCACATGGAAGGCGTCTCAAAGACCTATCCTGGCGGCAAGAAATGCTTTGAGAACATCCATCTGAACTTCCTGCCCGGCGTCAAGATCGGCGTCGTCGGCGTCAACGGCGCGGGCAAGTCCACGCTGCTCAAGATCATGGCCGGCATAGACAAGGACTTCAAGGGCGAGGCCTGGGCCGCCAAGGGCGCCAAGGTTGGCTACCTGGCACAGGAGCCCTACCTCGACCCCGCGTTGACGGTGAAGGAAAACGTCATGCTGGGCGTTGCCAAGCAACAGGCGGTGCTTGACCGCTATAACGAGCTGGCGATGAACTATTCGGACGAAACCGCGGATGAAATGGCGCGACTGCAAGACCAGATCGATGCCGAAAACCTGTGGGAACTGGAAGCCACCGTCGGCGTCGCGATGGACGCGCTGCGCTGCCCGCCCGATGACGCCAATGTCGAAGACCTGTCGGGGGGCGAGCGTCGCCGCGTCGCCCTGTGCAAGCTGCTGCTTGAAGCGCCCGACATGCTGCTGCTTGACGAACCGACCAACCACCTGGATGCCGAGTCGATCGCCTGGCTGCAAAAGCACCTGATCGCCTACAAGGGCACCATCCTGATCGTCACCCACGACCGTTATTTCCTGGATGACATCACGTCCTGGATCCTGGAACTCGACCGCGGTCGCGGCATCCCGTATGAGGGCAACTATTCCGCCTGGCTGGACCAGAAGGCCAAGCGGATGCAGCAAGAAGCGCGCGAGGACAAGTCCAAGCAAAAGGCGCTGGAAAAGGAACTGGAATGGATCCGGTCGGGCGCCAAGGCGCGTCAGGCCAAGGGCAAGGCCCGGATCGCGCGCTACAACGAGATGGCAAGCCAGACCGTGCTGGAACGCGCGTCCCAAGCCCAGATCATCATCCCGAACGGCGAACGTCTGGGCAACAAGGTGATCGAGGTGGTCGGCCTGAAAAAGGCGATGGGCGACAAGCTGTTGATCGAAGACCTGAGCTTTACCGTCCCGCCGGGGGCCATCGTCGGCGTGATCGGCCCGAATGGCGCGGGCAAATCCACGCTGTTTCGCATGCTGACCGGGCAGGAAAAGCCCGATGAAGGCACGATCACCTTGGGCGACACCGTGAAACTGTCTTACGTCGATCAGTCGCGCGATGCGCTCGACCCGGAAAAGAACGTGTGGGAGGAAATCTCGGGTGGGTCCGAGATCATCCAGCTGGGCGACATGCAGATGAACTCCCGCGTGTACACGGGGGCTTTCAACTTCAAGGGCACCGACCAGCAGAAGAAGGTCGGCCTTCTGTCGGGCGGGGAGCGTAACCGTGTTCACATGGCCAAGCTGTTGCGCTCGGGCGGCAACGTGCTGCTGCTGGACGAACCTACCAACGATCTGGACGTGGAAACCCTGCAAGCGCTCGAATCCGCGATCGAGGATTTCGCGGGCTGCGCCATCATCATCAGCCACGACCGCTTCTTCCTCGACCGGCTCTGCACCCATATGCTCGCGTTTGAGGGCGATGCCCATGTCGAATGGTTCGAAGGCAACTTCCAGGCCTATGAGGAAGACAAGATCCGCCGCCTCGGCCCCGATGCGCTGGAACCGAAGCGGGTGAAATACAAGCGGTTCAGCCGCTGAATCGTTGCTTTCAAATCAACGGGGCGGGTTCATTCCCGCCCCGTTTTTTCTTGTGCGCCACCGCAATGCGGGTAACGTCATCGTATGCCGTGTCGTTGCGAGGGTCCCCATGCGCCGCCTTACCATCCTTGCCGTCACCGCCATCGCGGCATTCGCCACCCCCGCCGCGGCGCGAATGGATTTTGCCGCCATGCCCGTGGGCTGCGGCTGGACGACCGAGTATTCCAACGGCAACACCTGGCGCGAAACCTTTGTCGGCAAACAGGGCAAGGCCTATGTCACCGAAGTGCGCGAAGGCAGCGACACGGGCGCATTGGTGGCGCGCAAACGCTTTGATGCCAAGGGCCGGATGATCGAACGCACCTGGGCCAATGGCAAGTGGGAGCGGTTCAAGCCCTTCAGCTGCTATGGCGAACCGGGCGTGTGCGAATACACCTATTCCAATGCCGACGGCCTGCGTCAGACCATCGTGAACAAGACTGTGAGCAAAAGCAAAGGGTTCATCGTGCGGGCGCAAGCCAAGGGCAGCGCGCCGTTCCCCGACGAAACCTATCGCACCGGACAGTTCGGTGTGATGATCGCCAACCGGGGTGGGGATTTCACCTCGCACGTGGTGTCGTTCCACCGCTGCGACGCGGCCAGTTCCTGAGCGCGTGGGCCTTGAGCGAAGGTCGGGAACCAGGCGACTGTCCAAGGCGTTGACAGGCAAGCCCGTAGTCCGGGCAGGCCCCTACGAAAGGACATCCCATGAAAGGCGCACTTGCCTGGCTGATCGGCATCCCGATCCCGATCATCATCATCTTGTATCTGGTTGACGTGTTCTGAACACGAAAAAAGGCCGACGCCGCACAGGGCTTTGCACCTTGGGCCAAAGCTCGGTCATGGCCCACGGAACCACTGGGCAACCCCTTGTAATCCAAGGCGTTGTCTCTGGCGAACATGTCAGGAAATCAATGGCGGACCCGGAGCGATTCGAACGCCCGACCCTCAGATTCGTAGTCTGATGCTCTATCCAGCTGAGCTACGGGTCCGCACTGGGGGCGGATTTAGCCCCCCCCGTCGGGCTTTGCAAGGGCAAAAGTCATGCAATCGGCGATGAGGTTTCAGAAACTGACTTTGGCAGGCTGATGACGAACTCTGTCCCCTCCTCATCGCTGCGCAAAAGCTCCAGCCGCCCGCCATGACCGCGCACCAGTTCGGCCGCGATGGCAAGCCCCAGCCCGGTGCCGCCCTTGCGCGCGCCGCCCTGAAAGGCCGCGAACAGATGCTCGCGCGCCTTGGCGGGCAGGCCCGGCCCGGTGTCACCCACCCACAGCCGCCAGCTCTGATCATCCTCGGCGGCGCCGATTTCAACCGTGCCGCCCTTTCCGGTCGCCTCCATCGCCTGACGCGCATTGCGCACAAGGTTCGAAAGCACCCGAAACAACTGCTCGCGGTCCGCGCGCAGGGTAAAGGCGGGCGGAACATCGATCAGCGCCGTCACTGCACTTTCACCGAACAAACCCTCGGCCTCTGCCACCTCGTCCACCAAGGGGCGCAAGGCCAGCCGCTCCAGCCGCGGTGGCGGCTCCTCGGCCTTGCCGAAGGCGAGCGTCGATTCGCACAGATTCACCGCGCGACTGATCGACCCCACCAGCTTGGGTGCGGCGCGCGCCACCATCGGGTCGGCGCTGCCTTCGATCCGGTCGGCAAAAAGCTGCGCCGTGGTCAGGATGTTGCGCAGATCGTGGCTGATCTTGGCCACCGCCCCGCCCAATTGCGCCAAGCGTTCCTTCTGACGCAGGGCGCCGGTCAATTGCTTTTGCATGCTTTCCAGCGCGTCCTCGGCCGCGCGCAATTCCACCACCGGAGAGGTCGGGGCAATCACCCTGCGCGCATCCTCGGGCGCTTCGGCGTAGGCCTGCATGTGCCGCACCACCCGCCGGATCGGGGTCACGATCATGCGCTGCACCGCGATGAACAACAGCACCGCCGTGACAGCCGAAATCAGCACCGACAGCACCAGAATCCGCAGGCCATAGTCAATCATCGCGGCCCGCAGCGGCCCGGTTTCCATCGTCACCTCGATCAACAGGCCGGCCTGCTGCACCGGGTTGCCGATGACCCTGATCACGCGGTTGACCGGGTCGCCCAGCACTTCGGCCGCGTCGCGGATCAGATCGATCGGACCGGAGGCGCGCAAATCGTAAGTGCCCGACACCGCGGCCGGAATGGGCGAGGAAAGCACAAGCTGGCGCACCTCGTCGCGGCGCAAGACCACGTTGAACACGCCCGCATTGACCAGCAGTTCCGCCTCCAGTTCGGGCGCGATCACCTCGTCCGTGGTCAGCAGCGCCAGCGAAGCGATCTGCGCCTTTTCCAGCCGCAACAGCAAGTAGTCCGCGCGGAAACGGGCAATCGACGGGACAAGGATCAACACCTCGGCCAACATCACAAAGGCCACGGTCAGCAGCAGAAAGCGCCCCGAAAGCGTCTTGAAAAAGCCGCCGCGTCCCGACTGCACGCTGCCTCACCCCCTGTCATATCGCGTCAGGGCAAGAACCGCTGCACCAGCCGCACAAACCCCTTTAGCACAGGGTTATCAAAGAGTTTCGGAGAAAAATAGGCTCCCGCCGCGCGTTTCGAGATTTCGCCCAAAGTCGGATAAGGTGCGACCATTCCGGCAATCGCCCCCATCTTGGCGCGCGAGGCGATGGCAAAGGCCCATAGCCCGATCAGTTCCCCCGCCATCGGCCCCGCGATGGACGCGCCCACCGGGCGACCGCCCACCACCATCACCTTCAGCAGGCCCTTGGCCTTGCCCTCGGCCTGCGCGCGGTCGTTGTGGTGAAACTCTTGCCGCAGCACCGTCAGCCTTGCCCCGTGGATCTTGCGCGCCTCGGCTTCGGTCAGGCCGACCTGCGCCAGTTCGGGGTCGGTATAGGTGGCCCAGGGAATGTGGCGGGTGCTGGCCTTGGCGGGCAGGCCCAGCACGATCTGCCGCACCACCACACCGGCGTGATAGCCTGCCACATGGGTAAATTGCAGCCCCCCCGCGGCATCGCCCACCGCATAGACCCTGCGGTTGGACGACCGCAGATCAGGCCCGACCGTCACCCCCTTGCGGTCATATTTCACCCCTGCGGCCTCAAGGTTCAGCCCATCGAGATGCACCTTGCGCCCCATGGCCAGCAAAAGGTGGCTGCCCTGCACGGCGCGGCCATCCTTGAGCGTGACCGTGATATCCCCCGCCTGCCCGGAAACGGCGGTCACGGGGGCCTCCTCCAGGATCGCGACACCTTCGGCGCGCAGATTGTCCAGAACAAGGGCGGCGAGTTCCGGATCGTCGCGGCCAAGCGCCTTGGCACCCTCGATCACCGTCACCCGGCACCCCAGACGGCGGTGCGCCTGTGCCATTTCCATACCAATCGGCCCGCCCCCGATGATGATCAGATGATCCGGCCTGTCGCGCAGGGCAAAGATCGTCTCATTGGTCAGGTAGGGCACCGCATCCAGCCCCGGCAGGGGCGGCACCAGCGGACGGCTGCCCGTCGCGATGACAAAGCGCCGCGCCTTGATGCTATGGCCCCCGGCCTCTACCGTGTCGGGCCCGGCAAACCGGGCCCAGGCGCGGATGACCTGCACGCCCAGCCCCTCGAACCGTTCCTGACTGTCCACCGGGGCGATGGTTGCGATCACCTTTTCCACGTGATCCTTGACCGCGCCGAAATCGATCTGCGGCTCCACCGGCGTGATGCCGAACCTTGCCCCGTCACGCATCGCCTGTGCCGATTTGGCCGCCGCGATCAGCGCCTTTGACGGCACGCACCCCGCGTTGAGGCAATCGCCGCCCATCTCGCCCCCCTCGATCAGCAGGACGCGCGCGCCCATTTGCACCGCGCCCGCCGCAATGGAAAGCCCGCCGGACCCCGCGCCGATGATGCAGATGTCTGTGTCGATCCGGCTCATGTCAGGCCCCTTTCTTGAAACGCTTGAACAGGATGGGCAGCGCCGAAAGGGCCGCCAATCCCAGAATCGGCCCCAGAACATGAGGCGCGAAGATGATCGTCAGATCCGGTGTCTCGCCACGGGCAAAGACTTCGCCCAACCCCGCCCCGACCGAGGTAAACACGAAAGTTCCCGGCAGGATCCCGACAAAGGTGGTCAGCACAAAACGATGCAGCGCCGTGCCCACAAAGGCGGGCAGCAGGTTGGCGATGAAAAACGGCACCGCCGGCACCAAGCGCATCACAAGCAGCGCCGACCATTCATTGTCGCGCAGGTTCTGTTGCAGACGGCCAACGGCCCCGCCGCGCGCCTCGACCCGGGCGGCAACATCGGCGCCAAAGCCGGCGCGCGCAGCCATGAACACCAAAGTCGCGCCAATTGTCGCTGCGCCCACATTGTAGAGGCCCCCCGGAAACAGGCCGAACAGGAACCCCCCGGTCAGCGTGGCGATGGTCGCGCCCGGCAGGCTGAACGCCACGATCAGGACATAGACCGCGACAAAGGCCAGACTGGCGAGCAGGAAATTGCTTTCGCGAAAGGCCAAAAGCGCCTCGCGGTGGCGGGCAAGCGCGTCAAAGCTCAATTCGTCCCGAAGCAGGACGGCACCAAGAACGGCGACGCAAAGCATGGCGAGAATCGGCAACCGCTTGCGCCAGGCTGGGCCGGCTTTGGCATCGGATGGGTCAGGTTGGAACTGCATGGAAACCTCTGCTCTGTCACCCGGTCCTTACGCAGATGCCGTGCAGATCGTTTCTGCAAAGGTGAAATGCGACAATGATCTCACGTTGCCTTGATCGCAAGGCAGCTTTGCCGCACCACACCGGGGCGCGCTGTAACATTTGGCGCAGAAAACCACAGTCTTGTGCGGCAAGCTGCGATTTCTGGGGCAAAATCTGTGCGCCTTGCGTTGACTTGGCCCCGAAGCCTGCGTAAAGGACAGGCTTCAAGTTCCCTGCCCTCGAATCCTTGGGGTTCGGGCAAGCCGTCTGATGGAGAGCCGCGATGAAGCGCACATACCAACCGTCCAACCTGGTCCGCAAGCGCCGCCATGGTTTCCGCGCCCGCATGGCCACAAAAGGTGGTCGTCTGGTGCTTGCAGCCCGCCGCGCCAAGGGCCGTCACAAGCTGTCGGCATAAATCCTTCGGCCTCCGGGCCGGACATGGATAGGCAAGACATGACGCCGCCAGAGGATATGGGCCAAGGCACCGCTGCCGAAGGGTCCATTCATCCTTTGGCGGCTTTGTCTATTGCGACCATGCGCCACCGACCCGAGTTTCTGCGCGCGGCATCCGCCCGCCGGCATGGCGCTGGCGGTTTTTTGTTGCAAGCGCGGTTTCGTGGCGATGACGCGCCCTTGGTGCAGGTCGGCTTTACCGCGTCGAAAAAGATCGGCAATGCGGTCTTTCGCAACCGCGCCAAACGCCGCCTGCGCGAGGTGGCGCGCGCGGTTCTGCCAAAGCTGGCGCAACCCGGATGGGACTATGTGCTGGTCGCGCGCCCCGGCGTGACGGTGGACCGACCCTTTGCGCAGCTGCTTGCCGATCTGGAAAGCGCCCTGCGTGCCGTGCATGGTGGCCGCCGATGACACCGCTTGCACACCTGGTCGCCCTGCCCGTTCGCGCCTATCGGCTGTTGCTCAGCCCCTGGGTCGGGCATGGTTGTCGTTATCAACCGACCTGCTCTGTCTATGCGCTGGAGGCGCTTCAGCGCCATGGCGGGGTCAAGGGCGGTTATCTGATGCTGCACCGGCTGTGCCGGTGCCACCCCTGGGGCGGGCACGGCTATGATCCGGTGCCCGGCGCCGATCCGGCGCATGATGCCTCACTCCAGCGTGGCGATGACAGCGCGTAGGGTTTCGATACCCTCGCCCTTTTCGGAACTGGTCACGATGATTTCCGGATAGGCAGCCGGGTGCTTTTTCAGCGCCTCTTGCACCTGCGCGGTGTTTTCGGCGCGGGTTGCGGCGTTCACCTTGTCCGCCTTGGTCATCACCACCTGAAACGTGACGGCCGAGCGGTCAAGCAGCGTGAGGATCTCTTTGTCCACCGCCTTGATCCCGTGGCGCGTGTCCACCAGCACAAAGGCCCGGCGCAGGGTCTGGCGGCCTTGCAGATAAGACCGCAGAAGCGCTTGCCACTTCTCGACAACGGCCACCGGCGCCTCGGCATAGCCATAGCCTGGCAGATCGACCAGATACCGCTGCGTGCCCAGCGCGAAATAGTTGATCTCTTGCGTCCGACCCGGCGTGTTGGAGGCGCGCGCCAGCGTCTTGCGCCCGGTCAGCGCGTTGATCAGACTGGATTTTCCGACGTTGGACCGCCCGGCAAAGCACACCTCGACCCGGTCCGCCGGCGGCAGGCCGGACATCGCCACCACGCCTTTGACAAAATCGACGGTGCCGGCAAACAACAGCCGTCCCTTTTCGCGGGTCAGATCGTCAGGCTCCGGAGCCAGGGGAAAACGCAGGCTGCTCATCACATCTCCACCGTCGCTCGGCGCCAAGGGAATGCGGCGCGCTGTTTTGGGCCAAGGCCCGAGAATGGCAAAGCGCGCCCGCAGCTGAGGGGCGCGCTTGCCGAAGGTCACAGGGCAGGTCTGCCCCCGGGGCGGCGGCCCGACTTACTTCTTCTTGGGCTTCGCGCTCTTGTCCGCCACCGGGACCGGAGCCTTCTTCTTGAAGCCTGACTTGATGTTGCCAAACAGATCCGGCTTGTGCCCATGGCTGAGCATGATCGCATACTGCTGCACGAAGGTGATGATGTTGTTGGTGATCCAGTAAACCACCAGACCGCTGGCAAAGCCACCCAGCATGAACATGAACACCCATGGCATCCAGGCGAAGATCATCTGCTGCGTCGGATCTGTGGGCGCCGGGTTCAGCTTTTGTTGCAGCCACATGGTGATGCCCAAAAGGATCGGCAAAACCCCGATGAAGATCAGCGCAAGGATACTGCCAGGCTCTGGCGCCGCCCAGGGCAGCAGGCCGAACAGGTTGAAGATCGACGAGGTATCGGGCGCAGACAGGTCATTGAGCCAGCCAAAGAAGGGCGCGTGGCGCAATTCGATGGTGACGAAGATCACCTTGTAGAGGGCAAAGAAAATCGGAATCTGGATCAGGATCGGAAGGCAGCCCGCGGCAGGGTTCACCTTCTTGTCCTTGTACAGCTTCATCATTTCGCGCTGCATCATCTGCTTGTCGTCGCCCGCGCGCTCCTTGAGCGCCTCCATCTCGGGCTGCAACTCCTTCATCCGGGCCATGCTGACATAGGATTTATAGGCCAGCGGCAGGACCAGCAGCTTGAGGATGAAAGTCAGGGCGATGATGGCGATGCCCATGTTGCCGATCGAGGCGTTCAACCAATGCAGCAAGGCAAAGATCGGCTTGGTCAGGAAAAAGAACCAGCCCCAGTCGATCGCATCGATAAATCCGGCAATCGGCTGACCGGCTGCGCCGACAGCCCCGTCGTTCTGGTAGGCGCGGATGGTTTCCCACTCCTTTGCGCCGGCAAAAAGCCGCTGCGACGTGCTGACCGATGCGCCGGGCGCCACGCTCACCACGGCCTGACGGGTCTCTGTCTGGTAGATGTTGGCCTGGGGCACGAATTTCGTCACCGAGGTGAAAGGCTTGCCCTGTTCGGGCACCAACACGGTCATCCAGTATTTGTCGGTAAAGCCGATCCAACCATCAGTGGCTGCCTCGACGACAACCGCCTGTGCGCCTTCCCGCTCCACCAGCGGCAGGCCTGCGACATCGTCGTAATCGGTTTCCGTCAGCTTGCCATCGGCACGGGCGACCACGCCTTCGTGGCTGACAAAGAAATTCTCGAGATTGGTCGGTTTGCCATGCCGCGCGACGATGCCATAGGGAAACAGCCGCGCCTCGGCGGTGCCCGTGTTCTGCACGGTTTCGGTAACGGTGAACATGAAATGGTCATCGACCGAGATTTCGCGGGTAAACAGCAGCCCCTTGCCATTGTCCCAGCGCAAGGTCACAGGCTGGCCCGGTGACAAGGTGCCGCCGCCTGCGGGCATCCATTCGGTATTGGCGCCGGGCACATCCTCGAAATTGAGGCTTCCCGCCGGCCCCCAGCCGAACAGGGCGTAATAGGCGTTTGATTGGCCAACGGGGGCCAGCAGCCGCACGATATCGGACCCTTCGTCCAGCGTTTGCTTGTAGCTCTTGAGTTGCAGATCGTCGATCCGCCCGCCCAGCAACGACACGGAGCCGGTCAATTCCGGGGTGTCGATCGTCAGGCGCGGGGCCTCGGCCGTTGGCGCGGCGGTGCCGGCATCGGAGGTGGCCGCAGGCTCGGTCGCGGCGGGCGGGGCCACGCCTTGCGTCGCGGTCACGGCTGGCGCGTTCGGATCCACCACAGGTTCGGGCGGGGGAAACAACACGAACCAGACCATGATGACCAGAAAGGACAGCACGGTTGCGAGGATGAGGTTCTTGTTCTGATCGTCCATTGGACTACCGCCAGCATTGTTCAGGTCAGCGGTCGTTCAACAGAAGGGGCAGGGAAAGGTCAAGCGGTTTTGCGGTCTGGCGCGGCAGTATTGAACGCAACACGGCTGCACCGGGGCCCTGTGCGACCTTTGCCCGCATCAAACCGGGGCCGAGAGGGCCTTGTATGGCCAGCACCCGCCGCCTCAAACGGCCTCAGCGTCGGCCAAAGGTGATCGTCTGCGCGCGGGCCCGGTCATGCCGAGCGATCCAGCCAAACGTCTCCTCGACCGCCATGGGGCGGGCAATGCCAAACCCCTGCACATGGCCGCAGCCAAGTTGCGCCACCGTCGTATGCTCGCCCGGTGTTTCAACCCCCTCAGCCACAGTTTCAAGGCCAAGTTGTTCGCACATCGACAGGATCGCTGCGACCATCCGCTTTTGGTCAGCGTCCAGATCGCATCGGGTGACAAAGCAGCGGTCCACCTTGATCCGCCGCACCGCGAACCGGCGAATGTTGGCGATGGCGGCAAGACCTGTGCCGAAATCATCCAGATCGATCCCGCAGCCCAGTGTCGCGATCCGCCCAAGATTGGTCACGATCACATCGTCGTCCGATCGGGCAGCCACGGTTTCAAGGATTTCGACCGTCAGACGCTCGGGTGCCAGGGAAAAGCGGTCCAACTCCCATTTCAGCTTTTCTGGCAGTCGCGGATTGCGCAGCTCTGCCGCCGAGAAATTGACCGACACACGCGGGATTGTATGGCCAGCCTTGTCCCAGCGGGTCAAGGCCGAGAGCGCGCCATAAAGGATGACCTCGCCCAGCCGTTCGGCCAGCCCTGCATCCTCGACCAAGGGCAGGAATTCCGATGGCGGAATGATGCCACGCTCGGGGTGATGCCAACGGGCCAAAGCCTCGAATCCGCTGATCTGGCCGGTATCGGTGGAGAGTTGCGGCTGAAACCAGGGGCGGATCTGCCCTTCATCCAGTGCCAGTTCCAGACCTGCGCGCAATTCGGCCCGGTCGGCGCGGCGACGGCTCATGTCAGGTTGATAGCAACGGATGGCAGCGGGTCCATGGCGCAGCGCCTCATCCGCGGCGGTGCGGGCGGCGTCAAGCAGCGACGCCCCCGTCAGCGCGGGCGCGCGATCGGCCAGGCAGAAGCCAATCGAAACAGAAGGATGCACCGTCAGATCCCCAACCGCGAGCGGGGCGGTGGCCGCGGCCTGCAAACGGGCCGCCATCTGGACCGCATTTTCCAGATCCATGCGCCGCACCTGGGCAAGACTGACCGCAAAGCCATGACCGGCCAGCCGCGCCACAACATCGCCAGAGCGCAAGGCCAGGGCGAGGCGTTCACCCGTCTTGAACAACACCTTATCCTGTGCCAGCCGCCCGTGGCGTTCGACGATCACCTCCGGATCGTCAAACAGGATCACAAAGCACACGCTTGTGCCCCCATTGGTGGCGATCCCGGCAAGAACGGCGTCCAGATTGGCAAGGAACCGCGGCTCGGTTGCGAACCCCTCCAGCCCCGGGGCGGCTCTCGCCTCCTCCCGATTGAAACGGCCGGAGCCGATGGCGGCAAACAGCAGCGGGACGGCCAGCGCAAGCACCAGAAGCGCCGCCTCTCCGCCAAGCCAATAGGCGGCAAGCGACAGGGCCGGCAACAGCACCAACCCCTCCCCGCGTGAGGCGCGGCGCAGAATGGTTTTGGCCCAGGTGATTCTGCTGTGATCTACGCCCATGCTGACCCCGATCGCCCCGGGGATTGGTCCCCGCCGGGGAAAACTACGGGCGCAGGGTGTGCGAAATCTTAATTCTCATCCCGAAGTTGCGGAGGATTTTCTGCATTTGTTCCCACCCCTTGCATCAGGGCGGCGAAATCGAACACGGTCGGGTCGGCCAGATGCGACGGACGCACATTCATGAGCGCGCGGAACATCACCTGACGCCGCCCCGGCACACGGGTTTCCCAGTCATCCAGCAGCTTTTTGACCTGTGCGCGTTGCAAGCCTTCCTGGCTGCCGCACAGATCGCATGGGATGATGGGATAGCCCATCGCGCGGGCAAATCGGTCGCAATCGGCTTCGGCAACAAAGGCGAGCGGGCGGGCCACGAACAGATCGCCATCTTCATTGAGCAGGCGCGGCGGCATCGAGGCGAGTCGGCCGCCGTGAAACAGGTTCATGAAAAATGTCTCAAGAATATCATCGCGGTGATGGCCCAGAACCACCGTCGAACAGCCCTCCTCGCGTGCGATCCGATAGAGATTGCCCCGCCGGAGCCGAGAGCACAGCGAACACATCGTGCCGCCCGGCTTTATCTTGTCGACGACCACCGAATAGGTGTCCTGATAGTCGATCCGGTGCGGCACGCCCATCCGGGTCAGGAATTCGGGCAGCACCGTCGCGGGAAAGCCGGGCTGGCCCTGATCAAGATTGCAGGCCAGAAGATCGACCGGCAGCAAGCCGCGCCATTTGAGTTCATGCAGCACGGCAAGCAGCGTATAGCTGTCCTTGCCGCCCGACAGGCACACCAGCCAGCGGTCACCCGGCCGCGCCATGCCATAGGTTTCAATCGCCTCGCGCGTCTGTTGCACAAGACGTTTGCGCAGCTTGCGAAACTCCAGCCCCTTGGGCGCGCCAAAGAACAACGGATGAATGTCGTCGGCATCGTCAAGCATGGGGCCCTCCGCAGTTGCACCGCATATGCGTGGCGCGGGGACGCGGGTCAAGTCGGACCTGCGGCGTCACACGTGCTGCGCGCCATTCACCTCGATCTCGGCGCCCGAGATGTAGCTGGACTGGTCAGAACACAGGAACCAGATCACGTCGGCCACCTCCTTGGGCTGGCCCAACCGCTGCATCGGCAGCCTTTCCACGATCTTGTCGGTGCCGGGCGAGAGGATCGCGGTTTCCACCTCTCCGGGCGCGATCGCGTTCACGCGCACACCCAACGGGCCGAAATCATGCGCCATCTCGCGCGTGAGTGCCGCCAGAGCGGCTTTCGACGTTGCATAGGCGGCCCCGGCAAAGGGATGCACCCGCACCCCCGCAATCGAGGTCACGTTGACCACAGATCCCTTCGCGGCGGCCAATTCCGCCTTGAGCCCGCGCGCCAAGATCACGCTGGAAAAGAAGTTCACATGGAACACCTGCCCCCAGGTCCGCAGATCGGTGTCAAGCGTGCTGAGCCGCGCGCCCCCCTCTCCCTTCGGGCTGATCCCGGCGTTGTTGACCAGCGCATCAAGCCGCCCGTTGATCTTGCCCTTGATCGTCTCGATCGCGGCGATGGTCTTGTTCGGATCGGCAAGATCGATCTGGATGTGGTTATCCTCACCGCCCGGCCAGGGGCAGCGTGGATCAAAGGGTTGCCGCGAACAGGTCAGCACGCGCCAGCCTTCGGCCGAAAACCGCTTGACCGTGGCATGGCCTATTCCGCGTGATGCGCCTGTCAACACGATGGTTTTCTGTTCGGCCATGACGCACTCCCTGACTTGGGCGCAGCCTACTCTTGCCCATGGGAAAGGCAAGGCAGGACAGGGCGCTTGGCAGGCTGGTGCAAAGGCGTTACCAACCTGCCAACACCGGAGGCCCCATGAAACAGCAGACCCTGACCATGCAAGATGCCCTGAACACCGCAAAGATGCTGTCCGAAGCCCTGCCCTATCTGCAACGCTACGCCGACTCGGTGGTGGTGGTGAAGTTTGGCGGCAATGCGATGGGCGATGATGCCGCGATGGCGGAATTTGCCCGCGACATCGTGCTGATGCGTCAGGTGGGCGTGAACCCGGTCGTGGTGCATGGCGGCGGGCCGATGATCAACGACATGCTGACCAAGCTGGGCATCAAGAGCGAATTCGTGCGGGGCAAGCGCGTGACGGACAAGGCCACGGTGGAGGTGGTCGAGATGATCCTGTCGGGGTTGGTCAACAAGCGCATCGTGCAGGCCATCATGGATGCCGGTGGCCGCGCGGTCGGGATTTCCGGCAAGGACGACGATCTGATGGTCTGCGAAGCCGACGATCCCGAACTTGGCTATGTCGGCCGCCCGGTCGAGATGAACGTGCAGGTGCTGCGCGATCTTTACAAGGCCGGGATCATCCCGGTGATTGCGCCGGTGGGCACCGGCATGGCCGATAACGAGACCTTCAACGTGAACGGCGACACGGCCGCCGGGGCGATTGCGGGGGCGTTGCAGGCCGACCGCCTCCTGCTCCTCACCGATGTGGCGGGGGTCAAGAATGCCGCCGGCGAGGTGATGACCCAGATCACCCCCGACGAGATCCGCCAGATGACCGCCGATGGCGTGATCTCGGGCGGGATGATCCCCAAGACCGAAACCGCCTTGATGGCCATCGAACAGGGCACGCGGGCGGTCACGATCCTTGATGGCCGCATCCCCAACGCCTGCTTGCTGGAGCTGTTCACCGATCACGGCGCGGGCAGTCAGATCCGCTCGACCGAACCGCGCATCAAGCCTCGGGTCAAGCGGTAGGGCGGCCCGGGCCGGAGCAGGTGGGACAGGAGCGCATGGCAGAGCAAGGGTTGACCCATCTTCATGCGCTGCTGGCACCGCATTTCCTTGAGGTGCTGGGCGGGTTTGACTGTGCGGGCGAGCCGGACTTTCCCGATTGGGCGCAAAGCCTTGTGCTGCTTGGCCCGGCCGAGCCCGGGTTCTGGCCGCATCTCCAGCGCCAACCCGAATGGAACGGGCCAGACCCGGTGGACACATGGTCGCGCCGGGTGATCGGGCGCATTGCCTGTGAACTGGGGGGCAAGGCGCGCTTTCCCTTTGGCGGGCCACCCTGGCATCCGTTCTATGCCTGGGCCTTGCGGACGGGGCAGATCTGGGACAGTCCCGTCCGGCTTTTGGTGCATCGGCATCAGGGGCTGATGGTGAGCATGCGCGGGGCCCTGATCCTGCGCGACAAGATCGCTTGGCCTGGGGCGACGCGGCCCTGTGACAGTTGCGCGCAACCTTGTCTCTCTGCCTGCCCCGCGACCGCGCTGACCGGGGCGGGATATGATGTTCCTGCCTGTCACCAGTTTCTGGATCAGCCCGCCGGCGCGGATTGCCTTGGTGCAGGATGCCACGTTCGCCGCGCTTGCCCGGTATCGCAGGGCTATGCAAGACTGCCGGAACAATCGGCCTATCACATGGGCCGATTCCACAAGGCGGGCTGACCGCTGCATCTGGGAGAGCGGGAATGAAGCGCCTGATCTTGACGCGCCACGCGAAATCGAGCTGGGATGACCCGCTGACACCCGACCATGACCGCCCGCTGAACGAACGGGGCAAGGCGGCGGCGGCTGATCTGGGCCAATGGCTGGCAAGTCGCGGCTATGTGCCCGACGAGGTGCTCTGCTCGGACAGCCTGCGCACCCGCAAGACGTGGAGCGGGATTGCCCCCGCCCTGCCGGGCACGCCGGTGCTGGAACTGAAACCGGCGCTGTATCATGCGGGGCCAGATGTGATGTTGGCCGTGTTGCGCCATGCGTCGGCCGATACGGTGATGATGATCGGGCACAACCCCGGAATTGCCGAGTTTGCCGCCCGCATTGTTGCCCATGCGCCGAACAACCCGGAGTTTGCCCGCTACCCCACCGGCGCCACTCTGGTGGTGGATTTCAGTGTCGCCACCTGGCCCGAGGTCGGCTTCGGCACCGGGGTGGTCGATGATTTCGTCATCCCGCGCGAAATCATGGCCTGAAGGCCATGCCGGGCCTTGCCGCGCAAGACGGGGCCTCACTTGCGGCGCTGCGTGGTTTCGGGCATGGACAGGTGAACGAGATCAACGATAGGGCACACCGCCATGGATTACGGAAAATCGGGCAACCCGAAACTGAGCAAGGACCAGTCACGGCAAAAAGACCCAAGCGCCAAGCCGGGCAAGCAGTTGAAGGCAAAGGCGCCGACCAAGATCCCCAACAAGCGCCCCACCAAGGAAGAATTGCTGGAGCGGTTGAAGGCAAAGTCGGCGGAGAAACCGGGCGCCTGAGCGCAGGCGCCAGCGTTTTTCCTGGGCGTCAAGGCGCCTTGGTTAGGCCCCGCCGCTGCCCCGTTGCAAGGTGGGCGCCTGCGCACCTGCCTTACAACGGCGACAGCCAGGATCGGCGGCACCCGAACCGGCGCGTCAGTGCCCCAGGATCTGTGACAGGAACAGTTTCGTCCGGTCCGACTGCGGGTTGTTGAAGAACTCTTTCGGGGCGTTCTGTTCGACGATCTGACCCTGATCCATGAAGATGACCCGGTTGGCGACCGCCTGGGCAAAGCCCATTTCATGCGTGACGCAGAGCATGGTCATCCCCTCCTCGGCAAGCTCGATCATGGTGTCGAGCACTTCCTTGATCATCTCGGGGTCAAGCGCGGAGGTGGGTTCGTCAAACAGCATGATGCGCGGCTTCATGCAAAGCGAGCGGGCAATTGCCACGCGCTGCTGTTGACCGCCCGACAGCTGGCCCGGATATTTGCCGGCCTGTTCGGGGATCTTCACCTTGCGCAGGTAATGCATCGCCACCTCCTCGGCCTCCTTTTTCGGGGTCTTGCGGACCCAGATCGGCGCGAGCGTCAGGTTTTCAAGGATGGTCAGATGCGGGAACAGGTTGAAGTGCTGGAACACCATGCCAACTTCGGACCGGACCTTGTCGATGTTTTTCAGGTCTGATGTCAGTTCGGTGCCGTCCACGATGATCTGGCCCTGCTGGTGTTCCTCCAGCCGGTTGATGCAGCGGATCAGCGTCGATTTGCCCGAACCGGACGGGCCGCAGATCACGATGCGCTCCCCCCGGTTCACGGTCATGTTGATATCGCGCAGCACGTGAAAGGTGCCATACCACTTGTTCATCTGCGTGATCTGGATGGCAACTTCGTCGCTGACCTTCATCTGGGAAGGATCGATGTGGCGGGCAATGGCTTCGGACATATTCCGGCTCCCTTAGCGATGATCGGTTTTGAGCTTGGATTCCAGATACATGGAGTATCGGGACATGCCGAAGCAGAAGATGAAGAAGATTGTGCCGACGAAGATATAGGGTTCCCAATAGATGCCCTTCCAGTCGGTCGAGGCGCGCACCGCGTCTGTGATCCCCTTCAGCGGGTCAAGAAGGCCCACGAAAACCACCAGCGTGGTGTCCTTGAACAGGCCGATGAAGGTGGACACGATGCCAGGGATCGAGATCTTGAGCGCCTGCGGCATGATGATCAGGCGCTGCGCCTTCCAGTAGTCAAGGCCAAGCGCATCGGCCGCCTCATACTGGCCGCGCGGCAAGGCCGCCAGACCGCCACGGATCACCTCGGCGATATAGGCGGCGGCGAACAGGACCACCATGATGATGACGCGCAGGATGATGTCGAAATCGGTGCCCGGCGGCAGGAAGTAGTTGAGCAGAAGCGACGCCGTGAATAGCAGGGTGATCAGCGGCACGCCGCGAATGAACTCGATAAAGCCGACCGACAGCTTGTTGACGATGAACATGTCGGATTGCCGCCCCAGCGCCAGCATCACCCCCAGGGGCAACGAAAACGCGATGCCGGTGAAGCCGATGGTGAAGGCAAGGATGAAGCCGCCGAATTCGCGCGACCGCACCGATTCAAGCGCGATGGGCAGGACGGAATGCACCGCATCCGCCGCCGGACCGGCCAGGAACAGCCACCACAGCACGGGCGTCACGACCGCGGCGATGGTGGCAAGGATCGTCCCGGCCAGCGGCTTGACAACCTGTGCAGCGACATAGCCGATGGCAAAGCCCGCCAGGGCCGCAACCGGCACCCAGACCGATCCGCCCCAGAGCAGCCAGAAGCCGACCGCGGGGTAGATCAGCGAGAACCAAAGCATCTTGCGCGGCAGTTTGTCGAACAGCACCGGGGCCACGGCCACGCAAAGCAGGACAAAGGCAAGGACCGGGCGCCAATAGAGGTGCTGCGGGTAGAAGCCGAACAGGTATTGCGGCCAGCGTTCGCGGATGACCGCCCAGCAGGCCCCGGTCGCGCCTTCGCCATAACGGGCCTCGATGATCTGACGACACTCGGTCAGGCTTGCGGCATTCCAGACCGAACGCGACAGCCAGGGCGCGATGTGCAGAACCAGATAAGCCACCGCGCCCACGCCCAGCACGGTCAGAAGCACGTTCAGAGGCGAGGAAAACAGGTTCTCGCGCATCCATTTCACCGCACCCGCCTCGGTGATCGGCGGTGCCTTTTGCGGCAGCATTTCGGTGCGCACGAAGGTGCTGTTGCTGGTGTTCATCTCAGCGCTCCTTCAGCTTGACGGATTGGTTGTAAACGTTCATCGCGCCCGAGATGGTCAGGCTGATCAAGAGGTAGATCAGCATCAGCAGGAGCATCGCCTCCAGCCCGCGGCCGGTCTGGTTCAGCGTGATGCCGCCCAGCGTGCCGCGCAGATCCATGTAGCCGACCGCGATGGCGAGCGACGAGTTCTTGGTCAGGTTGAGGTATTGCGAGATCAGCGGCGGAATGATGACGCGCATCGCCTGGGGCAGGATGATCAGGCTCATCGTGCGGCCTGGGCGCAGACCAAGGGCGAAGGCCGCCTCGGTTTGCCCGCGCGAGATTGCGTTGATGCCGCCGCGCACGATTTCCGCGATGAAGGCAGCGGTATAAAGCGTGAGTGCAAGCCAAAGCGCGACCAGCGAGTTCGAGACCTGCAAACCGCCGGTGAAGTTGAAGCCCTGAAGCGAGGGATAGTCGAAATGCGTCCCAAGCACGAATTTGACAAGGATGATCGGCCCGAACAGGGCGATCAGCGACTGCCACCATGTGGTCGGGCGAATGCCGGTTGCCTCTTGGATGCGGGTCGCGCGCTTGAGGATGGCGCGGTTGATCAGGAACCCGCCGACCAGCGCGACGATGATGACGGTCAGATCAAGGTTAAGCCAGATCGGCCCCAGTTGCAGCCAGCCCAGCGAATTGTCAAAGACCAGCCACGGAATAGCGGTATAGCGGTTGGTGAAGGCAACGGTGTCGAACAGCGCCATCGAGGCGGCAGGGTTTTCACCGCGAAACGCGTTCGGGGCG
Source organism: Cypionkella sp. (assembly GCA_025458525.1). Lineage (GTDB taxonomy): Bacteria > Pseudomonadota > Alphaproteobacteria > Rhodobacterales > Rhodobacteraceae > Pseudotabrizicola. The sequence goes on along the minus strand of JALOSF010000023.1, from coordinate 7,631 downwards.
GGCAGCGCCTCGGTAAAGATGGTGTAGATCATCAGGATCCACAGCAAGAGCGGAATATTGCGGAAGATTTCCACATAGACCGTCATCAGGCGGCCCACCACCCAGTTCTTCGACAGGCGCAAGACACCCGCAATCACCCCAAGCACCGTCGCCGCGATGCAGCCCAGAAAGGCGATCAGCAGCGTGTTGAGCAGCCCGACCAGCATGGCGCGGGCATGGGTGCTGTCGTTGGTGTATTCAACCAGCGTCTGGTTGATGTCGTATCCCGCCCGGTTCCACAAAAAGCCGAAGTCGATGCCGCGGCCCAAGGCCTCGAGGTTGCGGATCAGGTTATCTATCAACCAGGCCGCACCGGCCATGAACAGGAACAGAACAACAATCTGAATGGTGATGGAGCGATATCGGGTGTCGTATATGAGCATCCCGAGCCGAAAGCCAGCTTTCGGATCTTCCGTAACTACGGCCATGTAATTTCCCCTGAAGTCCACGCGTCACCGGGCTTTGCCCTTGTTATTGGGGAAGTTTCCCCGACGCAGCGGATTACCCTGTTCGCACGTTCAAAAAGGGCGCGCCGGTGTGGCGCGCCCAAGGTCTTAGCCGATCAACGGAACGGCGGGGTGTAGAGCAGCCCGCCTTGGGTCCATTGTGCGTTCAGGCCACGCGCCAGACCGATCGGGGTCGACTCGCCGATGGTTGCAGCGAAGATTTCGCCATAGTTGCCGCTTGCCTTGATCGCATTCTTGGCCCAGCCGGCATCAAGCCCAAGCATCGCACCCAGATTGTCGGTCGAGGAGCCGAGCAAGCGCTGCACTTCGGGGTTCTGCGACGAGGTTGCCAGTTCGTCGATATTGGCCGAGGTGATGCCGAATTCTTCGGCAGCGATCAGCGCGTTCATCGTCCAGCGGATCACGTCGCCCCAGGCGCTGTCCCCATGACGCACGGCCGGCCCGAGCGGTTCTTTCGAAATGATCTCGGGCAGGATGATGTGGTTGTCCGGGTCGGCAAATGCCGCACGGGTGGCAGCAAGGCCCGAGGCGTCAGTCGTATAGGCATCGCAAGCGCCTGCGAGATACTGCTGTTCGCCTTCGGCGTTGGTTTCAACCGGAACCGCGGTGTAGGTCAGGTTGTTGGCCTTGAAGTAGTCGGCCAGGTTCAGTTCGGTCGTGGTGCCGGTCTGAATGCAGATCGTGGCGCCGTTCAGCTCCTTGGCCGAAGACACGCCCAGATCCTTGCGCACCATGAAGCCTTGACCGTCATAATAGTTCACGCCGACGAAATCCATTTTCAGGTCGGTGTCGCGTGAGAAGGTCCAGGTGGTGTTGCGGATCAGGAAATCGATCTTGCCCGAGGTCAACTGTTCGAAGCGGTCGGCAGAGGTGGTCGGGATATAAACCACCTTGGACGCGTCGCCAAAGATCGCGGCGGCAACCGCCTTGCACAGGGCCACGTCAAACCCTTGCCAATTGCCGTTTGCATCCGGCGCGGCAAAGCCGACCAGACCGGTGTTGACGCCACAGTTCAGTTCGCCACGGGCCTTGACGGTATCAAGCGTCGAGGTGCCTTGGGCCAGAGCCATGCCCGCAAAGAGCGTGGTGGCAGCAAGGGTGCCGAGGAATACGGATTTTTTCATTCTTACCTCATCCTGAGTAGTCGGCCTTGGGCCGACATTTTTTATGCCCCGGGGCCCGGAACCGGGCGGACGGGGACGAAACTAGTGGAGGTGAGCCTCTCCCAGTCGTGACAGTTTCCTCCGAAGCGGTTTGAAAGGTCAAGCGTGTCGCAGAAAATTGCCTAAATTCTTTGCAGACCAGCGGGTTGCGGGCAGTGCTGCGCAAGATGGCATCGCTGCGCCTGTGATTTGGGCAGGATTGTTACCCGCACAATTGAAAGAATCGCTCGGCAATCAGCATCGCGTCGCGGCGCCGCGCTTCCAGAGCGGCGGCTTCCTCATCCACGCCCCACTGCTGGATTTGCCAGGCCTCATCGATTCGGCTCAGGTCAAACGCCTCGGCTGCGCCGAGATGGCCGCGTGCCACGGCAAGCCCAAGGACCACCGACCCGGAAATCGCCACCAGATCATGCAATGCCGCAAGCTGAAAGGCGCTGTGTTCGGCCACAACGGCGCGCAGACGCGCAAGGCTGGGTGCGGGCTGGGGGATCGGGATCACCCCTTGCGTGACCGTCAGCGGCGCGCCAAGCGCGTCGCGCGCCCAATCCAGGCACGGGTCCCAGCCCTGCGCCTGACGGGCGATCAGGGCTGGCGGCTCGGTCGCGCGATAGCACAGCAGGTCGGTGGCGGCATAATTGGCGATCTCGCCCACCACGGCGTCGCGATGCGGGCCAACCTTGTCGATGGCGGAATTGGCGGCGCGGGTCAGCGGCATGCTGTCGGGCCGGATGACGCCTTGCTGCGCCTCCCATTCGGCGGCAATCGCCTCGGCCATCCGGCGTGTGGGCAACAGCAGCGGGGCCTTGGCGGGCGTCTTGACGGGCTTTGCGTCCAGCCGGACGGTAAAGCCGCCGTCGAGCGGTTCTGCAACAGCCGCCGTCCAGAACCGCTTCGCCGTCCAGCCGCTCATTTGAACACCGTGAAGGGGTCGGCCGGCACGTCTTTCTCGTTCCAGTCGAGCAGCTTCCAAGTCCGCGCCATGTGGTCGGGCAAGGGCGCGGTAAAGGTCATCAGCTCTTTGGTGATCGGATGCTCGACCGTCAGGCTGCGGGCGTGCAGATGCATTTTCTTTGACATCTCACCGCCGGCTTGCGCGCCCCAGCCGTCGCCAGCGTTTTCCTGAGCCGACCCGCCGTATTTGCCATCGCCGATAATCGGGTGGCCAAGTTCGGCCATATGGGCGCGCAACTGGTGCGTGCGGCCCGTCACCGGCTCCAGCGCCATCCAGGACATGCGGGTGCCAAGGAACCAGAGCGTGAAGTAATCGGTATGCGCCCGCTTGGCATCGGGGAAATCGGCCATCTTTGCGGGGTGGACGCAGAGCATCTTTTCGCCCTCGCCCCGCCCGCCGCCCGGCGCCTTCATCAGCCCGTATTTGATCGAGCCTTGGCGCGGATGCGGCACGCCCGCGACCAGCGCCCAGTAGATCTTGCGGGTGTTACGGTGCCGCAAAGCCTCGGACAGCGCGCGCGCCACCCGGTCGGTGCGCGCCAGCATCAACAGGCCCGAGGTGTCCTTGTCCAGCCGGTGCACCAGTTTGGGGCGGTCCTTGTAGCCGAATTTCAGCGCCTCGGTCAGACCGTCCACATGCCGGTCCCCCTGCCCCGATCCGCCCTGCGACGGCAGGCCGGGGGGCTTGTTCAGGATGATGATATGCTCATCCTTCCACAGCACCGCGTTCTGGATCATCTTGGCATCCGCCGCGCTGACGCGCCCTTCGGCGGGGCGGCTTGGCGCCTCGGTGTCGGGCAAGGGCGGCACGCGGATGGTCTGGCCCGGCGCCACACGGTCCGCCGCCTTTGCCCGCGCGCCATCGACCCGGATCTGCCCGGTGCGGCACATCTTTTCGACATGGCCTTGGGTCAGCTGCGGAAAGCGGCGCTTGAACCATTTGTCCAGCCGCTGCTCGCCCTCGTCCTCGGATACCGTCAGGATTTTAACGCCGCTCATAGCATGGACCTTGCAAGTTGGAGGCCCGCCACAAGCGCGGCAAGCGAGAGAATGACAGAAGCGCCGACATAGCCAAGGGCAAGCCAGCTTGCCCCCCGCTCCCACAGCGAAATGGTGTCGAGCGAGAAGGCCGAAAAGGTGGTGAAGCCGCCCAGAATGCCCGTCATCAGAAACGGCGCAAGGCGCATCCCGGATTTTTCGGCCAGCACCACCACCAAAAGCCCCATGGCGAACGAGCCGAGGACATTGACGATCAGCGTGGCATAGGGAAACCCCGGCCCAAAGGCGCGCAGGCTGGCGACATTCACCAGATAGCGCAAGGATGCGCCAATGGCCCCGCCGAGGGCGACTTGGGAAAGGGTCAGGATCATGAGGGGTCTTTGCGTTTGTTGCGCGGATTTGTCAACGTGCGCACGGCATCTGTGCCGCTAACTGCCCTGACGTTTCGCGCGCAGCTTGGCAAAATACTCCACCCGCTTTTTCAACTCGCGTTCAAACCCGCGTTCGGGCGGCAGATAGAACACCGGGCGTTTCATGCCTTCGGGGAAATAATCCTGCCCGGAAAATCCGTCTTCGGCATCATGGTCATAGGCATAGCCCGCCCCATAGCCGATGTCCTTCATCATCTTGGTGGGTGCGTTCAGGATATGGCGCGGCGGCATCTGGCTGCCGGTGTCCCGCGCCGCGGCCCGCGCCGCCTTGTAGGCCACATAGACCGCGTTGGATTTGGGAGCGAGTGCCAGGTAGACCACCGCATTGGCCAGCGCCAGTTCCCCCTCGGGGCTGCCCAGGCGTTCATAGGTGTTCCAGGCATCCAGGCAGACGCTCTGCGCCTGCGGGTCCGCAAGGCAAATGTCTTCCACCGCCATGCGCGTCAGACGGCGGGCGAGGAAACGCGGGTCTTCACCACCCTCCAGCATGCGGGCAAACCAATAGAGCGCAGCATCGGGGTCGGACCCGCGCACCGATTTGTGCAAGGCAGAAATCAGGTTGTAATGCTCCTCGCCCGACTTGTCGTATTTCGCGGCCCGTCGCATCAGGCGTGTGGCAAGCTGATCGCGCGCCATCGGGCGATCGACCCGCCATGCCGCCACCTGTTCGATCAGATTGAGCAGCGCGCGGCCATCGCCATCGGCCATCTCGAGCAGCGCCTCTCGCGCCTCGCCGGTCAGGGGCAGGGTTTGGCCCAACTCCTGTTCTGCGCGCTGCATCAACCGCTCCAGATCGGCCAGCGATAACCGTTCCAGCACGATCACCTGCGCCCGGCTGAGCAAGGCGGCGTTCAACTCGAAACTGGGGTTTTCGGTGGTGGCCCCGACCAGAAGGATCGTCCCGTCCTCCATATGCGGCAGAAAGCCATCCTGCTGCGCCTTGTTGAAGCGATGGATTTCATCAACAAACAGCAGCGTCCCCTGTCCGTTTTGCCGCCGGATCTTGGCGGAATCGAACACTTTGCGCAATTCCGGCACGCCGGTGAAAATCGCGCTGATCTGGACAAAGGCCAGATCGGTTTCGCGCGCCAGCAACCGGGCGATGGTGGTCTTGCCCACGCCGGGCGGCCCCCAAAGGATCAGCGATGACAGACTGCGCGCCGCCAGCATCGCGCCAAGCGGCCCCTCTGGCCCCAGCACATGGCCCTGCCCGATGACGTCGGACAGGGTTTGCGGGCGCAAACGGTCGGCCAAGGGGCGCGGGCCTTCGGCTTTCGGGGTCTGGGCTGCGGTGTCAAACAGATCGGCCATGGGGCAGAGCGTAACCCGCCGCGCCCGCCGCCGCTAGAGCCGGAAACGCAGGCGGATCACCTGCCCCCCGCGATTGACATCAATCGCCCAACGCCGCGTCGGCTCGCGCGCGGCCTGCACCACATCCTGCGGCGTGCTGATCGCCCTGTCGTTGATCGACAGCAGCACATCCCCGGCACGCAGCCCCACCTGACCCGCCACATCCTGCGCCTGCATCACGACGACGCCCGTGGCATCGATGGGCAGGTCCATCTCGGCGCTGACCGCCGGGTTGATCCGGGCCACCGTCAGGCCGCGCAAGGCCACTCTTTCGCTGATCGTCTGCACATCGCGCGGGGGGCTGTCGGGCGGGGCGACCAGCGCGACCTCGGCCGTTTGCACCCGTTCTTCGTGCAGATAGCTGATCTCGGTCGTGGCGCCGACGCCAAGCGCCGCCAGCCGGAAGATCATCTCTTGCGGGGTGTTGGTCGGCTCGCCGCCCACGGTCAGCACAATGTCACCCGCGCGCAACCCGGCGGCCGCAAAGGGGCTGTCGGGGTGTATGTCCAACAGCAAGACACCATCGGGGCGTTCGATCTGCATCGCCTCTGCCAGGCTGGCATCCATTGCCTGCCCGGTCACACCCGCCCACGGCCGGGCAAACCGGCTGGCACCCTGCTCGGCCTGGCGGACAACGGTTTGCACCAAATTGGCCGGAATCGCAAAGCCAATGCCATTCGATCCGCCCGAACGGGTCAGGATGGCGGTGTTGATCCCGACAAGACGCCCCTGCATGTCAACCAGCGCCCCGCCCGAGTTGCCGGGGTTGATCGCGGCATCGGTCTGGATGAAATAGCCGCGCCCGAGTTCGACCGAACTGCGCGCAAGGCCCGAGACGATGCCCTGCGACACGGTCTGCCCCACCCCGAACGGATTGCCGATGGCCAGAACCAGATCGCCCACCTGCACCTCATCCGAGTTGCGGAACGGCAGCGCGGGCAGATCGCGCGCGTTTTGCAGCCGAAGAATGGCCAGATCGCTTTCCTCGTCGCCCAGGATCAGATCGGCGGCATATTCGCGGCGGTCGTTCAGCACGACGCGGATTTCGGTGGCCTGTCCGACCACGTGATAATTCGACACGACGATCCCGTCGGGCGACACGATCACGCCAGAGCCAAGCGAGTTCTGCACCCGCGGCTGGGTCTGGGCAAAACCGCCAAGGAACTGGTCAAAGAACGGATCGCCGGCAAAGGGCGAGAGGCGTTCCTCGACCACGCGGCTGGCGTAGATATTGACCACCGCCGGGGTGGTGGCCTGCACCACGGGCGCGAAACTGAGGCTGATCTCGGCCTGACTGGCCGGCACCCGGCTTTGCGCAAACGCGGAAAACGGCAGCGTGGCAAGAAGCAAAAGGGCAACAAGGCGGATCATCACGGCATCCCTTTCTGGCAATGGCAGCAATATGGCAAAGGCGCCCACGCTTTCAACCCGCGCGAGGGCAAGGCAGCCGGGGCGGCAGCGTTGATCCAGACAGGACAAAGCCCGCCCCTGTTGCCAGAGACGGGCCTTGCGCAAACGTCGGGCAGATCATTCTGCCTGTTCGGCCGCTTCGGTCCGAGCGTGGTCGGCGGCACCCTTTGCATTCGGGTCGCGGTCCACGAATTCGATGATCGCCATCGGCGCCATGTCGCCATAGCGGAAGCCAGCCTTCAGCACGCGCACATAACCACCGGCGCGGTCCTTGTAGCGGGGGCCGAGGATTTCAAACAGACGTGCGGTGTGCATGTCCTGCTTCAACTGGGCATGGGCCTGACGACGGGCGTGCAGGTCGCCGCGCTTTGCCAGGGTGATCAGCTTTTCGATGATCGGACGCAGTTCCTTTGCCTTGGGCAAGGTGGTCTTGATCTGCTCATGCTCGATCAGCGAACCGGCCATGTTGGCGAACATCGCCTTGCGGTGTTCGTGGGTCCGGTTCAGTTTGCGGTAGCCGTTAGAGTGACGCATGGGAATCTCCGTATCGCGTGTTTTGCTTTGTCCGGTGCGGCCTATGTGCGGCTGCACTCACCTTGGGCTTTCGCCATGATCGAAAACCTTCGGTTTTCAATCTTTTTCCCCGGTCGTCCGGGCATTGTAGCTGGGGGGCGTTGCCGCCCCCCGGTGGTCTTAGAACTGGTCCTCGAAACGCTTGGCCAGATCTTCGATGTTCTCTGGCGGCCAATCCTCGACTTCCATGCCAAGGTGCAGACCCATGCCCGACAGCACTTCCTTGATTTCGTTCAAGGACTTGCGGC
>JALOSF010000179.1 GCA_025458525.1 Cypionkella sp. | reverse complement strand
GTCTGGATCCGCAAGGTCCTGTCGCCCGAACAGATGCAGCTGGTGCATGAAATCGGCGACCCCGGCCTTCTGTTCGGCCCGCGTGAGATGCGGCTTTACCCCAACGGCAGCCTGGCCGCACATGTCCTTGGCGGCACCTCTTTCGGGGCCGAAGGCGTGCATTCGGCCGAGGTGATCGGGACGGCGGGCGTGGAAAAGGCTCTCGACGCGCGCCTGCGTGACCCTGCCCAAGGCGGCAAGCCCCTGACCCTGTCGCTGGACCTTACGATCCAGTCCACGGTCGAAGAGGTGCTTTACGCCGGCATGACCATGCTGAACGCCAAGGGTGCCGCAGCGATCTTGATGGACGTGCGCACCGGGGAAATCGTCGCCATCGCCTCGCTGCCGACGTTTGACCCGAATGACCGGCCGAACCCCCTGGTCGACAAGAATGCCGAACCCGGGGACAGCCCCTTGTTCAACCGCGCGGTGCAGGGCGTGTATGAGCTTGGCTCGACCTTCAAGATCTTCGCCGCCGCTCAGGCGATGGAGCTTGGCCTTCTGACCCCTGACAGCATGGTCGACGCCAATGCCCCCATGCGCTGGGGCCGCCATCTGATCAAGGAATTCGAGGGCAAGAATTACGGCCCCCTCCTGTCTGTCACCGATGTCATCGCCAAATCGTCGAACGTGGGCACTGCGCATATCGCGCTGATGATCGGCCCCTTGCGCCAGCAGGCCTTTCTCAAATCCCTTGGGTTCTTTGAGCCCACTCCGCTGGAGCTGATCGAAGCCCCCGGCGCGCGGCCGCTGATCCCGAAGAAATGGCCCGAGATCGTGACGATCACCACCTCATACGGCCATGGCATGTCGGCCAGCCCGATGCACCTGGCCGCAGCCTATGCCGCGATTGCCAATGGCGGGGTGATGATCAAGCCGACGCTGCTCAAGCGCGAAGGCCCGACCACCGGCGTCCGCGTGATGAGCGAGAAGACCGCCTTCGAATCCGTCAAGATGCTGCGCCGCGTGGTGACCGAAGGCACTGCCTCTCTGGGTGAGGTTCCGGGCTATGAGGTTGCGGGCAAGACCGGCACTGCCGACAAGCCCAAGCGCACGGGCGGGTATTATGAGGACAAGGTCATCAACACCTTCGCCTCGGTCTTTCCGGCGTCTAACCCGCAGTACGTTCTGATCGTCACGCTGGACGAACCCCTGGATACCGCCGGGTCCGAACCGCGCCGCACCGCGGGCTGGACCGCCGTTCCGGTGGCGGCCGAGATCATCCGTCGCGTCGCCCCTCTGATGGGTCTGCGCCCCAAGCTTGAACCCCCCGCACCCGATGCGGTAACAGCCGCCAGCAACTGACGGGGATTTGGCATGACAGCGCGCGTGACACGGCTATCGGACCTTGGGCTGACGGCCCGGGCCGGGCGTGATCCGGCACTTTCGGGCCTGACCGCCGACAGCCGCGCCGTGCGGGCGGGCATGCTGTTTGCAGCCCTTCCCGGCAGTGCCACCCATGGTGCCCGCTTCATTCCGGCGGCACTGGAGCAGGGGGCGACCGCCATCCTGACCGATGCCACCGGCGCGAAACTGGCGGCTGAGGTGCTGGCCGAGTCGGAAACCGCGCTTGTCGTCGCCGAAGACCCGCGCGCGGCACTGGCCTGTGCGGCGGCCCTCTGGTTTGGCCCCCAGCCCGAAACCATGGTCGCGGTCACAGGCACCAACGGCAAGACCAGCGTGGCCACCTTCACCCGCCAGATCTGGGCCGCGCTGGGTGAGGCGGCGATCAACATCGGCACGACGGGGATCGAAGGCGCCTGGGCCGCCCCGTCCAGCCACACCACGCCCGACGCGGTGACGCTGCAAAAGCTTCTGGCCGCCGCCGCCGCCGACGGGATCACTCATGCCGCGATGGAGGCGTCCTCCCACGGCCTTGACCAGCGCCGGCTGGATGGCGTGCGCCTGAAAGCGGCGGGCTTCACCAACCTGACGCAGGACCATCTGGATTATCACGGCACGATGGCGGCCTATTTCGACGCCAAAGCCCAGCTCTTCACCCGGCTGCTGCCCGATGACGGCGTGGCGGTGGTCAACCTGAACGGCGCCAAGGGGCCCGAGATGGCCGCCCTTGCCGAAGCCCGTGGCCTGCGCGTCCTGACCATCGGTCATGGCGAGGCTGACCTTCACATCGCAGGCCAGCGCTTTGACGCCCGCGGCCAGGACGTGCGGCTGATCTGGCAGGGGCAACCACAGCAGCTGCGCCTTGGCCTGATCGGCGGCTTTCAGGCCGAGAATGTGGCCGTGGCGGCAGGGCTTGCCATCGCTGCGGGCGCTGACCCCTCGGCGGTGTTTTCGGTGCTGCCGCAGCTGACCGGCGTGCGCGGGCGGATGCAACTGGCCGCGACGCGGAAGAACGGGGCTTCGGTCTTCGTGGACTACGCCCATACGCCCGATGCCATTGAAACCGCGCTGAAGGCGCTGCGCCCGCATGTGATGGGGCGCATCCTGATCGTCTTTGGCGCAGGCGGCGACCGCGACCGGACAAAGCGCCCTTTGATGGGGGCGGCGGCAGAGGCTCATGCCGATGTGCTTTACGTCACCGACGACAACCCCCGGACCGAAGACCCGCGCATGATCCGCGCCGCGATCCTGCAGGCCTGCCCTGACGCGAATGAGGTTGCCGACCGCGCCGAAGCCATCCTGCGCGCCGTTGATGCCCTGCAACCCGGCGATGCCCTGCTGATCGCGGGCAAGGGCCATGAGTCCGGCCAGATCATCGGCTCCGACATCTACCCCTTTGACGATGTGTTCTGGCCCAAATATCCTCGGGGGTCGGGGGGCAGACAGCCCCCCGGGCCAGCCAAGGGCGCACGCCATGACGCTTTGGACCGCATCCGACGCCGCACAAGCCACCGGCGGCCGCAGCACGACCGACTGGCAGGCCAACGGCGTCTCCATCGACACCCGGACGCTGCAGCCGGGTGACCTGTTTGTCGCCCTCAAGGACGTGCGTGATGGCCATGATTTCGTGGCTCAGGCGCTGGCAAAGGGCGCTGCCGCCGCCCTCGTCAGCCACATCCCCGAAGACGTGCCAGCCACCGCCCCGCTTCTCATCGTGCCGGATGTCCTGCAAGCGCTGGCCGCCCTTGGTGCCGCCGCCCGCGCCCGGACCGCGGCCCGCGTCGTCGGCATCACCGGATCGGTCGGCAAGACCTCGACCAAGGAAATGCTGCGCGCGATCCTGTCGGGCCAAGGCAAGACCCACGCTGCCGAGGCCTCGTACAACAACCATTGGGGCGTGCCCCTGACGCTGGCTCGCATGCCCGCCGACGCCCGCTTTGCGGTGATCGAGATCGGGATGAGCAATCCCGGTGAAATCGCCCCGCTCGCAGCCCTCGCGCGCCTTGACGTAGCCCTTGTCACCACCGTCGCGCCTGCGCATTTGGAGGCATTCGAGAGCATCGAAGGCATCGCCCACGAAAAGGCGTCGATCTTTGACGGCCTCGTCCCCGGCGGCACCGCGATTTTCAACGCCGATGTGGCCACC
>JALOSF010000088.1 GCA_025458525.1 Cypionkella sp. | reverse complement strand
GAACCCGCCTGACACCAGGGCGGCATGGGCGCCCTGCGCCTTCATCGTGGCAAGAAGCACCGGGCCGCCGGGCATCAGGGTGATCCGGTCGCGGATCACCCGCGCGATGGTGGTTTCGGGCAGGTCGCGCAGAAGGCCCACGCGTTCGCGCAGGGCAGCTTCGAAATCAAGTTCGCCATTCATCGCACGGGCGGTGATGCCGGCGACATGGGCGCCCACCCCGGCCTCGTCGGCCAATTCATCGATGCATTCCTGTTGGATCATCGTGCTGTCCATGTCGGCGATCAGCAGGCGCTTCTTGCGGGCGACCGTGGGTTGCACGGCAAGATCAATGCGCAAGCCTTGCAGACTGGCCCAGACATCCCACAGATTGGCGGGCATGGCGTGCAGCGGAAACTCTGCCGCCACGCCCGGGTCAAGCCAGATGGCATCCCCCCCGCCCCAGGCGTTGCGCAGGGATTCCACCGTGGCACGGTCGAGAACCGGGGTATCGGGATTGGTCAGCAGGGTTGCGGTGAACATCGGCGGGATCCGTTTGGCTCGGGGTGTCGCTTTCGCGCTGCGATGCGCCGGATTACGACGATTTTCCCCCTTGTGCCAGAGGGGCCATGTCTGTAATGCGGCAAGTGGGACACCCTTCCCCAACGAAGGGCATTTATCTGCGAGGATACCATGGCTGATCTGAATGCCCCGGCTGCGCGCCCGGCTAATCCGCGTTTCTCCTCTGGCCCCTGTGCCAAGGTTCCCGGCTTCTCCCTTGACATGCTTGCTGATGCGCCGCTGGGCCGGTCGCACCGTGCCGCCATTGGCAAGGCCAAGCTGAAGGAAGCCATCGACCTGACCCGTGAAATTCTGGGCGTGCCGGCGGAGTATCGCATCGGCATCGTGCCCGCGTCCGACACTGGCGCCTATGAAATGGCGATGTGGACGATGCTGGGCGCCCGCCCCGTGGAAATGCTGGCCTGGGAGTCCTTTGGCGAAGGCTGGGTGACCGATGCGGTCAAACAGCTGAAGCTGGATGCCAAGGTCAAGATCGCCCCCTATGGCCAGATCGTGGATCTGGCAGGCGTCGATTTCGATGCCGATGTCTGCTTTACGTGGAACGGCACCACCTCGGGCTGCCGCGTGCCGAATGGCGACGCGATCCCAGCGGATCGCAAGGGCCTGACGCTCTGTGACGCGACCAGCGCCGCCTTTGCGATGGACCTGCCTTGGGACAAGCTGGATGTGACCACCTTTTCCTGGCAAAAGGTGCTTGGGGGAGAGGGCGCGCATGGCATCCTGATCCTGTCGCCCCGCGCGGTGGAGCGCCTGGAAAGCTATACCCCCGCCTGGCCGCTGCCCAAGATCTTCCGCCTGACCTCCAAGGGCAAGCTGATCGAAGGCATTTTTGTAGGTGAGACGATCAACACCCCGTCGATGCTGGCGGTCGAAGATTACCTTGTGTCGCTGAAATGGGCCAAATCGGTCGGCGGGTTGAAGGGACTGATCGCCCGGGCATCTGCCAATGCGCAGGTGGTGTGGGATTTTTGCGCGGCCAACCCGTGGTTGCAAAATCTGGCCGAGACGGCCGAGATTGCCTCGACCACCAGCGTTTGTCTCAAATTCGTTGATGCCCGCATCGTTGACGCCGAGGCCTTTGCCAAGGCGGTCGCCAAGCGGCTGGAAAAGGCCGGTGTCGCCTATGACATCGGCGCTTATCGCGACGCGCCCGCCGGTCTGCGCATCTGGTGCGGATCGACGGTGGAAACCGCCGATGTGGCGGCCCTGATGCCCTGGATCGCCCACGCCTTCGAGGCCGAGATCGCAGCGCAGGCGCAAGCCGCCTGATTCTTTGCGCCCCGGGTTTTCCCCGGGGCCTCCCCCTCCATTTCACGCCAGTCCCGGTGATGACCGGGACGCGCCTTCCCCGTTCATGCACAGGTGACACCATGGCTCCCAAGGTTCTCGTTTCCGACGAACTCTCTGAAACCGCCGTCCAGATCTTCCGCGACCGCGGGGTCGAGGTCGATTACATGCCGAAACTCGGCAAAGACAAGGAGGCGCTGGCCGCCGTCATCGACCAGTATGACGGCCTCGCCATCCGCTCCGCCACCAAGGCCACCGAAAAGCTGCTGGCTGCGGCCACCCGGCTGAAGGTCATCGGTCGCGCCGGGATCGGTGTCGATAACGTCGATATCCCTGCCGCATCGAAAAAGGGGGTGATCGTGATGAACACGCCCTTTGGCAACTCGATCACCACCGCCGAACATGCCATCGCGATGATGTTTGCCGTGGCGCGCCAGATCCCCGAGGCCAATGCATCCACCCATGCCGGCAAATGGGAAAAGTCGAAATTCATGGGTGTTGAACTGTTCAACAAGACCCTTGGCGTGATCGGGGCCGGCAACATCGGCGGCATCGTCTGCGATCGGGCCGTGGGCCTCAAGATGAAGGTGGTGGCCTATGACCCCTTCTTGTCCGAGGAACGCGCCAAGCAACTGGGCGTCACCAAGGTGGAGCTTGACGATCTGCTCGCGCGGGCCGATTTCATCACGCTGCACGTGCCGCTGACCGACAAGACCCGCAACATCCTGAGCCGCGAGAACTTGGCGAAAACCAAGCAAGGCGTGCGGATCATCAACTGCGCCCGGGGCGGCCTGATCGACGAGGCAGCCTTGGCCGACGCGCTGAAATCCGGCCATGTGGCGGGGGCCGCGCTGGATGTGTTCGAGGTGGAACCCGCCGTGGAAAACCCGCTGTTCAACCTGCCAAACGTCGTCGTGACCCCGCACCTTGGCGCCTCTACCACCGAAGCGCAGGAGAATGTCGCCCTTCAGGTGGCGGAACAGATGTCGGATTACCTACTGACGGGTGCGGTGCAGAATGCGCTCAACATGCCTTCCGTCACCGCCGAAGAAGCGGCGGTGATGGGCCCGTGGATCAAGCTCGCAGGCCATCTTGGCGCCTTTATCGGCCAGATGACCGATGAGCCGATCAAGGCCATCAACATCCTTTACGATGGTTCTGTCACCACGATGAACCTCGCCGCCCTCAACTGCGCCGTGATTGCCGGTGTGATGAAGACGCAGAACCCCGACGTCAACCTCGTCTCGGCCCCCATCGTCGCCAAGGAGCGTGGCATCCAGGTCTCGACCACCCGGCAGGACAAATCGGGCGCCTTTGACGCCTATATCAAGGTCACGATGGTCACGGACAAGCGGGAACGGTCCATTGCCGGCACCTGCTTCTCCGATGGCAAGCCGCGCTTCATCCAGATCAAGGGCATCAATATCGACGCCGAAGTGGGCGAACACATGCTTTACACCACGAACGAGGACGTTCCGGGCATCATCGGCCTGCTGGGCATGACGCTGGGCAAGAATGGCGTGAACATCGCCAACTTCACCCTTGGCCGCTCGGCCATTGGCGAAGATGCGATTGCGCTGCTGTATCTTGACCAGCCGATCAACCCGAAGGTCGTCGATACGCTGGAATCCACCGGCATGTTCTTGCAGGTGAAGCCGCTGGTGTTCGAAGGGGCTTGATCCCGCGCCCCGTTTCATCTGTTCATGGCAATCCCGAGGGTCCGGAGGCAGCGCCTCCGGGCTTTCCTCATGAAAAGGCCCGATCATGCAGACCTATGCCATAGGCGATATCCACGGCCATATCGGTCTTTTGCGCGCCGTGCATGACCTGATCGCCGATGACATGGCCCGCAATGGGCCGGGGCAGGTGGTGCATGTCGGCGATCTGGTGGACCGTGGCCCCGACAGCCGTGCCGTGGTGCAATATCTTGCCGAAGGCATCGCGCGGGGGGAGGACTGGGTTGTGCTCAAGGGCAACCACGACCGGATGTTCACGCTTTTCCTTGACGATCCGGCGGCACAAGACCCGGGCTTGCGGTCGATCTACAGCTGGCTGCACCCAAAGCTCGGCGGGGCCGCCACGCTCCAATCCTATGGGGTGGAAAACGCGGCTGACCGGCCGGTCGCCAAGGTGCATGCCGATGCGCTTGCCGCCGTGCCGGCCGATCACCGTGCCTTTCTGGCCGCCCGGCCCACCTGGCACCGGGCGACTGGCGCGATCTTTGTCCATGCCGGGGTGCGGCCCGGTGTGCCCATCACAGAGCAGGCCGAGGATGATCTGGTCTGGATCCGGACTGGCTTTCTCGATCACGATGGCCCGTTCGAGGCGCTGATCGTGCATGGCCACACCGCGATAGACATCCCCACCCATTACGGCAACCGCGTCAACATCGACAGTTCCGCCGCCTATGGCGGGCCGCTGAGTGCGATTGTCATCGACGATGGCGCGGTGTTCCACCTGACGCCGCGGGGCCGGGTCCGATTGACCCCCTAACGCAGTGCCGCAAAGCCCGCCGAGAGCGCGAGCAACAGCACCGTCACCAGACCAAGCAGCTTGCGGTCGGTGGCAAGGCGTGGGTCGGTCCAGAACAGGCGGGGCATCATGGCCGTGCCGCGCGGCCCCGGCAGCGGCTGACCTGTCTTTTGTTGCACGATCCGCAGCAAGCGAAACAGACAGCGAAAGGCCAGCACGACCCAAAGCGCGAAGACCATCCCCTGCACGACAAGCAACCCGGTCATCGCAGCAGCCCCCGGATCGCCATCACCGCTGTGCCGCCAAAGAACAGGGTGCTGACGCCCACCACCTCGATCAGGCCCGGACCTTCGGGCCAACCGCGCAGCGCGATGGCGGCGACCAGCATTCCTAACCCGCACAGGGAAAAGACCAGTCTGAACCAGTATTCGCCGCGTGTTGGCCCGTATTTCATCTGCACCTCGGTTCCGGAAAAACCTGGCCTAGCTTTGCAATTCTGGCAAGCGCCGATAGAGCATCAGGCCAATCCCGGCGCAAAGCGTCGCCAGAATGGCCATGATCGCAAAGAACCCCGGGCCGCCCATCGGCTCCAGCAGGGGAGAGAGGATGACAGGCGCCGCGATGCCACCCACAAGACCGGCGGCGATGATGGTGGGCGCCGTGCGGGGGTCATCCCCCATCAGTTTGCTGGCCGCGACGTAAAAGCCGGGAAAGAACAGCCCGGCCGACAGGCCCATCACCACAAAGAACAGCCCCGGGTTGATCGTGGCGGCAAGGGTCGCCGATACCGCCGCGGCCGCCATGGCACCGATGTAAAGCATGAAGGGTGGCGCCAGATGGGCGGTAAAGATCAGAACCACACGCGCGCCCAGAAAGGCCACGAAAAACCCGCTCAGAAGCTGCGCCGCAGCGGTTTCCGACAGGCCGCTTCGGATCAGCGCGCTGGGGCCAAGGCCGATCAGCGTGGCTTCCATCCCGATTCCGGCAACGGCAAACAGTTGAAACGGCAGCATCGGGCGATAGGGGCCGGTGGTCGCGGTCTGGCTGCCCGCCTCTGCCTTGCCGACCGTGCCCGCCGCAACCCAGATCAGCAGGGCCAGCCCCGCGACCAGGGCAAAGGCGCGGATCGGGTCTGATCCCAGCCAGACGAATATCAACGGTGCGGCAATCGCACCGGCGCCGAAACTTGCGTTCACCAGGCTTACCATGGCAGTGCCCCGCGCCCCAAAGGCCCGCAGGATGCGCGGGTTGAACACCACGGTGGCAAAACCATAGCCGATGCCAAAGACCAGCGCCCCCGCAAAGGTGGCAAGAACCCCCGCGCCAGAGGCAAGTGCGGCCGCGCCCAAGGTCATCATGCCCAGGCAAAGACGGGGCGTGACGGCTGGCCCCCAGCGATAGGTGATCGCCACGCCGATGGCACAGCCGATCCAATGCGCCGAGACGAGCCACCCGGCCTCTGCCGCCGAAAGCGACAGCATCCGACCCAGCGCAGGAAGGGCCGGGCCATAGAGCGACTGACCCGCGCCCATCATCACAAAGGTTGCCATGCCCACGAACAGAAGGCCGGCGTTGGCCCGGATCAGGTCTTTCATCTTTGCCTCAGAGGAAGGTGCGCGTGCCTTCCTTCTCTTGGCGGGCGCGGACTGTCAACAGACGCCGCGTCATCTTTCCCTGCCCGCGCGAATGCCGTTACAGTTTCGCGGCAATCAGGAGGCACCCATGACCAGCGACTCGCGCGAGATTTTCATCCTTTCGGCCACGCGGTCGGCCATCGGCGGCTTTGGCGGCACGCTTGCGGGGATGTCCCCGATCGATCTGGCGGCGCAGGTAATCGGCGCGGCCCTGCGGCGGGCGGGGATTGGTGGGGCGCAGGTTGGTCATGTGGTGATGGGCCATGTCATCAACACCGAGCCGCGCGACATGTATCTGAGCCGGGTGGCCGCGATGCAGGCGGGCATTCCCGAAACCACCCCGGCGATGAACGTCAACCGGCTGTGCGGATCGGGGGCGCAGGCGGTGGTGTCGGCAGTGCAGTCGCTGATGCTGGGCGATTGTGCGGTGGTGGTGGCAGGCGGCGCGGAAAGCATGAGCCGGTCGCCCTATATCCTGCCTGCCGCGCGGTTCGGGCAAAAGATGGGGGATACACCTGCGCTGGACATGATGACCGGCGCACTGACCTGCCCGTTTGGCACCGGGCATATGGGGGTGACGGCGGAAAACGTCGCGGCGCAGCACGGCATCAGCCGCGCGGCGCAAGATGCCTTTGCGCTGGAAAGCCAGAAGCGGGCGGCGCGGGCCATCGAGGCGGGGTATTTCGCCGATCAGATCACGCCGATCACCATCGAGACACGCAAGGGCCCGGTGCAGTTCGCGGTGGACGAACACCCCAAGGCCACCTCGCTGGAGGCTTTGTCGGGGTTGAAGCCGGTGTTTCAAAAGGATGGCACCGTGACGGCGGGCAATGCCAGCGGCATCAATGACGGGGCGGCGGCGCTGGTTTTGTCGCGCGGGCTGTTTCCGGGGGCAAAGCCGCGTGCGCGGGTGATGGGCTATGCCCATGCAGGGGTTGACCCCAAGGTGATGGGCCTTGGCCCGGTTCCGGCGGTGGAGGCGCTGTGCGCCAAGCTCGGGATGAAGCCAAGCGCCTTTGATCTGGTTGAATCGAACGAGGCTTTTGCCGCGCAGGCGATTGCGGTGAACCGCGAGCTGGGCCTTGACCCCGCGCGGGTGAACCCAAATGGCGGCGCGATTGCGCTCGGCCATCCGGTCGGGGCGACGGGGGCCATTCTGGTCGTCAAGGCGCTGCACGAGTTGGAGCGGACGGGGGCGCGCACCGCGTTGATCACCATGTGCATCGGCGGCGGGCAGGGCATCGCTCTGGCCATCGAGCGGGTTTAACGCAAGCGCACCTGCGCCCGGGCAGAGCGGCCCGCGCCGTCGATCACCGACAGGTTGACAAATCCGGTGCCGGGCAGGGTCAGCATCGCGCTGCGGCCCCTGTCCTGCACCACCACCGGGACGCCATCGGCCAGCCAGGTAAAGGGCGCCTGGCCGCCTGCGACCTTGACCATCAGGCTGCCGTTCAGAAGTTCCACCTCGGCCCCGTCGGGGGGGAAGGCGACGGTGGGGGCATCGGCATCGGCGGCCAGCGTGTCGCGCGGGTGAAAGCGTTGCAGCGGCTGCGGAAGCTGGGTGTTTGACACCAAAAGCGTGGCGGGCGGCGCGGGGGGCTGTGGTTCCAGCCTTGGCGCCAGGCGGGTGAAGGTCTGGAACAGCACCGGCGCTGCCACTTCGGCGCCAAAGGCACCGGGGACCGGCGTGCCATCGGCGCGGCCCAGCCAGACGCCCACCACATGCCGCCCGTCATAGCCGATGGCCCAGGCATCGCGGTGCCCATAGCTGGTGCCGGTTTTATAGGCGAGCCGGTTTGCCGGCGCGCCGGGCGGCGGCGCAAGGCCGGCAAGGATATCGCCGATCTGCCAGGCGGCGGCGGCGGAGAGCAGGCGCTGCCCTTCGGCCCGGCTGCCATCCATCCGCCATGTCAGCGGCAGGGCGACCCCGCCGCGCGCGATGGCGGCGTAAAGCTGCACCATATCGGTCAGGCTGATGCCGACGCCGCCAAGGCCGATGGCAAGGCCGGGCTGGCCACCGGGGATAACGGCGCGCACCGCCGCCTTGTCCAACGCGGCAAGCAGGCGCGGCGGGCCCATCGCATCAAGGAGTTGCACGACCGGCAGGTTCAGCGATTGCTGCAACGCCTCGCGCACCCGTATGGTGCCGCGAAACTGGCGGTCGAAATTCTGCGGCGCATAGGTGCCGAACCGCATCGGGCGGTCTTCCATCAGGGTTTCGGGATGGGCCAGCCCCTGATCGAAGGCCAGCCCATAGATCAGCGGCTTCAGCGTCGATCCCGGGCTGCGCAGGGCGGTCGTCATATCGACAAACCCCGCCCGCTGATCGGCCTGAAACGCAGCAGACCCGACAGAGCCAAGGATTTCGCCCGACAGGTGATCGGCCACGACAATGGCGATCTGCACCCGTTCGCCCTGTCCGGCGATCACGTCGCGGGCAAGATCTTCCAGCCCGCGTTGCAGGCTGGCGCGCAGGGTCAGCTGGTGGCGCGGCGTGGCGGGCGCCTCGGCCCGTGCGCGGTCGGCCAGATGCGGGGCCAGCGCCGGAAAGGGGCGGCGCTGATGCGGCACAGGTTCGCTGAGCGCGCCCGCCGCCATGTGATCGGGCACGATGCCGTCGCGCAGGGCGCGGGCCAGCACCCGTTCGCGCGCATCAATGGCGCGGGCATGGGCGCGGTCGGGGCGCCGCGATTCTGGCGCTTGGGGGATGGCCACCAAAAGCGCGGCCTCGGCCGGGGTCAGGCGGCGCGGTTCCTTGCCGAAATAGGCGAAGGAGGCGGCGCGCACGCCTTCGAGATTGCCGCCAAAGGGCGCAAGATGCATGTAAAGTTGCAGGATCTGATCCTTGCTCAGCCTGCGTTCCAGCGCGAGGGCGACCCGCATCTGGCGCAGCTTGCCCTCCATCGCGCCGGTGCCACTGTCCTCCAGCAAGCGGGCGACCTGCATCGTCAGCGTGGACCCGCCCGAGATGACCCGGCCGTTCCAGACGGCCTGCGCCATCGCACGGGCCATGGCGCGCAGATCGACGCCGGGGTGCTGATAAAACCGCTTGTCCTCATAGGCGATCAGCATGGCACGGTAATCTTCATCGACCTGGCGCAAGTCCACCGCCATGCGCCAGCGTCCATCGGCCACGGTATAGGCGCGCAAAAGCGTGCCGTCCCTGTCCGTCACCTCGACCGAGGTTTCAAGCGACAGCGGCGGCAGCGCGGTTTGCCCGATCCAGTCGTCAAAGCGGTCGCGGGCCAGCCCGGTGAGGAACAGGCCCGCGGCAAGGGCAAAGACCAGCCCGGCGCGCATCACTCGGCAATCGTGACCCGACCGGTTTCAGACCGGGCGCGGAAGGACGGGCGATACATATCCTCGACCGAAGCGGCGGGGTGATGGAAGTCGCCGGGCGAGATGGCGCGTACGATATAGGCCAGCCGGAAGGCATCGCCGTTGGTGCGGTCAATCGCGGTCAGGAAGCGGTCTTGGCGGAATTCGCTGTGCGCCACTTCGGATTCGAGATTGAGCCAGTCAAGGTTTTCCATCGACCCGCCCGAGATCAGGTTGGGATTGTCGATTTCAAAACCGGCAGGCAGCGGATCGGCCACCATCAGCCGCGCCTCGCCCTTGCCAAAGGGCGTCACCTCCAGCACCGTGACCAGCCGGTCGCCGGTGCGGATGCCGTCCAGCGTGGCAGGCTCGCCGTCGAGCGTATAGTAGCTGCGGGCAATGGCATAGCCATTGCCGCCGGCGGGTTCGGGTTCCACCGGAACGCCGTAGGCGGTCAGCGTCAGTTGCGTGTCCGGTCCGCTGTTGGCCACGGCAACCGGGCCTGCGCCCGGGGTCAGCACCTTGACCAGCGGGCCGGTGACGGGTGCGCCGTCGATGGTGATGCCCTCCATTCCGGGGCGGTCGATCAGCGCATGGGTCGCCATCAGTGCCCAAGTCGCCTCTTGCGTCGAAAGCGCGCCCGTGTTGCCCGAAATGCGGCTGACAAGGGTTTCGCGGTCGATGCCTTGGGTGCCGGATTCAACCGCCAGCGTCAGGATCGCAGCCGCATCGCGGAAGTTGGTGCCGTAATCGGCGCGGAAGGTTTGCTCGGCCTCGACATCCATCAGCGCCTGAGCGCGGGCCCCGGCGCGGCGGAACATGGCATCCGCGCGCGGCTGGTCGCCATAGCTTGCCAAGGCGGCGCCAAGTTGGGCTTGGGCAAGGGCGGTGCGGAAGTCATCGCCCTTCACATCGGCAAAGTAACGCAGATCGCCGATGGCAGCCGCGCCTTCGCGGGCCAGAACCATCAGCGCATAGGCCAGCGCCTCGCCGCCGCCATTGGAATTGGCGTCGAATTCGGGGGCGTAATTGACCTGTGCGCGCAGGCTGTCGAGCGCGGAGCGGAAGGCGCGGTCCGGCACGGCAAAGCCCTGCGCCCGCGCCCGGCTGAGGAAGTCGGTGACATAGGCATCCAGCCACAGATCGCCGCTGCCCGCCGACCACAGGCCAAAGCCGCCCTCTGGCCCTTGGTTGGTCAGGATTGCCGCCACCGCCTGTTCGATGCGCAGGCGAATGTTGTCAGCGCCTTGCAGGTCCATCGCTTGCGCCACTTCGTCGAAGTAAAGCAGCGGCAGGGCCTTGGACGTGATCTGTTCGGTGCAGCCATAGGGGTAGCGGTCCAGCGCGGCCAGAAGGCCGGGCGCGTCCATCTGCGCCAAGGGGCCGATGGCCATGCTGGCCTTGGCGCTGGCTGGCGCAAGGCCCGCAAACACCGACTGATCCAGCGTCAGCGTCTGGCCTTGGGCAAGGGTCAGGCGCGTGGTGCGGGCGACCTCTGGGTCATTGGCCTGCACCGGCAGGGTCAGGGTCTTGGTCAGCTGCTTGCCGTCTGGCGTGGTCAGGGCCACGGTGATGGTTTGCACACCTTCGGCCCCGGCCGTGACGGGCACGGCAAAGACCGCCTTGGCCTGATCGCCCAGATCAAAGCCCGAGGGCACGCTGCCAAGCGTGACGCCGGGCGCGCTGACATCAAGGCCCATGCGGCCGGAAGGCCCGGTGGCGTGGACGATTTCGAGCAACATGCGGCTGCTGTCGCCGGGGGCAAGGAAACGCGGCAGGCTGGCGGTCACGACCACGGGGTCGCGCACCAGC
>JALOSF010000178.1 GCA_025458525.1 Cypionkella sp. | reverse complement strand
GGTCCGGAGTGTCCAGAGCCGCCCAGTCACTTGGCCAGTCGCGCGGAAGTGACCAAGGGGAATGGCGACAATTCGCCCCCTTGGCCAGAAGGCGGGTTGACCGAGATCAAGGCAAGGCTGCAAAAGGCCCGCAAGAGTGCCTATGTTGGGCGTGACCTCTCGCGCATGCCACAAGTGATGGACCGGACGCATGATGGATTTTGAAGCCGCCCTTGATGCCAGCCTGAAGCGGCTGCATGACGAAGGGCGCTATCGCACCTTCATCGACATCGAACGGAGCCAGGGCCAGTTTCCGCATGCGGTCTGGACGAAGCCGGATGGCACGCAAAAGGACATCACCGTCTGGTGCGGGAATGACTATCTGGGGATGGGGCAGCACCCGGAAGTTCTGGCCGCGATGCATGAGGCGCTGGAGGCGACGGGGGCAGGGTCTGGCGGTACGCGCAACATCAGCGGCACCACGGTCTATCACAAGCGGCTGGAGGCCGAGATTGCCGATCTGCATGGCAAGGAAGGCGCGCTGGTCTTCACCAGCGCCTACATTGCCAATGATGCGACGCTGAGCACGCTGCGGGCGATCTTCCCGGGGCTGATCATCTATTCCGACGCCCTGAACCACGCGAGCATGATCGAAGGCGTGCGGCGCGGGGGCGGCGAAAAGCGGATTTTCCGGCACAACGATGTGGCGCATCTGCGGGCTTTGCTCGCGGCGGATGATCCGCAGGCGCCAAAGCTGATCGCGTTTGAATCGATCTATTCGATGGATGGGGATTTCGGCCCGATCTCGGCGATCTGCGACCTGGCGGAGGAGTTCGGCGCTTTGACCTATATCGATGAGGTCCATGCCGTGGGCATGTACGGGCCGCACGGGGCAGGGGTGGCCGAACGTGACGGGCAGATGCACCGGATCGACATCATCAACGGCACGCTCGCCAAGGCTTACGGCGTATTCGGCGGCTATATCGCGGCGAGTGCCAAGATGGTCGATGCGGTGCGGTCCTATGCGCCGGGGTTCATTTTCACGACCAGCCTGCCGCCTGCGGTGGCGGCGGGGGCGGCGGCCTCGGTGCGGTTCCTGAAGGGCGAGGGGGGGCGCGCCCTGCGGGCCCAGCACCAGACCACGGCGGGCATCCTGAAGCTGCGGCTGAAGGGGATGGGTCTGCCGATCATCGACCACGGCAGCCACATCGTGCCGGTCCATGTCGGCAACCCGGTCCACTGCAAGATGCTGTCGGACATGCTGCTGGAGAATCACGGCATTTATGTCCAGCCGATCAACTTTCCGACCGTCCCGCGTGGCACGGAACGGCTGCGCTTCACGCCCTCGCCGGTGCATGGGCCGAAGGACATCGAAGCCTTGGTGCACGCCATGGATGCATTGTGGAGCCACTGTGCGCTGAATCGCGCCGAAGCGGTCGCTTGACGCCTGCTGCGTATGCAAAGGGTCTTGCCCTGTGCTACTGTTTCGCCAATACGAAAACGTGAGTGAGTCGTTCGGGAAGGCGACTCGGCACACGCAATGCACCGAAGGGGACAGGGGCATATGATCGGTTGGAGGTCGAAACCTTCGACAACCGAAGAGGACAAGCCCAAGGGCTTTGACGATTTCGAGTTGCGGCTGGGCGATCTGATGCGTGGCGAACGGGCCACGCTGGGCAAGTCGCTGCTTGATGTTCAGCGTGAGCTGAAGATCAAGGCGACCTACATTGCCGCCATCGAAAACGCTGACCTGTCCGCCTTTGAAACCCCGGGTTTCGTGGCCGGCTACGTCCGGTCCTATGCCCGCTATCTGGCGATGGACCCGGACTGGGCCTTTGAACGCTTTTGCGCCGAAGCGGGCTATGCGGTGTCGCACGGCCTGTCCGCCGCCGCCGCGCCGCAGCAGATCATCAAGGCGCGGGCGCGGGCGGAGTATTCCGACCCCCTGGGCAACCCCAACGCCAGCTTCGTGCCGCGCGGTGAGGCGCTGTTTTCGCAGGTCGAACCGGGGGCCATCGGGTCCATTGCGGTGCTGGTCCTGCTGATCGGGGCCATCGGCTATGGCGGCTGGTCGGTCTTGCAGGAAGTGCAGCGCGTACAGCTGGCCCCGGTCGAAGAGGCGCCGACCGTGGTCGCGCAGATTGACCCCCTGGCCAATGCCGGTGCTGCAGCACCGTCGCTGGTGACCACACGGGCGGCTGAGACCGCACCGGACACCACGATGGCCGAGGCTGGTGCCGGCAATGACATGATGGACCGGCTTTACCGCCCGCAAGCGCTGGATGTGCCGGTGCTGACGTCGCGCGATGGGCCGATTGCGGCGATTGACCCGCGCCAGACCGGCGTTCTGGCCGATGCGGGCGAAGCTGCCGCCGTCGATGCCGCGATTTCCGAGGCGCTGGGTGGCGATGTGCAGGTTGTGGCCCAAGCCCAGCAAGGGGTTGAGGTTCTGGCGGTTCGTCCGGCCTGGGTGCGTGTCGACGCGGCCGACGGCACGGTGCTGTTTGAAAAAATCCTCGATGCGGGCGAACGCTATGCGGTGCCTGCGCTGGAAGAGCCGCCGATTTTCCGCACCGGCAACTCTGGCTCGATCTACTTTCTGGTCGATGGGGCGACCCTTGGCCCGGTTGCACCCGGCGCGAATGTGGTGCGTGACGTTGCGCTTTCTGCCGAAGCGCTGACCGCCGCCATTGCCGCCGCTGATCTGACCGCGGATGAAGACCTTGCGCGCTTTGCTTCGGCTGATCCGACAGCGCCGGTCGAAGGCGCGTCAGAGTAACGCCCCACCCCCTGTTGCCGCGCGCCTGCGGGCGGCTTATGCTGGCCGCGCAGTTGCAGCGGAGCCTGACCCCATGACCCACAATCCCATCCGCCCCTGGCGCAATATCGACCGGCGCGTGTCGCGCCAGATCAGGGTGGGCAAGGTGCTGGTCGGGGGCGATGCGCCGATTTCCGTGCAGACGATGACCAACACGCTGACGACCGATGTGGCCGCAACGATTGAACAAATCCAGCGCTGCGCGGTCGCCGGGGCCGATATCGTCCGCGTGTCCACCCCGGATCAGGAAAGCACGGCCGCG
>JALOSF010000022.1 GCA_025458525.1 Cypionkella sp. | reverse complement strand
TTGATCGTCCGCGTCAAGGCCCCGCGAAAGCCCGCAAGGTGCGTGCCGCCATCGCGCTGCGGAATGTTGTTGGTGAAGGGCAGCACCATTTCGTTGTAGCTGTCGTTCCACCACATCGCGACCTCGACGGTCATGCCGTTGCGCTCGCCGATCATATAGATCGGCTCGGCCATGATGCTGGTCTTTGACCGGTCGAGGTATTTTACATATTCCCGCACCCCGCCCTCATAGAACAGCTCGGTGCGCAGCGGCTCGGCGGGCCGCTCATCCTCCACAATGATCCGCACCCCGGAGTTGAGGAAGGCGAGTTCCCTCAGCCGGTTTTCCAGCGTCTTGAAACTGTAGTCGAGGTTGGAAAACGTGCCGTCCGGCGCGTTGGTCTTGGCGCTTGCCAGAAACCGCACCTCGGTGCCGCGCATCCCCGGCGCGGGGCCAACGGCGCGCACATGCTCCACACATTCGCCATGTTCGAACCGGGCACGATATTCCGTCTCATCGCGCCACACCGTCAGTTCAAGCCATTCCGACAGCGCGTTGACGACCGACACGCCCACACCATGAAGCCCGCCCGACACTTTGTAGGCATTGCCGCCTTCATCGGTGTTGTTGAACTTACCGCCCGCGTGCAGTTGGGTCATGATGACCTCGGCCGCGGAAACCCCTTCCTCTTGGTGGATATCCACAGGAATTCCGCGCCCGTTGTCGCGCACCGATACGCTGGAATCCGCGTGGATTTTGACCGTCACGGCCGTGGCATGACCGGCCAAGGCCTCGTCGATGCCGTTATCCACCACTTCGTAAACCATGTGGTGAAGACCCGAGCCGTCATCGGTGTCACCAATATACATCCCGGGGCGCTTGCGAACCGCCTCCAAGCCTTTGAGAACCTTGATGGAATCGGCGCCGTATTCGGCGGGTTTGCGGGCAGCTTCGGCCATGCGTCTTGAACCCCAAATAATGTCCGCGACTTATAGCGTTTGCCCCCGTCAATGTCACCCCTTACCCCCAAGATTTAGCGGTCAGGTAAAGGGAATCACACATCCCACCACGATCAGCAGCGCCCCCGAAACCACATTCAGCCGCCGCAGGCTTTGCGGGCTTTGCAACAGGCGCCGCGCCCGGTCCAGAAACAGTGCAAGACACAGGTTCCCCACCATCGGAACCAGCGCAGAAATCGCTAGAATGGCCGCGATGTCCCAGCCGTTGACCCGGCTCAGATCAAAGAATCCGGGCAGGAAACCCATGTAGAACAAGATGGCCTTGGGGTTGCCGATCACCGCCGCAACGCCGACCGAAAACCCGGCCCAGACCCCGGGGCGCGTCATTCGGCTGTCGGCCCCCGGCACCCGCGCCGGGGCGCGCAGCAGCAAGACGCCGGGGCGCGCAGCAGCAAGATCCCCATCACCATGAAAACCAGCGCCGCCACCCAGCGCAGCACCGTCAGCAGATCGCCGTAAAGCGACAGCACCCAGGCCAGCCCGAGGATCGCGCAAAGCGGCCAGATCAGATCGCCCAGCGCCACCCCCACCGCCAAAGGCCAAGCCCCGGCCATGCCCCCCGACAGCGCCCGCGCCGTAAGCGCGACCCAGACCGGCCCGGGGATCACCCACAGCCCGGCCATGGCCAGCGCATAGAGCCCAAGCTGATGCAATGTCACCGTCATTCGGCCCCCCTGGAAACGACACCTTCCGCGCTTACCATCACATGTTGTCCGCGCATACCCAGCGCCTCGAACAACCCCGGCTCTGTGCCTGTCATCACCGCCTGCGCGCCCAGCGCACAGATCTCGTCATAAAGGGCCGCGCGCCGCCCCGCATCCAGATGCGCCGCCACCTCGTCCAGAAGCACGACCGGAGCGCGCCCCAGATCCGCCGCCAAGGCCCGGGCATTCGCCAGGATCAGGCTAATCAGCAGCGCCTTTTGCTCGCCGGTCGAACAGTGTTCGGCCGCCACACCCTTGGCGGCATAGACCGCCGACAGATCAACCCGGTGCGGCCCGGCCAGCGTGCGCCCCGCGGCCATGTCGCGCCGCCGCCCCTCGGCCAGCGCCAGCGCCAGATCGCCGGGATCGCCCTCGGGGTGCACCAAGGCAAGGTCAGCGCGGGGAAAGGCGGTTTCGGCCCCGTCCTGTGCCGCCGCCAGACGCGCCAGCGCCGCGTCACGGTTCGCCGCGATGATCGCCCCCGCCTCGGCCATCCGCGCCTCGATCACGCCATACCAGTGCGGATCGCTGATCTGGTCCTTCAGCAGCCGGTTCCGCTCGCGCATTGCCTTGTCATAGGCCAGCACCGCCTCGGCATGATCGGGCAGGAAACTGAGCGTCAGGCGATCCAGAAACCGCCGCCGCCCCTCGGCCGCCTCGATCCACAGCCGATCCATGGCCGGCACCAGCCACAAGATGCGCAAGATACGACCCAGCATCACCTGCGTCGCCACCTTGCCGTCAATCCGCACCACGCGCGATTCGGCCCCGGTGGCAAAGGTCTGCACCTCGTGCGGCGCATCAAGACCCTCGACCTGTGCGCTGATTTTCCAACCCAGCGCATCGGGCCTCCGGGCCAGATCCTCGGCCGCCGCACGCCGCAGCCCGCGCCCCGGGGACAAAAGCGAAATCGCCTCAAGAATGTTTGTCTTGCCAGCGCCGTTTGGCCCATGAATGGCCACGGGCCGCCCGTCAAAGGCCAGTCGCGTCACGCCATGGCTGCGAAATTGCGACAGCATCAGCGACTGAATCGCAAGACCCGCCACGCGCTGTTCCCTTCATCTGTTCAGAACTCTCCTGCACGGGTCCGGGGATGATCGCCCGGCCCCCTACAGATTACACGCGCATCGGCATCACGACATAAATCGCGCTGGTGTCATTGCCTTCGCGCATCAGCGTCGGATCGCCGGACGAGTTGAACAGGAACACCGCATTCTCCCGGTCCACCTGCGATGCGATTTCCAGCAGATACTTGGCGTTGAACCCGATCTCCAGCCGCTCGTCGCTATAGGCGACGGCCAGTTCCTCCTCGGCGGCCCCGGAATCTGGTGCGTTGACGGACAGGATCAACCTGTCCTCATCAAGGCTGAGCTTTACCGCGCGCGAACGCTCGCTTGACACCGTTGCCACGCGGTCCACCGCCTTGGCAAATTCTGACGCATCCACCTCCAGCCGCCTTGTGTTCCCGGTCGGGATCACGCGGGTATAATCGGGGAAGGTGCCGTCGATCACCTTTGATGTCAGCGTGATGGCCGGTGTGGCAAAGCGGATCTTCGTCTCGCTCACGGAAACCGCAATCGTCGCGTCGTCATCATCCAGCAGCTTTCGCAACTCGCCCACGGTTTTGCGCGGCACGATCACCCCGGGCATGCCATTGGCGCCCTCGGGCAGATGGGTGTCGATCCGAGCCAGCCGGTGCCCGTCGGTCGCGACGGCGCGCAACACCGGGCCGTCCTCGCCCGTCGCCACATGCAGATAGACGCCGTTCAGGTAATAGCGCGTCTCCTCGGTCGAGATCGCAAATTTCGCCTTGTCGAACAACCGCCGCAGCGCGGGCGCCGGAGCCGCAAAGTTCGACGAATACTCTGACGTCGCCATCACCGGAAAATCTTCTTTCGGCAGCGTGGCAAGGCTGAACGACGACCGCCCCGCCATGATCGACAGCCGACCCGACGCGAGATCCTCGGTCAGGTTGACCAGGGCGCCATCGGGCAACTTTCGGACGATTTCGTGCAGCATCACCGCCGAAACCGTGGTCGCCCCGGCACGTTCCACCATCGCAGGGGCGCGGTCCACCACTTCGATGTCAAGATCGGTGGCACGGAACGAGACCTGAGCCCCCTCCGCCTCGATCAGGACGTTGGCAAGGATCGGAATCGTGTTGCGCCGCTCGACAACCGATTGGGCCTGAGCGAGGGCCTTGAGCAGCGTTCCACGTTCGATGCTGAGTTTCATCTTTTTATCATCCCTGTGCCGAGCCTGTCGGGGACGGCAAAACTAGCTGTTTTTCACAGCGTCACAAGAGGTTTGGCGACTTTGATCGGCAAAAATGAGGGCGTCAAGCGTCCCGCAAGGGTCAGCTTTGCAACAGCCGCTTCAAAAGCTGCACGTCATCGGCCAGTTGCCCATCCGCTGCCATCAGTTCCTCGATCTTGCGAATCCCGTGCATGATGGTGGTGTGATCGCGCCCGCCAAAGCGCCGGCCGATTTCTGGCAGGCTGCGGCTGGTCATCTGCTTGGACAGATACATCGCGACCTGCCGGGGCCGCGCAATCGTGCGCAGCCGTTTGGGCCCGATCATGTCGGACAGGCGCACATTGTAATGCTCGGCCACCTTGCGCTGGATTTCTTCGATCGTCAGGCGTTTTTCCGACGAGCGCAGGATGTCGGACAGACATTCCTGCACCAGGTCCAGATTGATCTCACGCCCGACCAGAGACGCAAAGGCGAACAGCCGCATCAGCGCGCCTTCAAGCACACGCACGTTCGTGGTGATCCTGTGGGCCAGAAATTCCAGCACACCCGGGGCCATCGTCAGCCCACGGTATTGGTTGGAATAATGCTCCAGCTTGGCCTGAAGGATCCCCAGCCGAAGTTCGTAATCGGTGGGATGCAGATCCACCACCAGCCCGCATTGCAGACGCGAGCGGATGCGCTCCTCCAGATCCTTGATCTCTCCGGGGGCGCGGTCGGCTGAAATGACGATCTGCTTGTTCTGATCGACCAGGGCGTTGAAGGTGTGAAAGAATTCCTCTTGCGTGCTGTCCTTGCCGGCGATGAATTGCACGTCGTCAACCATCAGGACGTCCACCGATCGGAACAATTCCTTGAAGTCCATGATCTGCTTGTCGCGCAGCGCCTGCACGAAGCGATACATGAACTGTTCCGCCGACAGGTAAAGCACATGCAGATCAGGGCGGCTGTTGCGCAATTCATGTGCGATGGCGTGCATCAGGTGCGTCTTGCCAAGGCCGACCCCGCCATAGAGGAACAGAGGGTTGAAAGTCACCGGCCCGCCTTCGGCCACGCGGCGCGCGGCGGCGTGGGCCAGTTCGTTGGGCTTGCCCACCACGAAATTGTCAAAGGTAAAGCGCTGCTCCAGCTGCGCGCCCGAAACCTCCTCTGGCCCGGCCACACGCGCGCGCACGGGCTTTGCCACGGGCCGACCGGCAGGCTTTGCAACAGGGCGCGACGCAGGGGCACCCACCGTAAACTCGACCCTGTCCACCGGCGCACCGGCAACAGCTAGTTGCCCGCGGATATGATCGGCAAAATTGCGCGACACCCAGTCCCCGAAGAACGTCGTGGGCACCTCAAAACTGGCCACCCCATTCTTGAGATGCGACAGCCGGAGCGGCTCGATCCAGGTGGTGTAGTTGTTCTTGCCTACCCTCTTGATCAGTTCTTCCCGAACCTGTCCCCATGTGTCGTTCGTCATTCGTTTTGACCTGTTTTTCTTGTATCCAAAGCACCCGCAGAACAGGCACTTCAATTTCCACGCACCGCCTGCGACCGCCACCGATCAGAACCATGCACTGGCCGCACACCACACGGACAGTGCCGACCCGGATCAGGGTCGGGCAGGTTCAAAAACAGCGTGAGCGTGCAGCGACCCGAAAGCCGCCGCCGCCCAATCATCCGAGTGCGGAAAGAACCGCAGACCGCATAACACCTTGATCAGAAGCAATAATCTTGCGGCATAGCTGGCAGCAGGGCCGGTCGGACGCTTGCTTTGATCGTGTCATGTCCCCCAAGACAACGTGAATCGCCCGGTCAAGCTAGCAAGGCGGAAGGAGCCTTCGCAACCGAACTCTGTGGTTGACAGAGGTTTGATCAGAGCGAATCCGGGGGCATTGGCAAATCGGCAACGCGCGGGCGGAAAAGCGCCTGAAAACATGAAAACCCCAAGAAAAAAGGGCGCCTTCGGATGAAGACGCCCTTGACACAAAAATGTTAACAACGACTCAGGCGGTGGGCGCCGACAGGGCCTTCACGCGCGATGCGAGGCGCGAAATCTTGCGCGACACGGTGTTCTTGTGCAGCACGCCCTTGGTCACGCCCCGCGCCAGTTCGGGCTGTGCGTTCTTGAGAGCCTCGACCGCCGCTTCGGAATTGCCCGAGGCAATCGCTTCCTCGACTTTGCGCACGAAGGTGCGGATGCGCGAACGGCGCGCCTTGTTCACGGCATAGCGCGCCTCGGACTGGCGAGCGCGTTTTTTGGACTGTTCAGTATTTGCCATTGTGGTGGTCTTTCCCGGGTCTGTTTCAATACGATCGCACGAAAGACCCAAGGCCCCACCTTATAGGAGGGGATGATTCTTGCCTAAGCGGGCCCACGCGCATGTGGGGCGGCGTATAGGCCTTCTGGTGCGAAAAGGAAACAGGAAAAACGGATCATTTGTCGCGGAACTGAGGCTGGCGCTTTTCAAGGAAAGCCGCCATGCCCTCTTTCTGATCCTCGGTTGCGAACATCGCGTGGAACATGCGGCGCTCGAACAAAAGGCCTTCGGCAAGGCTGGTTTCCTGTGCCCGGTTCACACATTCCTTGACGGCCATCGAGGACAGCAAGGATTTCTCGACGATCTTCTGCGCAATCTTCATGACTTCGGCCATCAGATCCTTGGCCGGAAACACCCGGCTGACCAGACCGCAACGCTCCGCTTCGGCGGCATCCATGAAACGCCCGGTCAGGTGCATGTCCATCGACTTCGACTTGCCGACAAAGCGGGTCAGGCGCTGGGTGCCGCCCATGCCGGCGACGATGCCAAGGTTGATCTCTGGCTGGCCAAACTTGGCCGTATCGGCCGCGATGATGAAATCGCACAGCATGGCAAGCTCGCACCCACCGCCAAGGCAATAGCCCGACACCGCCGCAATGATCGGCTTGCGCACGCGCGCAATGATCTCGGATTCCACGCCGAACAGGTTGTCGAAATAGACATCCGTAAAGGATTTCTCCGACATTTCCCTGACATCGGCACCGGCCGCGAAGGCCTTTTCCGACCCCGTCACCACAATGACACGCACATTGTCGTCCCGATTCGCCGCTTGCAAAGCCGCGGACAGCTCTTTCATCAACTTCGAATTGAGCGCGTTGAGCGCATCCGGGCGGTTCAACCGGATCAGGGACACATAGTCCTCGACCTCGACGATCAGCGTTTCATAGGCCATGCGCGGGCTCCACGGTTGGGCATTGGCGTGACTCCTAACAGTATCTTACCCGATGGCAAGTCAACGCTGACAGATCGGACAGTAGAAGGATGACCGGCCGGATTGCACGATCCGGCCCACCGTTGCGGCACAGCCCGGTGTCAGGCAGGGCTGTCCCTCGCGGTCATAAACCTGAAAGCTGTGCTGGAAATAGCCAAGTTCCCCATCCGCCTGCCGGAAATCGCGCAGGCTGCTGCCGCCGGCCTCGATCGCCTCGGCCAGAACATCCCGGATGATCGGCACAAGCCCGGCCACCTGCGCGACGGTCAGATCGCCCGCCTTGGTCTGGGGTGCAATGCGGGCGCGGTAAAGCGTTTCGCACACATAGATATTGCCAAGTCCGGCCACCACATGCTGGTCAAGCAAGGCCGATTTGATCGGCGTGTTGCGCCCACGCAAACGGTCGATCAGATAGCGCTCGTCAAAGGCGTTGCCCAAAGGCTCTGGCCCCAGCGCCGCCAGAAGCGGGTGGCTGTCGGCCGTCGCGGTGGCAAACAGGTCCATTGCGCCGAATCGCCGCGCATCGTTGAAGGTGATCCGCGCGCCCGATGCCATGGTCAGCACCACATGGTCGTGCTTTTGCGGTGCGGGATGATCGTGGTGAAAGTCACCCAGCATCTGACCGGAAATCAGCATGCGACCCGACATCCCCAGATGGATGAGCAGCGTTTCAGCCGTGGACAGGTCGGCAAGGATGTATTTCGACTGGCGCCGCAGCCCGCCCACCCGTGCGCCGGTCAGCCGGTCAGCCATCCGTGGCGGAAAGGGCCAGCGCAGCCCGTCGCGGTTGACCGTGGCCAGCGCTATGATCTGCCCTTCCATCACCGGGACAAGACCGCGTCTGACTGTTTCAACCTCGGGCAGCTCTGGCATGATCGATCTCTGGTTTGGGCGCACGCCGGACATATAGGGGGTCCGGCCGACAAAGACACTGTGGCGCACCCCCGGACAGGGTGGCGCATTGCAGCCGCGCCGCAGCGGCCTATAAGAAGACTGGCAGGCAACAAAGGGCAAGGCCCATGACAGACGAACCCAAAGGCACGACCCATTTCGGCTATCAAACCGTTCCCGAAGGCGAAAAGGCCGGGATGGTGCATGGCGTGTTCACGCGCGTGGCCAGCAAGTATGACATCATGAACGACCTGATGTCGGGCGGCGTCCATCGTCTTTGGAAAGACGCGATGATGGATTGGCTTGCCCCGCGGCCCGGTCAGCGGTTGCTGGATGTGGCGGGCGGCACGGGCGATGTGGCCTTTCGCTTTCTGAACCGCGCGCCGGGCGCACGTGCGGTAGTCTGCGACATGACGGAGTCGATGCTGGTGGCCGGGCGGCAGCGCGCCGAGGCGGACAGCATGGCAGACCGGCTGGATTGGGTGGTGGGCGATGCGATGGCGCTGCCGTTCGAAGCAAACAGCTTTGATGTTTACACCATCAGTTTCGGCATCCGTAATGTCACGCGCATTGCCGACGCGCTGTCCGAAGCGTTTCGCGTGCTGCGCCCCGGTGGGCGGCTGATGGTGCTGGAGTTCAGCCAGATCCCCAATGATCTGATGCAAAAGGCCTATGACCTGTATTCGTTCAACGTGATCCCGCTGATGGGGCAGATCGTGGCGGGCGATCGGGACAGCTATCAATATCTGGTTGAAAGCATTCGCAAGTTTCCCGATCAGGAAACCTTTGCCTCGATGATCCGGCAGGCCGGCTTCGAACAGGTCAGATATCGCAATCAAACCATGGGCATCGCGGCCCTGCATTCGGGCTGGAAGCTGTAAGTGCGAGGCCCCCACAACATCTGGCGGCTGATCCGCACCCTGGCCACGCTGGAGCGGACCGGCGCAATCGGCGTGGTGCTGGAGGCGTTTCAGGCCCCGCCCCGCATTCGGTTTCTGGCCCGCATTCTGGGCTGGCCCTTCAAGCCGCTTGGTCTGAAGGGCGATCCGGCGCTGCCGCCGGCGACGCGGGCCCTGACGGCGCTTGGGCCCGCCTATATCAAGTTTGGCCAGATCCTTTCGACCCGCCCCGATGTGGTCGGCGATGAACTGGCCGTGCAGCTCAAATATCTTCAAGACAAGCTGCCGCCGTTTTCGATCGACGTTGCCAAACAGATGATCGAGACCGAGCTGGGCCTGCCGGTCCATCAGATCTTCACCGCCTTTTCGGAACCCGTGGCGGCGGCATCGATTGCGCAGGTCCACAAGGCGCGGCTGGCCGAGGATGGGCGCGAGGTGGCGGTCAAGGTCTTGCGTCCGGGCATCGAGCGCGCGTTCCGCAAGGATATCGACGCGTTCTATCTTGCCGCGCGCACGATCGAGATCTTGTCGCCCTCATCGCGGCGCCTGCGACCGATGGATGTGATCCGCCACTTCGAAGGCGTGGTGATGGGAGAGCTGGATTTCCGGCTTGAGTCGAGTGCGGCGGCCGAATTTGCTGCCAATACCGAAAACGATCAGGGATTTCAGGTGCCGCGCCCGATCTGGTTCCTGTCGGGACGCACGGTGATGACGATGGGCTGGGCCGAAGGCATCGGCCTAAACGACAATGCCCTGATCGATGCGGCAGGGCATGATCGCAAGGCGCTCGGCGCGCGCGTGCTGCAACTGTTCCTTAATCACGCGCTGCGGGACGGGTATTTCCACGCCGATATGCATCAAGGCAATCTGAAGGTCGCGGCCAACGGGGACATCATCGCCTATGACTTCGGGATCATGGGCAGAATTGATGAATACACCCGCCGCGTTTATGCCGAGATCCTGTTCGGTTTCATCCGCAAGGATTACCGCCGCGTGGCAGAGGTGCATTTCGAGGCGGGCTATGTGCCTGCCGATCGGGACATCGATGAATTTGCCCGTGCGTTGCGCGCGGTGGGGGAGCCGATCTTTGGCATGGACGCCAGCCGGATTTCGATGGCGCGGCTGCTTGCCTATCTGTTCGAAGTGACCGAACGGTTCGGCATGGAAACCCGGACCGAGCTTATCTTGCTGCAACGCACAATGGTCGTGGTCGAAGGTGTGGCACGCGGGTTGGACCCGCACATCAATATCTGGGAAGTCGCCAAGCCGATTGTCGAAGGCTATATCACAAAGAACGTGGGGCCGCGCGCGCTTGTCCGCGATCTTGCGAAAACGGTGCGGGTGTTGGCCCGGTTTGGGCCAAAGCTGCCCCGAATGGTCGAAGCCGCGCTGATCGCGCAGGCCGAAGCACCGCCACCGATGGACCAGAAACGAAATTGGTGGCCAGCCTGGACAGCCCTTGCCGCGCTGTCGGCCTTGGCACTGGGCGTCTGGATTGGCACGGCACTGTAGCCGAACCGAACCCTGCGCACAGGCAAGGGTCACGGCACGCGCAGGGCCGTGACATCGGTGGCAAGAACCTCGATGCCGCCACGCAGGACGAGCTTGGTGCTGCCATTGCCGCCCCGCGCTTCGAGGATTGGGGCGTAATATTCGACGGGCGCAGTGGTCAGCAGATCGCCCTGATAATAGCTCTCAAGCTCCAGCCGGTAGGTGCCTTGCGGCAAGGGGGCCCCTGTCGCATCCCGGCCGACCCATTGATGGGGTTCGGCAGAAACTGGGATATCTTCGCGCGCGACAACACGGCCAAGCCCGTCCTTGACCACCAGAACCGCGCGATCGGCGGCAGCGGCCGGGTTGGGCGACAGGGTCACGGGCGTGCCATCCACGAACACGGGCGCCGCTGCCCGCGCCTCTTGCCCAACCCAGCCCGCAAGCTGTGCCATGCCAAGCAGGCCGAACTGGGATTGCATCGCTTCCAGCAGCTGGTTGGTGCGCACCGCCTGCTCCACCCCCGAGAAGGTGGCAAGCTGCACCGCATAATCCGCCGAATCGATGGGATTAAGCGGGTCCTGATTCTGCATCTGTGCCGTCAGCATCTTCAGAAACATCTCGAAATCCGCAGTGCCAAGCGCGGAGTTGGCGGATGATGAGGTGTTCGGTGCGGTTGCAGAGGTGTTGCGCAGTGTTTGAAAGACTTCCATGTGCTTTCCTTTCAAAGCCGAAGGTGCAGCCGCCCGGAGGCGACAGCACCGGGCTGGTGGGGGAGGATCGGGACAGGGGCGATCAACGCATCACCATCTGGCGTCGGCGCATCGGGCGCCGCAGCCGGTTCAGAAGGTGGGTTGCGCTGGGACCATGCGCCGAAGTCGAGAGTGGATTGGGAAAAGCCGGATTGCCGCAGGTCATTCAGCAGCTGGTCGCCGTGCCGCCGCATCAGATCCATCGCTTCTGGCCGTTCGACGAACAAGGTGACGTGCAGCTTGTCACCCGTGGTGACCAGTTCAAACTTGATTCGACCCAGTTCCTCGGGCCGCAGGGTCAGCTCGACCGGGCCATCCCCGCCGTGCTGCACGATCTGTGCCAGCGTTTTTCCCACATGCTGCGGCGCAACGGGCGTCTGGCTTGCCGCGGAAGGGATCGGGGCAAGGGGGTGTTGGGGCGCATTGACCGACAGCACCGGATCGCGCGGGACCGACAGCAAAGCCTCAGGCGTCGGGCTATCCGGGATCACGGGCGGCGCACTCGGCGGCACGGGGTCGGGAGCGTGCCGTGGCGCAGCGGCAAGGGCCGGTGGGGACCGTTCACCAGCATCGGCGCGCGCGCTGGGCGACAGAGGCGGGGACGGTGTCTCTTTGACTGCGGTCCCCTCATCTGCGGGAGTGGGCAACGGCTCTTTCGACGGGACCAGATATGCCTCCACCGCGGTCATCGCGGGCTTCGGCTCTTGGACGGGCAGGACAAGCTCTGCCCTGGGCGCAGCACCAGCGGGATCCTGCATGACCGCGGCGGCCGATGGCGCGGGGGGCAGTGGCACGGCAGGCGTCTGGACCCTTTTGTCGGGCGCAGTTTGCGGGAGCGCCGCGGTTGCCTCGCTGTCGTCCCGCGTCAGCATCTGGATGGCCGAAGTCAATGAGGTCTGCCCGACCACGGGCGAGGCGGCCCCAGCCTCTGCCACAGCCGGATGGGGCACGGCTTTGGGCTGAACGAAGTGTTCCGTTGGCGGAACCGGGTGCCTTGGCGGCGCTGGGGGCTGGGCGGCGCGCGGTTCTGCCACCGCGATTGGGCCGCGCGGCACGGCGAAACGGACGACCTCGGCCGGCAAAGCGGCCCATGGCGCTGCCTTGACCTTGACGTCTGATTGGGCGACGTGCCCCGTCGTGACCAAAACCGGCGGCGGCAGCGGCTTTGGGGAGAGGTCTGGCGAAGGCTCGGCTGGCTGTGGTGCGACCGGGTCGCTGGTCGGGACGGGCGCCGCTGGCGGCCTTTGCGGGACGGGCACCGCTGGCGGCCTTTGCAGGACGGGCGCCGCTGGCGGCCTTTGCGGGACAAGGCGCTGCAAGGGCGCCGCGACCTGATTGTCAGGTCTTGCAACAGGGGTCTGGACGGCATCCATCCTCATCGCCGGCAAAGCGGGCTGACTGGTCGCCATCGGGGCATCAGAAGACAGCTGATCGGTGGCCCGCAAGACCTTGTCTGACGGGTCAGGTTGCACGGTGGCCGTCTGGGGCAGCGGGGCGGCAACAGGCCGCGACGTCACAGCCGGAGGCGGCGGTGGCGGCTGTGGTGACGGGCGACCCTCGCTTTGCACGGGCGCTGCACGCGGGGCAGGCGCGGGGCTGATCTGATCCCGCGCGACAATATTCGCCCCGGCGCGCGGAGGAGCACCCTCCCCGGAGGCTTGCGGCACCGCTTCAGCCTTGGCCGGACTGGGCAAATCGGCCCCCGGCGGCGCGGTCGGCGGGACATTCGCAAATTCTGCCAATGGCTTTGCCGCCGGACCGCCGGAGAGTGCTTGACCTTGTGGGGCAGGAGATTCCGGGACTGGCAGCTTCATCGTGATCGGATCGGACCGCAGGTCCGGCGAGTCGGGCACAGACAAAGCAGGCGCCGTCGCCACCTTCATTGCGACGCCGCTTACGGGCGCCGGGCGCGGGGCAGAGGCTGCGACAGGTGACGCGCCCTCGCGCTTGGGCGGATCAGTTTTCTCTCCAGTCGCGCTGCGCAAAACGGGGGCAGAGGCGCCTTCGGGCTGCGGCTCTCGCCTGGGGCTCTCGTGCACGAGGGGGGGGCTTTGCGGCGCTGCGACCGCGCGTGAAAACCCAGGCTCTGCACGTGGAGCAGGCACAAGATCAATGGGTTGGGGCAGGACGGTTGGGGCAGCCTCGGTCATGTCAGGCGTGACCTCTTGCACCACGGCCTGATCTATCGGCTGGTCCGAAGGGCTTGGCAAACTGCCGTCCATGTGGGGCAGGCCGACGGGTTGGATGATCGGCGGACCATCAAGCAGCTTTGCAAAGGCGGCACCCTCCTGCGGGGTGACATCTTGGCGTTGAGTGGCGACCATCTGGACCGCCGGGATAGGGTGAACCTGCATTCTGCATTCCGCCTGCTTGGGACTGCCCTGAAGATCGCGCAGAAATGCTTACCGACTGTTTACCCAGACCGCAGATATTCGGGACAATTCAACCGAAACGGAGTGACCGAATGCAACTTGATCCTCTGCCGCCCGCGCCTGCCGGGCGGGACATCGATCGTGGCAAGCTGTTGGAAACGGCGAAAGACCTGGAAGTGGCCTTTCTGTCCGAAATGCTGGCCCATGCCGGTCTGGGTGAGTCGCCCGATGGTTTTGGCGGCGGGGCGGGTGAAGACCAGTTCGCATCCTTTCTGCGCCACGAACACGCCAAACAGCTGGTGGATCGGGGCGGGATCGGCCTTGCACAGAGTATCTTTGAAAGCCTGATCACATCAGCGGAGGCAAAACATGGCTGAGTGCGACATCAACCCGATCACCGATTTGCGCCATGCCCTGACGCAGGGAAACTATGACCGGCTGCCGGCACTGATTGCCGCGCTGGAGCAGGTGGAGGAACAGGTCGAATCGGGTTCGCCGGACAGCATAACGACGCTGAAGGCAGAGGCGCTTCGCACAGAGGCGTGTCTGCTTGCCGCTCTGGCTGGCGTCAAGGCGGCGCGGCGGCGCGTTGCGGAAATTGCACAAGCGGCACGCGGGCTCACGGTTTATGACCGCGACGGCAGCAAGGCCACGGTGTCAAGCAGCCTGCCCAAGTCAAGGCGTGTCTGAATTGTATCAAATCATCGGTGAATGGCGTTTTGCAATTCACCGATGATTAGGAGTTGAAGGCTTTGATCGGACCTGCGCCCCGAGGTCGGGGTGGCGCTGCGGGAAGACCCCAAGGCAATGGCAAGAATGCCCTTCCAGCCGTCGGCTGACGGTAACTCTGGCCGCAAAAAAGTGCGGCTTTTGCGAAGGAAACGAACATGTCTTCAATTCTGACGAACAACGGCGCAATGGTGGCCCTGCAAACCATGAA
The DNA here is from genome assembly GCA_025458525.1 of Cypionkella sp. Taxonomy (GTDB): domain Bacteria; phylum Pseudomonadota; class Alphaproteobacteria; order Rhodobacterales; family Rhodobacteraceae; genus Pseudotabrizicola. The sequence continues at coordinate 36,167 of JALOSF010000022.1, read as the reverse complement.
GGCCATCAACAAGAACATGGGTATGGTTCAGGCCGAGATCTCGACCGGCAAGTCGGTGGGCAGCGCAAAGGACAACGCGGCGGTCTGGGCGATCTCCAAGACCATGGAATCCGACGTCAAAGGGTTCAAGGGCATCTCTGACAGCCTCGCGCTGGGCTCCTCTACCATCGCGGTGGCGCGCTCGGCCGCGGAACAGATCACTGACCTGTTGACCGAGATCAAGGGCAAGATCGTCGCTTCGCAAGAAGACAACGTTGACCGTGCCAAGATCCAGGCCGATGTGACGGCCCTGCGGGACCAGATCGGCTCCATCGTCGGTGCCGCGCAGTTCAATGGTCTGAACCTGCTGTCGAACCGTCAGGGGGGTGCAACCGTTGCCAACATCGTGGGCAACACCGGCACCGGCGCAGGCATCCTCGGGTCGGGCACCGTGCAGGTTCTGTCCTCGCTTGACCGCAGCGCAAGCGGCGTCACATCGTCCAGCATCAACGTTGGCAAGGCAGATCTGGGCACCCAGGCGCGCACCGCGGGCACGGGCACAGACCTCGCCGCGACGGCGATCACCGGCGCGGGCGCGATCGCCGCTGGGGCAACCGGCACGCTGACCATCGCCGGCGATACGGCGACCGCTGCACGTGGTGGCAACCGCGTTCTGGCAGGGGATACCTACACGATCGCGGGCCTGACCGGCATCAGCGGCACCATGAGCTATGTGGCCCGCGACGGCGATAGCGTGACGGATATCGCGCGCGCACTTGTGGACCGGGTCAACTTTGAAGCGCGCAAGGCTGGCGTCAACTATACCGCTACCTTCAGCGGCACAGCTGGCGTTACAATCGCCAACAACACGACCGCTGGCGTGACCACCACCACCACGACCAACTCGGGCGGCACCGCCGGGGGTGGGCTTGAGATTCTTCGTGAACTCGACGTTTCGACCGCCGAAAGCGCTGGCGCCGCGCTCAGCGCGATTGAAGGTCTTACCCAGACCGCGATCCAGGCGGCGGCTGACTTTGGTACCGCACAAAAGCGGATCGATGTGCAGCAGTCCTTTGTCAGCAATCTGGTCGACTCGCTGCGGTCGGGCATCGGGTCGATGGTGGACGCGAACATGGAAGAAGCATCCGCGCGACTGCAGGCGTTGCAGGTTCAGCAGCAGCTGGCCACGCAGTCCCTGTCGATCGCCAATCAGGCCCCGCAGAGCATCCTTGCCCTGTTCCGCTGATGGTTCGGGCCGGGGGAAACCCCGGCCCACATTCCTGACCCCCAATAAAGCAACGCGAAGGATTCGCCGTGAACGCGCTCATTCACACGAAAACGGGCTATGCGCGCCCGGACGCTACATTACGCCCGATGCGAAGCATCGAATACGAAGCGCTGGCGCGCGTGACGCAAAAGCTGTCGTCGTCCTGGCAGCATCGCAAAGCAGATTTCCCCTCTCTTGCCGCGGCGCTGACGGAAAATCTTAACCTCTGGTCAACACTTGCTGCGGATGTTGCATCCCCCGGCAACGGTCTGCCCTCTGCGCTTCGCGCCCAGCTGTTTTATCTTTACGAATTCACCGAGGTGCAAACGCGCCGCATCCTTGACGGCAGCGCCGGGGTTGACGTGTTGATCGATGTGAACACCGCCATCATGCGTGGCCTGCGTGGTCAAGGCGGTGCGGCATGACCGGTCTTGTGCTGAAACTGGGGCCCCATGAACGGGTTCTGATCAATGGCGCGGTCATTGAAAACGGGGACCGCCGGTCAAGGTTGGCGATCATGACGCCAAACGCCCATATCCTGCGTCTGCGTGATGCAATCCACCCCGAGGAGGTGACAACGCCGGTTCGGCGGGTGTGCTATATTGCTCAGCTGGTGCTGTCCGGTGACGTCGCCGCAAAGGACGCGCAGCTGCAACTTCTGCGGGGCATCGAACAGCTTAGTCAGGTTCTGACCGATCCAGACAGTCGGCTGCAACTGTCGCTTGCCAGCAAGGCAGTGCTGGAAGAACAGCATTATCAGGCCCTGAAATACCTGCGTAGCCTGCTGCCAAGGGAGGAACGCCTGATGGCGGTCGGCGGGCAATGACCTTTACCCCGGTCATCCCGTCCGGCGGCTATGCCGGCTGGACCTTCTTGAAACGGACGATGGGCCAGCAGGTCAAGGCCTTTGAAGCGCAGGCGGCCCTGAAAACGGATGCCGCCTATTTCAGGGAAAAGATCGGCCAGATCGACACGGCAGAGCAATTGGTGAACGATCCAAGGTTGCTTCGCGTGGCCTTGGGCGCCTTTGGGCTTGGGGGGGACATCCAGAACAAGTTTTTCATTCGAAAGGTGCTGGAAGAAGGCACGCTTCGCACCGATGCCTTGGCCAACAAGCTGGCGAACAAGCAGTATCAAAAGCTGGCCAATGCGTTTGGGTTTGCCAACGCCGCCGCGCCCAGAACCAAATTGTCCGATTTTGCCGACCGTATCCTGACCCCATACAAGACACAGCAGTTTGCAATAGCTGTTGGCACACAGAATGATGAGATGCGCCTCGCACTCAATGCAGAGCGCGAACTGCCGGAACTGGCAAAGTCGCAGGCAAGTTCCCAGTCAAAGTGGTACACCGTGCTTGGCAACCCGCCGCTTCGCGCCATTTTTGAACGCGCGTTCGGTTTGCCAGCCTCCTTTGGGGCGATCGATATCGACAAACAAGCCGAAACGCTGCAAGCCCGAACAGAAAGGATGTTTGGGTCAGGCGATCTGTCGCAGTTTTCGGACGGCACCAAGGTGGAAGGTCTGATCCGGCAATTTCTTGTAAGGTCAGAGATTTCGGCCAATCAAATGGGCCTGAGCGGCGGCCAGGTCGCCCTGACCCTGCTGCAACAAAGCAGTTTCAGCATGGGCCGGTTCTGATCATCGCTGTCGGGTGGAGTGTTCCTGCTCGCGGGGGGTATCGGCCGGATGCACGGCGCAATCCTGCCCGATCAGGCCGGCTGCTGGCGGGTTCGTCGCCGGTCCGCGCGGTGATTTCCGGCGTGGGGTATCGCATGGGCTGGACACTCCGGTTCTGCTCGGCTCGCCAAGCCGCAACCAAGCGGCAGATGGCATTGTCACTGGGCAAGATCCCGGCGACCGTGGCCGGGCGCCAGATTGCTCCTTTCTGCTGCTCCATCGGTGGCATCGCACGGTGGTCGCGGGGCAAGGACATAGAGGCCAGCCCCGCATCATCAGCCTCATCCATCAATCTGACGAGCTTTGGGACTTTGCGCCGGATCTGGTCGGCCACGGCCCGGCGCTGGCGCGGTCTTGCCGCCACTTACGGAAATGTCAGCCACGACCTCTGGCAGGGTTTTTCACAGGTCAATCTTCGGGTGCATGCTGCATTCGGTGGCCAGTTCCAAACCTGTGCCGCTTCCCGACCTCGCCTCGCGCGCCAAATATCCCCTGACGCGGATACGGTCGATGGGGCATGGAATCTCAAGTGGCCAATCGCCTCACACCATCGTCCCCTCGTTTCTGCGGCGACGTCGCCAGCGCAACCAGACGGTCCACCTCGGCCTTAGGCAGGGTGTCGCGCAGCACGACGGGGTTACGTTCAAAACGAAGCGCCGCCTTCGCGCCGCGGTCAAGATCCGGCGCCTGGACCACGCCTTCCGCCAAAGCCTCCAGAGCTGGCGCGAGGGCCGCCCCTGTGAGCCGCTCAGTCAAAAGCCGTGCCACGTCTGGCGGCACCACGGCGGGATCGGCTTCAATGGTCCAGCGCCCCGCATCGGCCGCAATCGCTTGCAGACCTGCGGCAGGCGTATAATTCGGCCCAAGCGGCGAAAGACTTTGCATCGCCTGCAACAGGATCACCGGTTTGATCAGGTTCATCACACGAAACGGGCCCGCGGCCAGACCAAATGCAGCGCAGGCCATGGCGTCGATCTGGCCTGTCGTGGCGATGCCTTCGTCCAGCAACCGGACTGCCTCGTTGCAAAACGGACAAAAAAATCGGTTGAGGGCAAAGCCGGGCCGGTCGGCACAAGGCAAGGCGGATTTGCCTGTCTGGGACAGAAAGGCCAGTGCGGCCTGACGCACCTCGGGCCGGGTCTGCGGCGGGGCGATGACCTCGACAACCGGGTTGACTTCGGCGGGGCTGAAATAATGCAGACCAAGCATACGGCCGGGATCGTCCAGAACGGATGCGACATCACGCACAAGCAGACAGGACGTGTTTGTCGCGATGATCGTATCGGGGCGCAAGGTCGGTTCAAGGCGCTTCAGCAGATCCTGCTTGACGCGCAAATCTTCAAACACCGCTTCGATGACCAGATCCGCCGACACCGCGACACCGGCCGCGGTCGACAGGGTCAGGCATTCCACGGCAGCATCGGCTTGATCCCCGGTCAGCCGGGCCTTCTGTACTTCGCGCGACAGATGGGCCTCGATCCTGCCGCGCAGCGCGACCAGCGCGGCAGGCGAGGTATCGACTACCGTTGTCTGCAGCCCCGCCTTGATGCAGGTCAGCGCAATGCCACCGCCCATGGTGCCTGCGCCAAAAATGGCGACGCGGCGGATCATGCACCGGCCTCCCATGCTTCGACGATCAGCGCAATCCCTTGCCCCCCGCCGATGCACATGGTCGCCAGACCGTGGCGACCGCCGCTGCGGCGCAATTCGTGGATCAGCTTGACAAGGATGATGGCGCCTGAGGCCCCGATCGGATGGCCAAGTGCCACGGCGCCACCGTTGGGGTTCACCTTCACCGGGTCAAAGCCCAACTCGGCACTGACCGCGCAGGCCTGGGCTGCAAAGGCCTCGTTCGATTCGATCACATCAAGGGCATCCATGCGCAGTCCTGCCCGCGTGAGCGCCTGTCGCGTCGCTGAAACCGGGCCAAGCCCCATCACATCGGGCGCGACGCCCCCCAGGCCAGAGGCGACGACCCGTGCCAATGGCGTGACGCCGCGCGCCAAAGCCGTCGCTTCGTCCATCAGCACGAGGGCGGCAGCGCCATCATTGAGCGCCGAAGCATTCCCCGCCGTCACACTGCCGTCCTTGCGAAAGGCCGCACGCAGTTTGGCCATATCGGCCAGGGTGACGTCCGGTCGCACATGTTCATCGGTGTCGAAAACCGTGTCCTTGCGCCCCGCGCGCACCGCAAGCGGAACGATCTGGTCACGAAAGCGGCCTGCTGCGATGGCCGCAGCCGCGCGCCGGTGTGACTCCACGGCAAAGCTGTCCTGGGTCTCGCGGCTGATGCCCGCGCGGTCGGCGACGTTTTCGGCGGTCACGCCCATATGCCCGTTGCCAAACGGATCGGTCAGCGCACCCAACATCATGTCCACCGCACTGACATCCCCCATTTTCTGACCACTGCGCGCCTGGCACAGCAGGTGTCCGGCCCGGCTCATGCTTTCTGCCCCCCCGGCCAGCACGACATCGCAGAGCCCGAGCGCAATCTGTTCGGCCCCCGAAATCACGGCCTGCAACCCCGATCCGCACAATCGGTTCAAGGTCAGCGCAGGGGCAGTTTCCGGCACGCCCGCCCGGATCGCCGCCACCCGGGACATAGCGCAAGCCCGCATCCGGGCTGACAGAAATCATCGGCGCGACCATGAAGCCGACCGAACCCGCGATCATGCCAGAAATCCCGAAGGCCAGAAGCTGAAGGCGCCGCACCGGAATACCAGCCGCGCGCGCCGCGTCAAAATCCTGGCTCAACGCGCTGATGGCAAGCCCGGTGAAGGTGCGGCGCAAGAAAAGCCGCAGCGTGAAATAGCAGGCAAACATCGCCCCGATGGCCAGCAGGAAGGCCCCCGGCGTGCGCACCCCGAACAGGGTAAAGCGCGGCATCGGGCCCTGGACGAAGTTGCCGCTGGACCGATAGACAAGCATCAGGCCGGACGCGATGATGACCGACACCGAAGCGGTCGTGATCAGGCTGAAAGGTCCTGTCCGCTAAATCATCGTTCAACCGGACTACCGGCGAGATTTCAGCCCAGTGAGGCGAGCAGGTCGTCGAGATCGGCGCCGATGGCGCGCAGCCGCTGACGCGCGTCATCAAGGACGCGATCCTGCACAGAAGTGGCGCGGATGCTGGCAAGCGCCAGATCCGCGATGATCGTTGCCACTTCGGCACTGGTCATCCGCCCTTTCGGGTTGAACCAGCGCGAGGTCCATGTGCCCATGCCAATGATGGCAAAGGCCGCAATATGCGAGTCGACGACCCGAAACTCTCGGGACGCCATGCCCTCCTCGATCAACCGAACATATTCATCAAAGATGGCTCGGCGCGATTTGTTGTAATCCGCGCGCAGATCGGGCGGGATCTGCGCCTCGAGCCGGGCAAGACGCACAAAGCGCGATCCGGAGGACAGGCGCCGCACCACACCATCGGCCACCACATTGCGCAGGCGTTCCGTCGCCGTCTTGTCCGGTTCATAAGCCAGCACCCGCATGCGGTTCACGGGCACATTCGCCTCTGAATCGATGATGGCGGCCAGAATCTCGTCCTTGGAGCTGAAGTAGTGATAGACCGCCGATCGTCCGAGTCCGACCTCGCTTGCGATCATGGCCATCGACACCCTGTCAAATCCGCGCTCGTCAAACATGCGCGCCGCGATGTCCATCAATTCCTCGCGCACCAGTTCCTTGCGCGGATTTGACTCGCGCCGGGTCGTGCGGCTGGTTTGCTCTGGCGCGGTGTGATCGCTGTTCAACTCGCTCATGCCTTTGCCTTTCTTGCCGCCGCCGCCGCGTTCACGACATATCGACCTGTTTGATAGGCCTTTTGGCACAGGGCGCGCAACGCCATTTGCTGCGCCTCCGGGCTGATGACTTCAACGGCAATCGGAGCGGCCACGCCCATGCCATCTAGGCAGGACAGAAACCCCACGATGTCCAGCACCCCCTCGCCACAGAATCTTCGGCTGCGCGTATCTTGCGCAAGATCACCGCGGGGGGCGGCATCCGCATCGCTGATCTGAACGCCCAGAATCTGCGACGGATCGATCCTTTTAAGCTGCTCAAGCGGGATCTGCGCGCGGGATATGTGCCAGATATCAAGCAACAGCCCAGCAACCCCTGGCGCGACCTCCAGCACGGCAAGCGCGTTGTCCAGAGTGCGCAAAGTGCCCCAGGCGATATGTTCCAAGGCGATGCGGATGCCATGATCGGCTGCCTCGGCGCACAGATCGGCAAAGGCCGGCCGAAGCTGGCTCAGGGCAATCTCCTCGCCGCCAAGATCCGCGCCGACATACAGCACAGATGCCCCGAAACACCGCACGGCGCGAAAGGCTGTGGCGCGGTTTTGGCGCGCCGCGATGCTGCCCGGGAACCAGTCGCTCAGGGCGCAGATGGCTGGCCTGCGCAAAGGCATCCTGCGCGTCGCGGCTTATGTTGTAGCGCTCGGCCACGATCTCGGCGGTTTCGATCATGGGCATATACATATGCGGCAGCTGTGCGATCACGGCAGATGACAGATTGCGATGCGTGTTCTTGAATTTGTTCTGCACGAGCGAGATCGACTCGACTCCCCCAGCCACAACGACATCCATTCCGTCATGCAGGATCTGGCGCGCCCCGATCGCCACCGCCATCAGGCCCGAGGCACACATCCGGTCCACCGACATTCCCGGCACGCCCTGACCAAATCCCGCAGCGGCAGCGGTCAGGCGGCCGATGTTATAGCCCTGCGTCCCCTGCTGTGCCGAACAACCGATGATGACATCCTCGATCCGTGCCGGGTCCAGCCCCGCGCGGGCAACGGCCTGGGCCGCGACATGGCCTGAAAGCGCGGGCGCCTCGGTGTCGTTGAACGCCCCCTTGAAGGCTTTGCCGATCGGCGTGCGGGCCACCGAAACAATCACTACATCGCGCATGGTCCGAGGGACTCCGTTTGGCTGAATGGCCCGGGCAGGCCAGAGGCATGGGCAAGAAGGCCCTGTCACAACGGCCTAAAGTCGCATCCGGCCCCGGGCATCGTCCAACAAGACTAATGCCAATCCACCCACTTTTTTGACATGCCTTTCATTTTTTCGGACACGTGCACTTTTATTTGACACATCGTCTAATTTTTGTCAGCTTGTTGAAATTCGGGGCGGCGCGGTGGTGACAGCAGCGCCGCGCGGAGACTTCACGGGGGGGAACAATGTTCGACAGTCTTGACATCACCAGCGAGCGGACCTGCGTCATCGAGGCCATTTACGACCTGCTGACCGAAAAGGGCGACCTGGAAGGCGCGGTGGCACGGATTCGTCACGCCCTCGGGGCCGAGGCGGTCTTTCTGGTCGCGGAAACCCGTGGTCTGCCAGCCCCCGTCGTCATCGCACGCAGTCTTTCTGATAACGAAGACCCTGCCCGGTTCGACCTGTGGCAGGCGATGCTTACCAAGCGCGGCGCGGGCGTCGATCCTGTCGCGGGCCTGCACCATGTCATGGCCGACTGTGGCTATTCCGACGGTCAGACCCGGTATGGGCTGCATGCGCTGTGCGCCTCTGATGGGCCTGTCGCAGAGACGGCGACCCCGGCCCTTCTTGCGGACTTCTTGCGCCATGTGCGCCGCGCGCATGCCTTGGCCGGGCGGATCGGCGTCGCAAATACCGAAAGGCAAGTGCATTCGGCGCTGCTCGACAAGCTGGCGGTGGGAACCATTTTCCTGAATGCCCAAGGTCAGGTGATCCAGCAGACTGGTGTTGCGACAGATATTCTGCATCGGCGCGATGGTTTGCGCCTTGTCCGCGGGTGCATAGCTGCAAGCGTCGGCGCGGACGACCGCAAGGTGCAGGCTGCCATTCGCGCAGTCTTGACCGATGGCCACCAAGGGGGGGCCGAGTCGCAGGTTGTGTCGGTGGGGCGAAGCTCTGGTCAGCGCGACCTTGGGCTGGTCATTCACAGGCTTAGGAAAAATGCGAGCAGCGAAAGTGGCAATCAGCCGGTTGCCGTCATCCTCATCCGCGATCCGCAAAACAGCCGCGAACCAGAGCGCACCGTCCTGCGCCGCCTGTTCGATCTGACGCCAGCCGAGGCGGAACTTGCCCGCAGCCTTGCCACAGGGTTGTCGCTGGACGAAGCGGCCCTGGCCCTGAACATCAGCCGCAACACCGCCCGTGCCCATCTGCGGGCCGTGTTCTCAAAAAGTGGCATCACCCGCCAGACCGAGCTGATGCGCGTCGTGCTCAGTTCCGCGGCGATGTTGGGTGAGCGGCCGATCCTTGCAAACTGACACCCCGGGCCAGGGGGCAGGACGGTCGCGAACCAGCAGACCCTGCCCAGTTTGGGGGATCAGACTTTGATAACTGGGCGGTGCCCGTCCATCGGTCTTGTGCCCCGCACGGGCAGCCGCCGGGGTGCGGTCTTGGCGGCCTGTTCTTGGCCGCCCCGCAGTCGCCGCCGCCTTTGTCCTGGATCAACCGGGTGCCTGCGTTGTTCGTGCTTCGCCCTGTGCCAACCAAAGCAAAGCTGGAGCTAATGCAACGGCAGGTGCCCGAGTGACCGGCGCGCCTTATCCGAGGATGCAAGGGTCGTGCCTGTGCGCATCCGCTTTTCTTATGACCCGAGCGTCGGCTGCTCGCAATTCTAGGTGAGAGGGGGCAACGCGACCCGCACCCTGCACCACGATCCGCGGCTGGAACTTCAAACGGATCGTTCTTCGTATCACCTCTCGCCCAGACACAAAGCGAGCCGGTCAAAACTGCCCGAAATGCCGGCTTTTGGCGCATCTTCGGCCAACAACGCGTCCAAAGCCGGCCAAAGCCGGATTGCCTGATCGACCATCGGGTCGCTTCCCTTTTGGTAAAGCCCCGCCTGAACCATCATTTCGGCGCGGTCCCATGCGGCAAGAATACCGCGCGTCTTGCCAATCAATGCATTCTCAGCATCGCTGGCGACAGCGGGCAGGCTGCGCGAAACAGAGCGCAGAAAATCGACCGCCGGAAACCGACCCCGCTCCGCTATGCGCCGATCCATCACCACATGGCCGTCCAGAACGCCGCGCAAGATATCAGCCACTGGCTCCTCCATATCGGAACCGGCAACCAGAACGGTGAACACGGCTGTAATGTCACCCTGCCCGTCCATCCCGGGCCCTGCACGCTCGGCCAGAGCCATGATGGCGTGCTGAAGCGAGGGCGGATAGCCCCGCAGGCTTGGCTGCTCACCTGCGGCAAGGGCGATTTCGCGATGCGCTTCGGCAAAGCGGGTGATGCTGTCCGCAAGGAAAAGGACGTTCAGCCCCCGATCGCGAAAATGTTCGGCAACGGCCATGCCGGTCAGCGCACAGCGGCGACGCAACAACGGTGAGCGGTCAGAAGTTGCCGCAACAATGACGCACCGCTTCATCCCCTCCGCGCCCAGCACGGCTTCGGTGAATTCGCGCAATTCCCGCCCGCGTTCACCCACCAGCGCAATCACCACGACATCGGCGGCGATGGCACGCGCAAAGGCGCCAAGAAGGCTGGACTTGCCCACACCGGACCCGGCAAAGAGACCAATCCGCTGGCCCTGAGCAATCGGCAGCACCGTGTCGAAGGCAATCTTTCCCGTGCTCAGACGGGCGCCCAGACGACGGCGACGCGCGGGTGGCGGTGGCGCTGCCGCAAGGCTGCGTGCGTGCAGGCCGGGAAAAAGCGGGCGCCCATCCAGCGGCTGCCCCAAAGGATCGATGATCCGGCCGATCCAGCTGTCATCCGGGGCGATCTGGGCAGGACCAATCAGCGCGATCTCTGCCCCGATCGCCAATCCCTCCATCCCGCTGTCAGGCAAGACGGTCAGGCAGTCCGCATCGATGCCGATCACCTCCCCCCCCCGGTGAGAGGCGCGGCCGATTTCGATGCGATCTCCCAAAGCGGCGCAGGCCTGAAGGCCGCGCACCGCAAGCGTCCCCCCGCCGACTGCGCGGATACGGCCAATCGGCCGCGAGACATCGACCCGGGCGATTTCATGGATCAATGGGGCAAAAAGATTGGTCACGGGATTCTCCCTTTGTTCGCTGATTACCGTTTCTAAAGGAATCACCCCTAAGAACTGGTGAAGCAGGTCGAGGGAGAAGCCCCGATGTTTGAAAAACTTGGATTGACCAGAATGGCACAGGCACTTGCGGCCCACTCGGGTTCCAAACTGGAGGTGGTGGCGCGCAATGTCGCCAACGCTGATACCCCCGGATTCAGGGCGATGGATGTCGCCGATTTCCAGGACGCCTATGGCGAGAGGGTCGGCCTCGCCCTGCGTCATACGCGACCGGGACATTTTGTAAGCGATCCGTCACAAATCATCCCACAGGTGCCGAACGGCGTGGGCATGGCCCCCAATGGCAATGATGTGTCCCTCGATCAGCAGATGATGAAGGCGATCGAGGCCCGTCAAAGCCATGAAATGGCCTTGGCGGTCTATCGCAGCACGTCAGCGATCGTCCGCACGTCGCTTGGCCGTGGAAACTGAGGGGGATGAGGCATGGCTGACCTTCTCCAGTCTCTCGCCCTGTCAGCGTCCGGAATGGAGGCGCAGGCAAAACGGCTTCGGCATGTTTCTGAAAACATCGCCAATGCCGATACCCCGGGATATCACCGCAAGGTGGTATCGTTCGAAGCAGAGGTGGAGGGCGGGGCGGTCTCTGCCGGTCCGGTCCGGCTCGATCAGACCGAGCTGACACGGATCTATGACCCAAGCCATCCCCTTGCCGATACGTCCGGTCACTATGATGGATCGAACGTCGATCTGGTGATCGAGATTGCTGACGCCCGCGAAGCGCAGCGCAGCTATGAGGCGAACCTCAGACTCTTCGATCAGGCGCGCCAAATGACGCAGAGCCTGTTCGATCTCATCCGTCGTTAGGGAGATCCAGAATGGATATCAAAAAGGCCTTGGCCGCACAGGCCTATGCACAGACACGTTCGGCGGCGGGGGCTGAACCGCCGCCGAACTCGGCCGAGGAAGGCGCCGCCCGGTTTCTGGGCACGTTCTCGGAAACGCTCTCGCGGGGCGAGGCAACGGCGCGCGCTGCCATGACAGGCAACGCAGACCCGCATGCGCTGGTCGAGGCGCTGGCCTCGTCGCAAAGCGCGGTCGAAACCGTCGTGACGGTGCGCGATCGCGTGGTCGAGGCCTATCAGGAAATCCTGAGGATGCCGGTATGACCGGCCTCGCGACAGAGGGATTGATCTTTGACATGTTGCGCCAGGGGTTGTGGATCTCGGTCAAGATATCGGCCCCTCTGTTGCTGGTCGCCCTCGTCGCGGGCGTTGCCGTTGGCCTTTTTCAAGCGCTCACCTCGATCCAGGAGATGACACTGACCTTTGTTCCAAAGGTTGGCGCCATGCTGATCGTGTTCTGGGCCTCGATGAGCTTCATGACCTCCACGCTCGTCACCTTCTTCACCGACGCCATCATTCCTCTCATCGCGGGACGCTGACATGGAAACCCCTGGTTATACCACCCTGACCCGGCAGATGGGTCTGATGCGCGAAATGCAGGTGATTGCGAACAATATCGCGAACACGTCGACGACCGGGTTTCGACGCGAAGGTGTGGTCTTTTCAGAGTTCATCGCCCGACTGGATCAAGAGCCCTCGTTGTCCATGGCCTATGGAAACGGGCGGCACATTGATCTGTCGCAGGCAGGCATGTCGCAGACAGGCGGAACCTATGATCTGGCCTTGCAGGGCGAGGGGTTCTTTCTGATTGCAACCCCTGACGGCGAACGGCTCACCCGGGCGGGGGCGTTTACGGCTTCGGGCGAGGGCATCTTGGTGACGGGCGACGGTCATGCCGTCCTCGATGCAGGTGGCGCGCCTGTTCCGGTCCCGGTCGGCGCGCGCACCGTGTCGATTGCCATGGATGGCACCCTCTCTGCCGATGGTCAGCCCGTCGCTCAGATCGGCCTTTGGCGCCCGGTCGATCCGCTTTCGTTGCGGCATCAGACCGGAACGCTGTTTGCCGCCGATGCGCTGGAACCGGCCGAGGACGCAAAGATCCACCAAGGCTTTCTGGAAGACAGCAATGTCGAACCCGTGTCCGAGATCGCTCGGATGATCACGGTTCAGCGCGCCTATGAACTGGGACAGAAATTCCTCGACGCCGAAGATCAACGGCAGCGCACCGTCATACAAACGCTTGGTCGATAGGAGAGCCCTATGAAAGCCTTACAGATTGCCGCAACTGGCATGGCGGCCCAGCAGATGCGGGTCGATGTCGTCGCAAACAACCTTGCCAACATGTCCACAACCGGCTTCAACGCGCGACGCGCGGATTTTGCCGATTTACACTATCAGCAGCTTGCCCGCCCCGGCAGCATCACGGCGAGCGACGGGACCATGTTGCCGACAGGGGTCCAGCTGGGCCTTGGGGTGCGCCCCTCGGCTGTTTCGGTCGTGCTGGCGCAGGGCTCTTTGACCCAAACGGGGGGTGATCTGGATATCGCCATCGAAGGGCATGGCTACCTCGAGGTGACGATGCCGGGCGGTGGATCGGCCTTCACGCGCGATGGTGCGCTCAAGCGGACGGGCGATGGCCTGATCGTGAATTCCGAAGGCTATCCGATTGCGCCGGGGATCACGATTCCCTCGGATGCCCGTGCGCTTGCGATCAACGGGAACGGCGAGGTCTATGCCTATTTCGCGGATCGAGTCGAACCGGAGCTTCTGGGCCAATTGGCCTTGACCGGGTTCACCAATGAAAAGGGCCTCGAAGCGATCGGCTCCAACCTGTTTCTCGAAACGGAAGCCTCGGGCCCTGCCCTGCAATCGGCGCCCGGCGAGAATGGCCTTGGCACGGTACGGCAAGGCTATCTGGAGGAGAGCTCGGTCGATGCCGTGCGCGAGGTCACCGATCTGATAAAGGCGCAGCGCGGCTATGAGCTTAATGCCAAGGTGATCACGGCCGCCGACCAGATGCTCTCTGCCACCACACAGGTGCGTTGATGAAATGGGTGCTTCTGTGTCTGCTGCCGTTTCCGGCCGTTGCGGATGCTCTTGTCACCACGCGGGTCATCAAGGCCGGGCAGATCATCCAACCGGCAGATCTTTCGGTTGTCGATGCGGATATCCCCGGCGCGATCAGTGATCCGGCGCTGATCTTCGGGCAGGAAGCGCGGGTCGCGCTTTATCCGGGCCGCCCGATCCGCGAAGGACAGGTTGGACCGCCCGCTGTGGTTTTGCGAAACCAGATCGTGGCCTTGTCTTATGTCTCGGGCGCGATTGCCATCACAACCGAAGGCCGCGCGCTGGATCGCGGTGGCGTCGGCGACCTCATCTCTGTCTTGAATTTGTCATCGCGAAATACGGTTCAGGGTTGGGTTCTGCCTGACGGATCCGTGCGCGTCAGCCGTTCCGAAGGATAATCCATGCGCGCTTTTCTAGGTCTTGCAATCGCTCTTGCCGGCTGTTCCCCGCTTGCCCAGGTGGGCAAGGCGCCCGACTTCTCGCCACTTGAGGGGAGTTATCAGCATCATGCCATGTATTCGAACACATTCGCGGATCAGGCAGATCCGAACGCTCCCTCGGATGCCTCCTCGCTCTGGACGGCGAGCCGCGCCTCCCTGCTTGGCGATCGGCGCGCAGGAAACCGGGGGGATATCCTGACCGTGGTGATCGAAATCGATGACAGCGCCGAGATTTCCAATTCCTCCGGGCGGTCGAGGACGGGCAGCCAAAGCGCCGGTGTGCCGCAACTGCTTGGCATACCCCAGCGCATCGATCGTGTGCTGCCGGACGGCGCTTCGATGGCCGAAGCGGTCCAGACAAATTCCTCCTCGACATTCGAAGGTGAAGGGTCGGTTTCGCGCAACGAAAAGTTGACGCTGCGGGTGGCCGCCACGGTGGTGGAAAAACTGCCCAACGGTGTGCTGCGTATCGAAGGCCAGCAAGAAGTACGGGTCAATTTCGAGCTGCGGGAGTTGATCGTGACGGGCTATGTCCGGCCCGCCGATATCTCGCGGTCAAACGAAGTGACCTATGACAAGATCGCCGGCGCGCGCATTGCCTATGGCGGGCGTGGCCAGATCACCGATGTGCAACAGCCCCGTTACGGTCAGCAAATCACCGACATTCTTCTGCCGTTCTGAGGGTCACATGCGCAAACTGCTTCCTTTCTTGCTGATCGTGATGGGCGCGGGCGCCGGTGTCGGCGCGGGGCTGGTCCTGCGGCCGCCATCTGTCGGCGAAGAAGCGACAGCCGGCGAGGGGGCAGAAGCACCCCAAGAGGCGCCAGAGGAGGTTGACCCCGCCCTCGCGCCGGAATTTGTCAAACTGGCCAATCAGTTCATTGTGCCGGTTGTTGAAAACGACAGGATCGTATCGCTGGTCATCCTGTCCCTCAGCCTCGAGGTCGCACCGGGCAGCACCGAGCAGGTCTATGCGCAAGAGCCGCGGCTGCGTGATGGCATTCTTCAGCTTTTGTTCGATCATGCCAATACCGGCGGGTTTCGTGGGTCATTCACCGATGCCGACAACCTGGTGATCCTGCGGCGTGGCCTGAAGGAAGTGGCCGTTTCCGTCATGGGGGATACGGTCAGGAACGTGCTGATCACCGACATCATCCGGCAAGACAGCTGACCGCAGCTACAGCCGCTTGACCAGCTTTCCCAGCACTTCGGCGCGGCCAAAGGAGCGTTGCGCCTGCGCTTTCGTTTCGATCCAGGCTGCCGTCTCGCGCGCCAGTTGCTGGTTCAGGCTGATGCGGCGCTGTGTGGTCCACAAGCCAAAGCGGTCGATGATCTGCCCCGCGACAACCGGATCAAGCCCCTGAACCGAAAAGGCCCCGTCGAGCGCGATCAACTGCGCCTCGGTCTGCATCTTGCGCGCCGACGCCTGGCCCAGCCGCGTCAGATCCCGGTCTTTCAACAGATCGGCGATCTGCTGCAACTTTCGCAATCTGGCAAGATCTGTCATCTCAACCGCTCCTTCGCGCGCTTTCTCATCGCTTCGGCAAAGCGGATTGCCGCAGCCACGGCCCGATAATGATCCCGTGCGATCGGTTTGCCGATATCGACCAAGGCAAAAATCGACCGGGCCGTGGGTGGGTCCGACTGGATGGGGACGCCATGTTCGGCCGCGACTTCTCTGATCCGGCGCGCCACTTCGTCAACGCCCTTTGCAACAAGGACCGGGGCTGTACGCGATCCGCGGTGCCATTTCAGGGCGACGGCGTAATGGGTCGGGTTCACGATAACGACATTGGCCGTCGCGACATCGGCAAGCATCTGATTCATCGCGATTTCCTGGCCACGCTGACGACGTTGCATCTTGGTGTGCGGGTCGCCTTCGCTTTCCTTCATTTCATCCATCATGTCCTTGCGGGACATGCGGTTGCGTTGCAGCAGCGCGTGACGCTGCCACATCAGGTCAACTGCGCCGATCGCGGCCGTGACCAGGATGACGATGAACAGGAACTGACCCATCAGGCCCATCAACAACAAGGTCCCCTGTCTTGGGTCGAGCGTTGTTGTCGCAAGAATATCGTCCGCATGCTGGCCGAAAAGCCAGACCAGCACCGCGCCGACGATCAGCAGCTTGACGAAGCTCTTGGCGAACTCAAACAACCCCTCTGCCCCGAACTTCTTCTTGGCGGTTGCGAGCGGAGAGATGTGGGACAGTTTCGGCATCAGTTTTTCAGGAGCAAAAACGATGGCCCGCTGGGCAATCAGGGCCAACAGCGCCCCGGCGGCCGGAAGGCACAGCAGCAGCGCAAGAACCGGCAAGGCGGATTCTATCAGACCGGCAACAACCGGACGGGCGCCTTCTGCGGCAAGCCGGGCAATAGCGGCGGCTTGTTCGAGCAGGATTGTTCCGGCGCCGGCTGCCTGCGTGACTGCACCGGCGCCCATCAGCCCCGCCAGCAGCAAGCCGGCATAGGCGGCCGCGGCCGAAAGCTCGTTTGACTTGGCGATATCGCCTTTGCGACGCGCATCCTCAAGCCGCTTCTGGCTCGGCTCGTGTTCCTTTTCGCTTGGGCTTTCGTCATCCGATTGTGACATGGCTTAGGGAAGCGCCGCCGTGGGGGAGGCCAGAAACCCGTTGAGCGTGTGGACCCAGACCGCGAGGGCCAGCGGGGCAACCAACGCCAGCAGGACCAGCCCGCCAAGGCTCAGCGCCGGCGCGCCGACGAAAGTCACCATCAGCTGCGGCATGGCCCGGTTGATGACGCCCAGGGCGACATTGTAGATCAACGACGCGATCACGAAGGGCATCGAGATCATGAAGGCGAGGGCAAAAGCGCGCCCGGTTTGCGCGATACCCATCTCTGCCATCAAGGCGGCAGAAGGCCAGAGGCCGGCGGGCAGGATATCATAGCTTAGCACAAGATATTCGACGACGCGCAGATGCAGCCCCATGTTGACGGCAAGCGCAAGGCCAGCAACCACCAGAAGTTTCGCAATTGCAGGCTGTGCCTCTGCGCCAGAGGGAAAAAGTTGCGCCAGCGACGTCGCGTTTGCCGCGATCGACCCTGCGGTCAGCAGACACAGGATGAACAGCCGCACAAAGAGCCCGAGCGCCAATCCGATCACGACCTCTGCGGCAAAGCCCTGTTCCAGCGGCACATCGGCAAGCGCGGGCTGGACCGCCGGAAAGATGGCCGCCGAAAACATCAACGCCAAGACCAACCGGAGGCGGGCTGGCAAGGTTGCCTCGCCGAAGGCGGGCAAGGTCGCCATCACCGCACCGACACGAAGAAAGACAAGTGCCGCCGCTTCGGCGTGGTCAGTGGCAAGAGCATTGTATTCCAGCAGAAGGGCGATGATTTCGGTCATTGCGGGACGAGCCCGACAATGGCCGGGCGTGCCTCCAGCCCGATCTCTTCGTAAGAGAGAACCGGCGAACTCAGACCCTTGGCCGCAAGCACGGTGCGCACAAATCGCCGGCGCAGGGTCGAGGTCACGACTGCCGCGGTGATGCCGCTTTCTGCCGCGCGGTTCAGCTTTTCGGCCAAGAGCCCGGCGAGGCGCGCGAATTGATCGGGGGGCAGGGCGACATCACGCTGCCCACGCTCGCCTTCGATCTGATAGGTCGCGAATGTCTTTTCCCATTCCGGGGCGATCTGGATCAGCGGGATCGTGCCATCGACCCGCTTGAGATCGGAGACAAGCTGAAAGCCGATCTTTTGCCGCACATGTTCACAAATCGCCTCGGCCGAGGGAAGACCGCGCGCTTCGGCAATCGCCTCGAGAATCAGCGGCAGATTGCGGATCGACACACGTTCTTCAAGCAAAAGCCGCAGCACCGCGAGGAGGAGATCGATCTGAACCTTCTCCGGGATCATGTCATCGAGAAGCTTGCGGTTTGCCTCGGCCCGTGCGGGTTCCGACACGTTGACAAATTCGTCCAGCAGGCGGCGCAAGCCCCGAAGCGACAGCAGCCGTGCCAGATTGCCACGGATGACCTCAAGCAGGTGCGTGGCCAGAACTTCGGGCGGCGAGACAACGGTCATGCCGGCGATCACCGCATCCTCCTGCCGCTCGGGCAGGATCCAGCGCGCGGGCGTGCCATAGACTGGCTCGCTCACATCAATTCCGTCGGGGGCATCGACGCCTTCGTTCAGCAGGACCAGCGATCTGTCCGGCATCAACCTGTTCGTGACCCGTTCGACACCCTGAATGCGGATGCGATAGGTGCCGTTCGGCAAAGAGGGTTCATCGGTCAGACGAATCTCGGGCAGGATAAGCCCATAGGTTGCCGCAACGTGATTGCGCATATTGCCGATGCGGCCATCAAGCCCCGTCGCGGGGTCAAGCACCATCGCGACCAGGTCTGGCGCAAACTCAAGATGCAGCTCATCGAAATCCAGCACATCGCCAAGCGCTCTCTTGCGCTGCACCTCGGGGGCGGGGGTGTCCGCGGGCAGGGGATTTGCATCGCGGCGGCTGACCCAGACCGCTGTCCCGGCAAGCACCGCCGCCCCGATGATGAAGGGAAGAAACGGCATCCCGGGTACGAGGGCAAACAGAGCCAGCAGAACGGCGACGGTGCCCAATGCCCCCGGATAGCGGCCAAGCTGTGCAAAGAAGGACACATCGGCTGCGCCCTTGGTGCCACCCCGCGCAAGCAGAAGTGCAGCCGCAACCGAGATGATGACCGCGGGAATCTGGCTGACCAGACCGTCGCCGACGGTCAGGATGGCATAGGTTTCAAAGGCGCGTGCGACCGGCATGTCATGCACGAACACGCCCATGATCAGCCCCATGACAATGTTCAAGAGGGTGATCAGCAACCCGGCAACCGCATCGCCCTTGACGAATTTCGACGCCCCGTCCAGCGAGCCGAAAAAGTTGGTTTCGGCCAGTTCACGTTCACGCCGCTCCTTGGCTTCGGCATGGTCAATCGCGCCTGCTGCCATATCGGCATCGATGGCCAGCTGACGGCCCGGCATGCCGTCAAGGGCAAAGCGGGCCCCGACCTCGGCCATGCGACCCGCCCCTTTGGTGATCACCATGAAGTTCACGATCATCAGGACGCAGAAGATGACGATCCCAAGCAGGATGTTCCCGCCCATGATGAAATTGGCAAACCCCTCGATCACCGCACCGGCGGCATCGGTGCCGGTGTGCCCCTCTCCGATGATCAGCTTGGTTGAGGAAACGTTAAGCGAGAGCCGAAGCAGCAGCGACGCCAGCAGGATCGTGGGAAATGCCGAAAAGTCCAACGGCCGTTCGATGAACAGCGTCACGGTAAGCATCAGGATCGCAAGCGCGAAGGACAAGGCAAGCCCGATGTCCAACAGCCAGGATGGCACGGGCAGGACCATCATGACGATCACGGCCATCAGGCCGATCGCCAACAGGATGGTGGGGCGGAAAAACAGCGCGATGCGGGCTTGGGGCGTCATGTCGGATTACCGGAACAGCGGCAGAACGGGGCTGTCAAAATCGGTCGAGACCAAGGAGCCGTGGCCCCGTGTCGCCCCCTGACGAAACAACGGATAGCTGTTGTCCCTTGGCGTGTCGGCGGCGATCAGGATGGGCGCGCCAGCCTCCACCGGGCCCGACAGATGCGATGCGACCTTGGCAACATAGGCTTCGGCCGCTGCGGCTTGCCGCGAATGATAGGCGCCGATCGCCCCTTCCCATGTGCCGAATTCGTCGTAAAGGCGCAGCAGAAAACGCGCCGCATAAAGGGCGTTTTCCGTCGGTTCGAACATATTGGCCAATGACGCAAATTCTTCGCCGTGCCAGCGGATGTTGATCTGATAACAGCCGACATCGATGTTGCGCTGCCCCTCTGCCATGGCGGCGGCGACATGATCCATCGCATCGTCCACCGACGCAAAGAATGACCCATCGCCAGCCTGATTGACCGTCCAGGGCCAGGGGGCAAGCTGACCATCCACCGACCGGCCTGTTTCCACACGGGAAATGGCGCGCAAGACGGCATCGGGCACGCCGGTGGCCCGCGATGCGGCCAGGGCAGCGGCATCACATTGATCGGCGATTTCGCGCGACATGCGCGCCTGCGCAGGACCGACAAGCGTCAGAGGCAGACCCGAAAGCACAGCAACCGCAAGCAGCACAGCCCTGAAAAACCGCATGAGTTTCACCCGCCAGATTGTCTCACGCCGTTCTGGCGCTCTGCCGGACCTTACGAAGCGAATCTTTCCAAATCGGTAAGACCCGTCTATCCGATGCGCACTTGACCCCGGCTTTGGCCTCGTTACCCTTGGGCCCAAGGGGGAAAACCCAAAATCACGGAGCAGACCCATGACGCAGCGCCTACACCTCGTGTTTGGAGGTGAATTGATTGATCCGTCAAAAACCGCCTTCCGGGATGTGAATGACATCCATATCGTGGGGATGTTTGGCGATTATGACTCGGCGCACAAAGCCTGGAAGGCCGAAGCGCAGCGCACGGTGGACAACGCCCATATGCGCTATTTCATCGCCCATATTCACCGCCTGCGCGACGAAGAACAACCCGCGTCGGGCACCGAAGAACTAAATCGGTAATCGACAAGACAGATGGTCCATTCGCTTGGCCTGACGCTGTATAACCTGCGTCCCAGACGCGGTCCCGTCGAGGAAAGCGCATGGACCGAACGCGGCACCGGCCCGCATGTCTGGATGCATGCGCCAAGCGCCGAGACGGCGGGGGGCGTGATGGAACTTGCCGCGCGCCTGATCGAGGAGGATGGTCTGACCGTGGTGCTGACCTGCCCCGATGCCGTTTCGGCGCGACCGGGGCTGGTCCGGCTTGCGCCGCCCGACGATAATCCAAGCGCGGCACGGGCCTTTCTTGACCATTGGCGCCCGGATGTCGGCATCTTTGCCCATGGCGAATTGCGCCCTGCCCTGCTGCATGAGGCAAGCGAAAAGGGCATTCCGCTGATGCTGGTCGATGGCCGAAAACCCTATGTGATGCGAGAGCGGGATGGCTGGTTTCCCGGTTTGATGCGGTCTGCGCTGTCCAGCTTCAGCCATGTGATGACGGTGGATGAGGCCGCCGCCCGCGCCTTTCGCAAGGGCGGCGCAGCCCTGTCGGCGGTCAAGGTCACGGGTCGGATGGAAGAAAGCAGCGCCGCCTTGCCCTGCCTCGAGGCAGAACGCTCGGCCCTGGCGAAACTGCTTGCCACGCGCCCGGTCTGGCTTGCCGTCGGCCTGCCCGAGGATGAGGAATCTGCGGTGATCGCAGCGCATCGCGCGGCGCAAAGCCTTGCCCACCGCCTGCTGCTGATCATCGCGCCGCAGAACCCAGCGCGCGCGCCCGAGCTTGCCCGGCGGCTTGCCGACGAGGAAGGCTGGATCGTCGCGCAGCGGGCCGAGGATCAGGAGCCGGAGGCCGAGGTGGAGGTCTTTGTCGCCGACGGCATGGCAGAGCTTGGGCTTTGGTATCGTCTTGCCCCGATCACCTTTCTGGGCGGAAGCCTGGCCGGGCAGGGCTGCATCCGAAATCCGATGGAGCCTGCGGCGCTTGGTTCGGCCATCCTTTACGGCCCGCGCCCCGGTGCCTACGGCAGCACATTCGGGCGCCTTGGGGCCGCCAGGGCCGCGCGCGCAGTCGGGAGTGCGGCCGACCTTGGCGAAGCGCTGTCGGATCTTCTGTCACCGGATCGTGCGGCACGCCTCGCGCAATCGGCGTGGATCGTGGCGACAGACGGGGCAGAGGTGACAGATCGCGTGGCCCTGTTGGTGCGCAAGATCATCGAGGGCGACGGGTGATGCGCGCGCCCGGCTTCTGGCAAAACCCACCATCGGCGCCCGGCCTTGTCGCCGGGATGCTGCGCCCTTTGGGCATGGTTTATGCTGCCGCCACAGGGCGGCGCTTGGCGCGCCCGGGGTATGAGGCAAAGGTTCCGGTCATCTGCATCGGCAACTTGACCGCTGGCGGCACAGGCAAAACCCCGACGGCCATCGCGCTGCTGGAAACGCTGCAGCAGGCGCATGTCGTCTCTCGCGGTTATGGCGGCGCGCTGACCGGCCCCGTTCGGGTGGACATGGCGCGCCACAGCGCCGCGGATGTGGGTGACGAGCCGCTGCTGTTATCGGCCTTTGCCCCGACATGGGTGGCCAAGGATCGCGCCGAAGGGGTGAAGGCGGCCGAAGCCGCAGGCGCAAGGATCATCCTGCTTGATGACGGGTTTCAGAACCCATCGGTTAAGAAATCCCTGTCCCTGATCGTGGTTGATGCCGAACGCGGGTTTGGAAACGGCCTGTGCATTCCGGCTGGCCCCCTGCGCGAACCCGTAGCCACAGGGCTGGCCCGCGCCGACCTGTTGCTGTCGATCGGCCCCGAGGAGGCGCAGACGCGGTTTGAATCCGCCTGGGGGCACAAGATCACCTTGCCTCGGATGCGGGGGGCGCTTCGGCCGCTGCGGATGGGGATGGAATGGCGTGGGCAGCGCGTGCTGGCCTTTGCCGGGATCGGCTATCCTGACAAGTTCTTTGCCAGTCTGCGCGACGAGGGCGCAGAGCTGGTGCGCGCTGTTTCACTGGATGATCACCAACCGCTGACCGACACGCTGTTGCGGCGGCTTGAGGCAGAGGCGAACCATCTGGGTGCGCAACTGGTCACGACCGAAAAGGATCAGGTCAGGCTGCCCGCCAGCTTTCGCCCCAAGGTGCTTGCCTTCGTGGTGCGGCTTCAGATCGACGACTGGTCAACGCTGGACAAGGCGCTTGCCGCCCTTGATCAGGCCTGACGGTCCAGATCGCCCTGGTGCTCTCCCAGCTTGGGGGCGGGGCGATCAAGCGCAAGCTCGGCCCCCGAAAACCGGAACGGTGAACGCACGCCGGGGATGCCACCCGGGGCAATCTGCATCTGGCGTGCCACGATCTGCGGATCGGCAAAGACCTCGGCCAGATCGTTGATCGGGCCTGCCGGAACGCCCGCCGCTTCGCATGCGGCCAGCAAATCGGCCTTGG
Source organism: Cypionkella sp. (assembly GCA_025458525.1). Taxonomy (GTDB): domain Bacteria; phylum Pseudomonadota; class Alphaproteobacteria; order Rhodobacterales; family Rhodobacteraceae; genus Pseudotabrizicola. Next base: position 12,873 of record JALOSF010000022.1, on the reverse strand, counting down.
TCCAGGTCCGTGTGGCATCGGTCAGGCGCGCGGTCAGGGCCGCCCGGTTCTGCACCCTGTCTGCATTGGTCAGGAACTCGGGCGCAAAAGCGATGTCGTCCAGCCCAAGCAGTTTGCACAGCCGTTGATACTGCGCATCATTTCCGGTGGCGAGGATCAGCCAGCCATCGACACAATCGAACACCGCATAGGGCGCAAGATTGGGGTGGGCGTTGCCCATCTTGCGCGGGGCGACCCCGGTTGCCAGAAAATTCATGGACTGGTTGGCCATGATCCCGGTCGCAACATCCATCAGCGCCATGTCGATATGCTGACCACGGCCCGTGGCGTGACGCTGGTGCAGCGCAGCCAGGATGGCGGTTGCCGCGTAAACCCCGGTGAAAATGTCGGTCACTGCGACGCCAACCTTTTGTGGCTGGCCATCTGCATCGCCGGTCACGCTCATCAACCCGGCCATGCCCTGAATGATGAAGTCATACCCGGCACGATGCGCGTATGGCCCGTCCTGGCCAAAGCCGGTGATCGAACAATAGATCAGGCGCGGATTGACCTTGGCAAGGGTCGCAAAATCCAGCCCGTATTTGGCAAGCCCGCCAACCTTGAAGTTCTCGATCACCACATCGGCCTCGGCGATCAGCCGGCGCGCTACCTCTTGGCCCTCAGCCGTGCGAAAATCACAGACGACTGATCGCTTGCCACGGTTGGTTGCGTGGAAATAGTCATCGCCTTCGGGGGCCTCGACCTTTATCACATCGGCGCCCAGATCGGCCAAGGTCTGCCCTGCCCACGGGCCCGCAAGGATCCGTGCCAGTTCCACCACCTTCACACCGGCAAGGGGGGCCGACATTTACTTTGCAAGCTCGGCGTCGATCAGCGCCTTGAGGTCGGCATAGGTCATGTTCGAATGCTTGGTGCCGTTGACGACCAGCGTTGGCGTTCCCTGCACGTCGTATTCCTGCATCGATGCCTCAAAATGATCGACCATCGCCTGGGCCTTGGCACCATCCTGCATGCAGGCGTCAAGCTGGGCATCTGTCATCCCGGCGGTGCGACCGATCTTTTTCAGGTTCTCGACAACCACATTCGGGTCGTCCGATCCGGCCCATTCCTGAACGTTGCTGTAAAGCAGGTCCTGCACGCCGAAATACTTCATCTCACCGCCACAGCGCGCCACCATCGAAGCCCAGAGGCCATAACGGTCAAAATACACCTCACGATAGATGAAGTGGATCTTGCCGGTATCGATGTAGTCACGCTTCAGATCCTTGAAGACATTGGCGTGAAAATTCGCGCAATGCGGGCAGGTATAAGAGGCGTATTCGATCAGCGTGACCTTGGCATCCACCGGGCCAAGCGTCATGTCCTTGATCTCGATCGCCGGCGCATCGGCAGCGGGTGCCGTATTTTGTGTGGCCCCGGCATCTTGTGCCAGTGCTGCGCCTACCGGGATCAGCGTCTGGGAACCATCGCTCGAGCTCATGGACCACAGGCCAAAACCGCCCGCCGCGACGAGGGCCAGGGCGGCCAGAGTTGTTTTCAGTGACATCATTTCTCGCCTTCTTTCGTCTTGCGACGGTTTAAGATGTTTTCAGCCAAGGCTTCAAGCGCGGCGCGCAAGCCCGGGTCGTGAATGGGGGCGACCGTTTGGGCGGCCGCGGCCTTGATCGCGGGGTCCGGGGCTGCAACCGTCCTTGGCGCGGGGGTGAATTCGACCTGCCCCTCGGCAAAGCCAATGGGGGCGGTCTGGGTCACAAGCACCCGCGAAATCGCGTTATAGCCATAGATCGCGTTGACCTTGGTGCGGATCATTTCCTTCTGCATCTCGACCATCGGGGCCATCGGGCCCGTTGTCAAAACCGTCAGCGATCCACCCATGCCCTCGCGGCCATAGCCAACCTTCACGGGGCGCGTGCAGCGTGCCATGTCTTCGCCCACGGTTTCGGCCCAATGGGTCAACAGACGGGTCAGGGCAAAGCCGCGCGATTCCCCCGCCGCGCGAACAGGATCCTTCATCAACCCGAACGCTGGTTCAAAGCCGCGCAAGCGGCGCGATGGCTGTGAGGGTGGGGATGCGCTGCGGGCCATCTGGTATCCTGTATCCGTGCAGCTATCTTATCGTGCAGCGGCGTCACCGCCAGAGGCAAGGCAGGACAAGGGACATAAAGATTGCGTGACGGTGAATTGAGCGATGCGCTGCTGCGCTGGTATGACCGCCACGCGCGGGTCATGCCGTGGCGCGTGTCACCGCAAGACCGCAAGGCCGGTGTGGTGCCAGACCCGTATCGCATCTGGCTGTCCGAGGTGATGCTGCAACAAACCACCGTGGCGGCGGTCAAGGATTACTTTCACCGTTTTACGGCGCGCTGGCCCACGGTTGCCGATCTGGCCGCCGCGCGGGATGATGATGTCATGGCCGAATGGGCGGGGCTTGGCTATTACGCAAGGGCACGAAACCTGCTTCGCGGCGCGCGGGCCGTGGTTGCAGAGCATGATGGACAGTTCCCGGCAACACGCGCGGCTTTGCTGACCTTGCCGGGTGTCGGACCCTATACCGCAAGCGCCGTGGCCTCCATCGCCTTTGACGAGCCTGCGACAGTGGTGGATGGCAATGTCGAGCGGGTGATGGCCCGGATGTTTGCCGTGCAAACGCCGCTGCCAACGGCAAAGGCAGAGTTGACAGAGCGTGCCGCCTCGCTGACGCCCGCCGAACGGCCCGGCGATTATGCCCAGGCGGTGATGGATCTTGGCGCCACGATCTGCACCCCCAAAAGCCCGGCCTGTGGCATTTGCCCGTGGATCGAAGCATGCCTTGCCCGGCGTCTTGGCCTTGAGACGGACCTGCCGCGCAAACTGCAAAAGCCGGAAAAGCCCATCCGGCGGGGCACTGTCTGGATCGCTGAGCGGGACGGGGCGCTGCTGCTTGAACGCCGCCCGGAACGCGGATTGCTGGGCGGAATGCTCGGGTTTCCGGGCGATGGCTGGGATGGCGCCGGGGGTGACGCACCCACGCCCGCCATGTGGGAAGATCTTGGCGATGTGCGCCATACATTTACCCATTTTCATCTGTATCTGAACGTGCGCTTTGCGGAATTGCCTGCAGGGGCGCAGGTCAACCGGGGCGCGTTCGTGAGCCGCGACCAATTTCGTCCCGCAGACCTGCCCACCGTGATGCGCAAAGCCTATGATCACGCCCGGGACAGACTGTCTCGTTGAATGTTACCAAGACCCCGTTGCATCTTCACCAAAAGGCAGATGGTCCGTCACGATGTCAGACTCGACAAGCCAGGCCCCCGGATTGAAACAGGCGCTGCCGTTCTGGTTGACGCTTGGCATGGTGCCCCTTGCGTTGCTTGGGGCAACCTATGGTGGCTGGTTCACGGCGCTGGTGCCGCTTTATCCGATCCTGATCTATTCCTCGCTTGATGCAGTGACCGGGTTGAACACCGAAAACGCCGATCCGGACACGCCAGAGGAGGATCTGTTCTGGTATCAGCTTCTGACGCTGATCTGGACGCCGCTGCAACTTGTCATCCTGTTCGGCACGATCTGGTATGTCACCCGCACGAACCATCTGTCCGGGCTGGAACTGGGCGTCCTGTTCCTTGGAATCGGGTTCATAACCGGCATCGTCGGGATCAATTACAGTCACGAACTGATGCACCAGAAAGACAGGGTGGAACGCTGGATGGCAGATATCCTGCTGGCAAGCGTGCTTTATTCCCATTTCCGGTCAGAGCATTTGCGCGTGCATCATCTTTATGTCGGCACCTGCCGCGATCCGGTGACCGCGCGGTATAACGAAGGCTTCCACCGCTTTTTTCCCCGCGTCCTGACGCAAAGCCCGGTGTCGGCCTGGAAGGCCGAGGTCGCCATGCTGGCGCGCCGGGGCTTGCCCTGGTGGCACCGCAGCAATCCGTTCTGGCGTTATGGCGCGCTGCAACTCCTGATGCTTGCCCTCGCCTATGCGCTAGGCGGCGGGCTGGGCCTGGGGCTGTTTGTCTATCAGGCTGCCGTTGCAATCTGGCAGCTTGAGGCCGTGAACTATGTGGAACATTACGGCCTGACCCGGCGCCATCTGGGTGAGGGCAAGTATGAACATGTCAAACCGCATCACAGCTGGAACGCGTCGCAAAGGGCGTCGAACTGGTTGCTGATCAACCTGCAACGCCATTCCGATCACCATTTCAAACCGGACCGACGCTTTCCCTTGCTGCAAAGCTACAGCGAGGAGGAGGCGCCGCAACTGCCCTACGGCTATCCGATCATGGTGGCCATCGCGATGAACCCGCTGTGGTGGCGTCGGATGATGAACCCAAGGGTGCGCGCCTGGCGCAAGTTTCACTACCCCGACATCAAGGATTGGACGCCCTATAACAAGGCGCTGAACCCGCCCCCGCGCTGACCAGCAGCGGCCTGGTCGGCGCGGCCGCGTCTGGGCAAAGGCTACACAGCGGCAGGGTCAGGCAGCGATCAGGCGCTGCGCGGTATGCCCGCCGATGCGGGTGGTGACAATCTGCCCTTCGGCCTGATCGGTCTGGAAATCGACTTCGGTGAACTGCTCGGTCCGGCCAAGGCGCGGGCCCTCCATCAGGATACGGTGGAGCTGACCCAATTGTCCCGACAGATGCTGTGCAAGGGCGCTGTCGCCCTTTGCGCGCAGGCGGGCGGCACGATCCTTGATCTGCGGACCCTTGACCTGCGGCATCCGGGCCGCGGGTGTTCCTTTGCGTGGGCTGAAGGGAAAGACATGCAGAAAGGTAAGCCCGCAATCATCGACCAGCTTCAGGCTGTTTTCGAACATCGCCTCGGTTTCGGTGGGAAAGCCCGCGATCAGATCGGCGCCAAACACGATGTCGGGGCGCAGACGCCGCGCCTCCTCGCAAAAGCGGATCGCATCGTCGCGCAGGTGGCGCCGCTTCATCCGTTTCAGGATCATGTCATCCCCGGCCTGAAGCGACAGGTGCAGATGCGGCATCAGGCGCGGTTCGGTGGCGATGGCCAGCATCAGGTTGTCATCCGCCTCGATCGAATCGATCGAACTGATGCGCAGGCGCGGAAGATCCGGCACCAGCCGCAGGATCCGCATCACCAGATCGCCAAGGCGCGGCGTCGCGGGCAGATCCGCCCCCCAGGAGGTCAGATCGACGCCGGTCAGCACCACCTCGTTGAAGCCTTTGTCAACCAGACGCTTGATCTGATCGATCACCACGCCGGCGGGGACTGACCGGGAATTGCCGCGACCAAAGGGGATGATGCAAAAGGTGCAGCGGTGGTCGCAACCGTTCTGGACCTGCACATAGGCCCGGTGGCGCCCGAAGCCGTCGATCAGATGACCCGCGGTTTCACGCACCGCCATTATATCATCAACCTGCACCTTTTCGGTCTGGCCAATGAAATCGGGGCCCGCGATGCCGGCCCAGATTTCGGGCTGCATCTTTTCGTGGTTGCCGATCACCCGCGTCACCTCGGCCATGGCGGCAAAGGTTTCGGGTTCGGTCTGCGCGGCACAGCCGGTGACGATGACAGGCGCGCCCGGGTGTTCGCGCGACAGGCGGCGGATTTCCTGCTTTGCCTTGCGCACCGCCTCGGCCGTCACGGCGCAGGTGTTCACGATGACCGCGCCTTGCAACCCGGCGGCTTCGGCCAATTCGCGCATCGCCTCGGACTCATAGGCGTTCAGACGGCAGCCGAGGGTGGAAAACACCGGGGCCGTCATGAATGGGCCGCAAGAAAGGCAGGCGACAGCCAACCGTCAAACACATGCGCGACCGGGCCGGTCAGCCAGACGCCATCCTCGCGCCAATCCACGGCCAGCGTGCCGCCATCAAGGTCAAGCCGGACCTGCCGCCCTGTCAGCCCGCGCAGATGCGCCGCAACCGCCGTCGCGCAGGCGCCAGAGCCGCAGGCAAGCGTGATTCCCGTCCCCCGCTCCCAGACCCGCATCCGCAGATGGTCTGGCCCGCTCAACGAGGCGAATTCCACATTCGTGCGCTGCGGAAACAGCGGGTCCTGTTCATAGCGCGGGCCCAGCGTCGAAAGATCGACAGCCTCGGCATCGCCGACAAAGATCACGCAATGCGGATTGCCCATGCCAAGGGCAACAGGATCGCCGGGCAAGGGCAGGTGCAGAAGATCGACATCGCGCGCCAGCGGCACCTCGGTCCACAGACGCTGCGGCTGGCCCATGTTGACCGAAACGCGACCATCGGGCAGGCGCAGGGCGTGCAGCGTGCCGCGCGCGGTCTGCAACGAAACGGCGTCGCGCCCCAGACCCTGCATCACATGATCGCAGACGCAGCGCGTCGCGTTGCCACAGGCCCCCGCGCGCGAACCATCGCTGTTCCAGAAATCGAGCGTAAAGTCTGTGCCCGCAGCGCCCTCACGGATTTCCGCAAGCTGATCAAAGCCCACGCCGCGATTCCGATCGCCCAGAGCAATCGCAAGCGCAGGTGTGACCACCGGCTCGCGCCCGCGCGAGTCGATCACCACGAAGTCATTGCCGGCGCCATGCATTTTCATGAAGGCGAGGCCCGGATGCGAGGGCTTGTGTTCCATGCGGCGGCATATACGCCCGATCCGTCGAATTTGCCAGAGCCTGCATCTTTTACCCTTGACCCCATTCGCCTCTGACCGTAATCAGCGCCCCAGTCGTGGGCCGGTAGCTCAGTTGGTAGAGCAGCTGACTTTTAATCAGCGGGTCACAGGTTCGAATCCTGTCCGGCTCACCACTTCTCCAAAGACCCGGGCCATTGGCTCGGGTCTTTTGATTTCCGGCCTCTGCCTGCCAAGAAAAACCCGCCGTTTCCGGCGGGTCATGGATGACGTCGACAAATCCGGTCAGAAGGTCAGCGGCCTGTCGCCGTTTGCATCCTTGATCCGCGTGGGCAGGCCCATGTCGTTGAGCAAGGTCAGGAACGGCGCGGGGTCCAGCTCCTCGACATTGGCCATCGCGCCGATATCCCATGTGCCATCCGCCAGCAAAAGCGCCGCAGCCACAGGCGGCACGCCCGCGGTATAGCTGATGCCTTGGCTGCCGACTTCGTCATAGGCTTCCTTGTGGTCGGCCACATTGTAGATCAGCACTTCGACAGGCTTGCCGTCTTTCGTGCCTTTCACGAAATCGCCGATGCAGGTCTTGCCGGTATAATCGGGGGCAAGGCTTGCCGGGTCGGGCAACACGGCCTTGACCACCTTGAGCGGCACGACCTCTTGCCCTTCGGCGGTCCTGACCGGCTTTTCCGACAACAGGCCAAGGTTTTTCAGCACCGTAAAGACATTGATGTAATGGTCGCCAAAGCCCATCCAGAACCGGACATCGGCGTTCGGATAGCGGGCCGAGAGCGAATGCACCTCGTCATGGCCGGTCAGATAGGCTTTTTGCGGGCCGACCACCGGCATGTCCCAGACCTTGCCCACCTCGAACATGCTGTTCGATTGCCAGGCGCCGTTCTGCCAGGAATACACCGTGCCGGTGAATTCGCGGAAGTTGATTTCCGGGTCGAAGTTCGTCGCGAACCATTTGCCATGCGACCCGGCATTGATATCGACGATGTCGATCGAATCGACCTTGTCCATCAAGCCTTCGGCCACCCGGGCATAGGCATTGACCACGCCCGGATCGAACCCGACGCCCAGAATCGCCGTGACGCCAGCGGCCTTGCAAGCCTCGCGCCGTTTCCATTCGTAATTGCCATACCATGGCGGCGTTTCGCAGATCTTGGCCGGGTCTTCGTGAATGGCGGTGTCCATATAGGCCACGCCCGCCTGAATGCAGGCCTCCAGCACGGGCATGTTCACAAAGGCCGATCCGACGTTGATGACGATCTGACAGCCTGTTGCCTTGATCAGCGCGACCACCGCGGCCGTGTCCATAGCATCCACAGCATGGGCCTGAAACAGGCCGGGCACCTTCATCGCGCCCTTGGCATGCACGGTTGCGATGATCGCTTCGGCCTTGGCCAAGGTGCGGCTGGCGATGTGCAGATCGCCCAGACGATCATTATGCTGTGCCGCCTTGTGAGCCACGACCTGGGCGACACCGCCTGCGCCGATAATCAGAACATTCCGCTTCACTTCGAACCGTCTCCTTTCAGGACAGAGGGAAGGGGCAACCCGCCTTAGCCAAGGTTGCCTTCAAAATCGGCATAGCCGAACTCACGTGCCACGGTCATCGAACCGTCCAACTCCTTGATGACGATGCCCGGCATCTTCACCCCGTTGAACCAGTTCTTCTTGACCATGGTGTAACCCGCCGCATCCGCGATGCTCAGCCGATCGCCCACCTGCAACGGGGCTGGGAAGTTGAACTCCCCGAACACATCACCCGCAAGGCAGGATTTGCCACAGATCATGTAAGGATGTTCGCCCGATGTCTCGATCTTGCCCGAGATGCGATAGATCAGCAGATCGAGCATATGCGCCTCGACCGAGGAATCGACGACCGCCAGATCCTTGCCGTTGTTGAGCACGTCCAGCACCGTCACTTCCAAAGACGCGGCCCCGGTGATCGCGGCTTCGCCCGGTTCCAGATAGACCTGCACGCCAAAGCGTTCCGAAAATGACTTCAGCCGCGCCGCCAGCCGGGCCACGGGATAGCCTTCGCCGGTGAAATGGATGCCGCCGCCAAGGCTGACCCATTGCAACCGCGACAACAGCGGCGCGAATTCATCCTCGATCCGCGTCAGTTGCTGGTCGAACAGGTCAAAATCCGCGTTTTCGCAGTTGTAATGGATCATGAAACCGGAAATCCGGTCCATCACCCGCTCGATCTTCGCCGCATCCCATTCGCCCAGACGGCTGAACGGGCGGGCCGGATCGGCAAGATCGAAACCGCTGGTCGAAAACCGCGGGTTCAGACGCAGGCCACGCGCAATGCTGGCCGACTGGTTGTCGAACCGCTCCAACTGCCCGATGGAATTGAAGATGATCTTGTCGGCATAGCCCACGGCCTCGGCAATCTCGTGATCGGCCCAGGCCACGGAATAGGCATGGGTTTCCTTGCCAAAGCGTTCGCGCCCCAGTTTCAGCTCATAAAGCGAGGACGAGGTGGTCCCGTCCATATGCTGACGCATCTGGTCAAACACGCCCCAAGTCGCAAAGCATTTCAGCGCGAGCAGGGTTTTTGCCCCCGATCCGGCACGCAGATCGTCCATGATGGCCATGTTGCGCGCCAGTTTGGCACGGTCGATCAGGTAAAATGGCGTCTGGATCATCGCATCCCCCATTCGGAACAGCAGGGCTGGCAGCACAAGGACAAGAGCGGCGCTATGTAGGACCCCCCTTCCCCCTATGCAAGCCCTGTGACGGGCGGATGACGATCAGACCATGCGGATGACGTCCTTGCCAACCGCCAGAACATAGCCGCGCCGGGCGATCGTCTTGACCAAGAGTTCACTGACAAGCTGATTGCCAAGCGAGTCGCGCAGACGCTTTACCCGCGTTGCCCCGGCGGCCTCGTCGCAATCCACCTCGTTGCGGCCGGAAATCACCGCCTCGATCTGCGCGCCGGTCAGCACCTCGTCATCCATCCGCGCCTCGGCCAGCACCGACAGGGTTTCCAGCGCCGCCTCGGTCAGCGCGAATTCCATATCGTTGATATAGACAGCCCGGCCCTCGCGGCTGATCATCAGGCTGGCCACCTGTATCCCCGACCGCTGGATCGCGGAAATCCGACGGTTGAGCGCGATGATCATCACCAGAAACACCAGCGCCGCGATCAGCAAGGCCGTGGCAAAGACCAGCAGCACGAAAATCACCATGCGATAGCTTTGCAGCACTTCGGAAAACGACGTGCCGGATTGGGCCAGAATCTCCAGCAGCTTGATCTCGGCGCCCGAAGTCAGGTTGTCGTTTTCGACAAACAGCCGTTCAACGCGCGCATTGAACGCGTTTGCATCGGGCAGGCTCAAGAACAGGAACAGCGCAGCGCCAAGCAGGATCGCGACGATCGCACCGATCCCGAAGCTGACAACCCTGTTGCCCGCCTTGAGGCTTTCAGTAACGGAGGAAGAATTCTCCTGCACTCGCTTGCCTTTCGCCAAGGCCCTCGGGGCCGAAAGTAGAGACCACGTTCAACAACGTCCAACCCGCCGACGCAAGCCGGGGTGCGAGTTCACCCTCGGCCGCCCCGCGCGAACAATTTCCGTCGCTGACTTGCGCCACACCGTAGTGCAGGCGCAAGGGGTCATCCTGTTTTGCCTTGTAGTCTGCGTAACACTCCGCCGATGCCGGGGCTGCCAACATCACGGCCAGACTGGCGGCGAGGATCACGGATTGCGCTTTCATCATTGGCTCCTGCTCGGGGCGGCACTCGGATTGCTGCAAGGTGCGCGTCTTTCTGCCGATATTCAATATCACCGACCGCCGCGCGCCGATGTTATCGCCTATCAGGCCGCCGATATTGCCTGTCTGCGGTGCGCGGGGCCAGGCTTGCCCCATCAGCCCAAGGTGCGATGGTCGCACCATCTGGCTGCACCCCACACCCAAGAAGGAGGCACCGATGTCTGCTCTGCCCGCATCAATTTCATCTGCCATGCCCCGCGAAACCGACAAACCAAAGCGGCGCATCGTGACGGCGCTGACGGTTGCCGTGACTGTTCTGGCCTTGATGGTCACAAGCGCCCCGGCCGCGCGCGCGGACCGCAGCAGCGATGATCTGGCCAAGGCGCTGGTGGCGGCGCTTGCGATTGGGGCCATCGTTCATTCCATCGACAAGGGCCGGGCCGATCCACCGCGTCCGACCCACGTGCGCAGCCCGCGTTTGCCCTCTGTCTGCGCGATCGAGATCGCGGGAAAGCGTCGCGATGTCGTGGTTTACCCCGAACGGTGCCTGCGACGCGAAGGCTTTGACTATCGCCTGCCGCGGCATTGCGCCAACGATGCGCGCGTCTTTGGCAGAACCGACCGGGTCTATGGCGAAAGCTGCCTGCGCGACGCCGGTTTTCGCACCGAAGGCCGGGATCACCGCCCGCGCGGCCACGATCACCACCGCCCGCGTTACAACCACTGAACCACGCGACGCGGCAGGCCACCGCGCGATGGGATCGCAGGCCAGGGGTGAAAGGATGAGCAGCTTTCACCCCCTTTTGCTGGGGCAGACCACAAGCTAAAGGACGGCATGCCCAGATCAGAACCCGATTTTTCCCATGAACACCACGCGCTCTCGGCAGGGGCGCGCTGCGTGGTGGGCGTGGACGAAGTGGGGCGCGGGCCCCTGTGCGGCCCGGTCACGGCGGCGGCCGTCTGCCTTGACCCCGCCCGCATCCCGCCGGGTCTTGCCGACAGCAAGACCCTCTCTGCCGCGCGGCGCGAAAAGCTGTTTGCCGAGTTGCAAGGCGTTGCACGGATCGCGGTCGCCCATGCCTCGGTCGAGGAGATCGATACACTGAACATTTTGCGCGCCAGCCATCTTGCGATGGAGCGGGCTGTCGCCGCGCTCAAGGCCGATTTCGCGCTGATCGACGGCAACCTTCTGCCGCGCAATCTGCCCTGCAAGGGCCTCGCGCTGGTCAAGGGCGATGCCAAATCGCTGTCGATTGCAGCGGCATCGATTTGCGCGAAAGTCACTCGGGATCGCCTCATGGTGGATTTGGCGCAACAATACCCCGGCTACGGTTGGGAGGTGAACGCCGGTTATCCGACCAAAGCGCATCTGGAGGCGCTTCTAAATCTTGGGGTCAGCCCTGTTCATAGACGTTCATTCAAACCTGTCCACAACATATTGTATCAAGAGAAAATCATAACCCCTTGATTCAATAAAGAATTTGACGGCGAATCTTCTCTGACTCATTCTTATCCACAAGAACGGTACACCAAATGATGCCGGGGACAGAGGCAGAACATGACGTCGAAGATCAAAGAGACGGGGGCAAGTCTGCCCCTGAACGAAATCCTTGCAGGCGACTGCATTGACGTGATGAACAGCCTGCCTGCGGGTTCGGTTGACCTGATCTTTGCCGACCCGCCCTATAACCTGCAACTGAAAGGCGATCTGCACCGCCCCGACAATTCCAAGGTTGACGCGGTTGACGACCATTGGGATCAGTTCAGCAGCTTTGCCGCCTATGACGATTTCACGCGCGCCTGGCTCAAGGCTGCCAAGCGTTTGCTCAAACCCAATGGGGCGATCTGGGTCATCGGCAGTTATCACAACGTGTTCCGGCTTGGGGCCGAGCTGCAGAATCAAGGGTTCTGGCTGTTGAACGATGTGGTCTGGCGCAAGTCGAACCCGATGCCAAATTTCAAGGGCCGCCGGCTGACCAACGCGCATGAAACGCTGATCTGGGCGTCGCGCGATGAATCCGCGAAATACACCTTCAACTACGAAGCGTTGAAGGCGCTGAACGACGGTGTCCAGATGCGGTCGGATTGGGTCTTGCCGATCTGCACCGGGCATGAACGGCTCAAGGATGACAACGGCGACAAGGCTCACCCGACGCAAAAACCCGAAAGCCTGTTGCACCGCATCCTGATCGCAACCAGCAATCCGGGCGATGTGGTGCTTGATCCGTTCTTTGGCACCGGCACCACGGGTGCTGTGGCCAAGATGCTGGGCCGCGACTTCATCGGAATCGAGCGCGAGGAAACCTATCGCAAGGTTGCCGCCGCACGTCTGGCCCGCATTCGCAAATTCGATGCCTCCGCGCTTGAAATCACCGGGTCAAAACGCGCCGAACCGCGGGTGCCCTTTGGTCAGGTCGTAGAACGCGGGATGCTGCGCCCCGGCGAGGAACTGTATTCGATCGGCAACCGCTTCATGGCCAAGGTGCGCGCGGATGGCACATTGGTCGGCAATGACGTCAAGGGGTCGATCCATCAGGTCGGGGCCGCCTATGAAGGCGCGCCAAGCTGCAATGGCTGGACCTACTGGCACTT
>JALOSF010000021.1 GCA_025458525.1 Cypionkella sp. | reverse complement strand
GATCTGTGGCCGATCAGGACCGGCCCGATCAGCCCGGCAAACAAGACCGCCATCGCCGCCGCCGCGCCGATCAAGGCGGCCCTCGGCCGTTTCTGCCGACGCTGACGCAGCCCGCGCGACATGGCGCGGACCATCCGGCCAAGATCGCCTTGCACGGCAATCAGCGCCGGCACCATCACCAGAACAAGGAACATCCCAAAGCCAAGCCCGTAGACCAGCGTGATCACCGTCGGCTTCAGGAACTCTGCCTGACTGCTGGTTTCAAACAGCAGGGGCGACAGACCAAAAACCGTGGTCATCGTGGTCAGAAGCACGGCGCGAAAGCGGTCGGCGACGCCATCCACAATGGCCGCAAACATCCCGCGCGTGCGCGCATAGTCATCGATCGTGGACACAAGCACGATGGAGTCGTTGATGATGATGCCCGACATCCCGATCAAACCGACGATGGAAAACAGCGACAGCGGCACGCCCCAGTGGAAATGCCCCCACATCGCCCCGATCAGGCCAAAGGGGATCACCGACATGACGACAAGCGGGCGCGACCAGCTGGCAAAGATCCAGGCAAGGCACATGTAGATGCCCAACAGGCACAGGATCGCCCCGGTTCCCGCATCGCTCAGGAACGCGCTCTGCTGCGCCACCAACCCGCCTTGGCGCGTTTCGACACCAAATTGCTGCTCCACTTCGGGCAGGATCGTTTCGCGCAAGATGGCCTGGATTTCGGCGGCCCGCGTCGGGTTGTCCTCTGCCAGATCGCCTGACACCGTGACCACGCGCAGCCCGTTTTCCCGCAGAATGGTGGAAAACCCCGCCCTGCGTTCGATCGTCACGATATCGGCCAGCGGCACATAGCCCCCGTCGGCCGTCCGCATCAGCGTTGAGTCGAGGAAATCGGCCGTCAACTCGTCCTTTGGCAGTTGCAGCCGGATCGTGGCAGACCGCGGCCCGTCGGGAAAGCTCGCGGCTTCGATCCCACTCAGCCGGTCGCGCAAGCTGCGCCCCAGATCGTCGATCACAAAGCCCAAGGATTGCCCGAGCGGCGTCAGGTTCAGGATCAGCTCCTCCTTGTCATAGGCAAGGCTGTCTTCCAGCGCCGACACCTCCGGATACACCGCCAGCCGCGCCTTGAGCGCCTCGGCCGCCGCCTTCAGCACCTCGGCCGACGGGCCGTAAAGATCGACCGAAAGCGCATCCCCCCCCGGCCCGAACCTTCCACCGCGGAATGACAATTCCTCAAGCAAGGGATGACCGCGCACCTCCTCTTGCAGGGCAGAGACAAAGACATTGCTGGAATAGGGGCGCGCATCGGGGCTGATCAGTTCGATCTGGATGCTGCCCAGCAGATCCTCCTCCTTGCCCTCGGCACTGGCAAGCCCGCGCCCGGCCGACCCGCCGATCTCGGCCATCGCAAAGGTGATTGGGTTGGTGCCATGCTCTGCCGCCAGCCGGGCTGCGACCGCATCGGCGGCGCGCTGCACTTCGCGCATCATCTCCATCGTGTCGCTGCGATCGGCGCCCGCAAGCATGGCGAAATTGCCGGTGACAGAGGCCTGTTCCGGGGCGTTGAAAAACCGGAACGGCAGATCGCCCCGGATGAACAGCGCCGCCGAGGAGGCAAGCAACAGAACACCCGCTGCCAGAACCGGATAGCGCGCAAGGATCACCAGCCGCATGACCGGCTTGATGACCGCGCGCGTCAGCCAGGCCATGCCGCGATTGACCTGCCGCGACGGCCAGTCATACCAGCGATTTTCCCGCGCGGCCGCGATGGCATGGGCCATGTGGTTGGGAAGGATCAGAAAACATTCGACCAGGCTGGCCAGCAGCACCGCGATCACGGTGAAGGGGATATCGCGGATCAGATCGCCAAAGCGCCCGCCAATCGCCACCAGCCCGAAAAACGCGATCACCGTTGTCAGGGTCGAGGCGATGACCGGCTGTGCCATGCGCAGCGCGCCCTGTTCGGCCGCCGTGACCGGGTCTTCGCCCATCTTTCGCCCGCGAAAATCGGCATGCTCGCCCACCACGATGGCATCATCAACCACGATCCCCAGCATGATGATCAGCGCAAAAAGCGAAATCATGTTCAGCGTCAGGCCCGCCGCATACATCACCGCCACCGCGGCAAACATGGCAACCGGAATGCCGGCAGCGACCCAAAGCGCCGTGCGCGCGTTGAGAAACAGGAACAAAAGCACCACAACCAGCGCCAGCCCGCTGATCGCATTGTCGAGCAGCAGGAACAGCCGGTCCGTGATCTCCTCGGCCCGCGCCCGCACCAGATCGACCGTCACCCCCGGCGGCAAGGTCAGTTGCAACTGCTCGGCCACCGCCTCGACACTGGCCTGCATGCGGATCGCGTCGCCTTCGGCGTTGCGCTCCACCCGGATCGTCATGGCCGGGTTTTCGCCGACAAAGCTGGCACGCCCCGAATCCGCCGCCGTCACCGTGACGGTGCCGATATCGCCCACCGTCAGCTGAGTGCCATCGGGCAGGCTGCGCAGCACCACCCCCTCGATCTGCGCGGCACTGCGCCGCTCGGTGCCGGTCCGCACCCGCGCCGACCCGTCGCCCACAGTCCCGGCCGGGGTTGACTGCACCGCCGCCCCGATGGCCGTGGCAATCTCGCGCAGGGTTATGTCATGCCGGATCAGCGCGACCGAGGGCACCTCGACCACGGTTTCCGGCGCCACCAGACCGCGAATGGTGGTGCGCGTCACGCCTTCCTGAAACAGGCGCGCCACGAATTCATCGGCAAAGCGACCAAGCTGGTCGATGCCAACCGGCCCGGTGATGACCACATCCGTCACCTGATCGCGCCACTGGCTGCGGCGGATTTCGGGGGCCTCGGCCTCCTCGGGCAGGTTGGACACACTCTCCACCGCCGCCTGCACGTCTTCGGTCGCGCGGGTCAGATCGGTGCCCGGTTCGAATTCAAGGGTGATCCGCGCGCTGCCCTCGCTTGCACGCGAGGTGGCCTCCTCGACCCCGTCGATGGCAAGCAGCGCAGGTTCCAGCACCTGCACGATGGCGCGGTCCACATCCTCGGCCCCTGCCCCGGTCCATGCCACGGATACCTGCACCTCGGACACGATCACATCGGGAAAATACTGGGCGCGAATGCGGGACGCGGCGACGATGCCGGCGACGATCATCACCACCAGCAACAGGTTGGCGACGGTGCGATGCCGCGTGAAATAGGAAATCAGCCCATCAACCCGGCCCAGTCGGCGCGACGCGGCCATGGGTCAGCCCCCCATCCGGTCTTCAATCCGCGCGATCACCTGCGCGGGCACCCTGTCCTGCGAAAGGTGATCCAGCAGGCGGGCCTTTGCCTCCTCGGGCATCCGGGTGCTCTTTTCGACGAAAGCAATCAGTTCCGCCCGCCGCTCGGGGCTCAGGGTCACCGTCTCGTCCTCGGAGGGGGCGGCTGCCGGTGCGACGGCCGCCTCGGGTCGCACCGGATTGACCTTGATCCCCGCCCCAAGCAGAGGCGAGCGTTCGACAACCACCTCGCGCCCGGCAAGTGCGCCTGCCTCGACGATCACATCGTCGCCCTGCCGCCGCAGGACCCGCAGGGTTGCGGCCTCCAGCCGGTCCTCGGCGCCCAGCACCAGCACCCCGCCCGCGCTGTCCACCGCTGTGGCAGGCAGCAGCGCGACACCGTCAAGCGGCGGCTCTGAAATTGCCACCGTCACGAAATCGCCGGGACGAAAGCCGCGCGCACCTTCCAGCGCAGCATAGACGACGCGCCCGGTCGCGCCTTCACCCACCGCGGCGCCCACCCGTTCCACCCGCCCAAGGGCTCGGATATCGGCGCCCAGCACGTCCAGCGTCACAGAAACCGGCGCCGCGATCAGACTGCCGCTGTCATCCTGCAATCTGGCGAATTGCGCGGTGGACAGACGAAACGCCACTTCCAGCCGATCGGGATCGATCAAATCGGCCAAACGCTCGTTCGCGCCCACAAGCCCGCCGGCAACAACCGTCACATCGCTGAGCCGCCCGGTAAAGCTGGCGCGGATTTCGGTATCGGCCAGCACCCGTTCGGCCTCGGCCAGCGCGATCCTGGCACGCGACAGACCCGTCGCGGCCCTGTCCACCCGCGCCTCGGCCTGCGCAAGGGCCGAGCGGCGCGACAGGACCGACTGTTCCGCGGTTGACAGCGCAAGCTGCGCCGTTTCCACCGCAGCCGCCGACCCGACACCGCGGGTTTGCAAATCCTCTTGCCGGGTCAAGGCTTGCTGGCGCAGGGTGACTTGCGCCTGCGCCGCCACCAAATCGTCGCGCGCAAGAACCAGCCCTCGGCCTGCATCACGTTCCTCGGCCTCGGCCTCTGCCAGCCCGGCCCGCGCGATATTCCGCGCCGATTCGGCCTCGGCCGGGTCAAGCCGCACCAGAACCTGCCCTTCGGTCACCGCGGCACCGTCCTCGACCCCTTCGCCAAGCTCCAGCACACGCCCGCCTTGGGGCGCGCGCAGTTCCAGCGTGCGGCGCGACCGGATCTCGCCAAAGGCCACGGTTTGCGGCGTCAGCACGCCCGGCGTGAGCGGACGGACGGTTGCGGCAAACACCCGTTCACGCGCCGGCTGCGCGGGCCGTTCGGTTGACAGCCGATCGGCGACCGCGCCAGCCACCAACAGCCCGGCAAAGGCCAGAAGGGCCAATGTGACGGCTGCCAGAAACAGTCCCGCAAGGGATCGTGCCATGAAACGCATGAAAGCTCCGGTCAGGACGACAAGTGGCGATGGTAAGGCTGGCCGCGCCTGCGTCCAACCACAAGCCTGTTACGCGCGCGGGCCCGGATACCGTCGCTATTTTCTGCGCCGATGTTCATCCAGCCGCGGAAAAATCTCGACGAAATTGCAGGGTCGGTGCCGGAAATCCAGTTGCCAGCGCAAGATCTCGTCCCAGGCATCGCGGCAGGCGCCGGGGCTTCCGGGCAGCGCGAACAGGTAGGTTCCCCCCGCCACCCCCCCGCAGGCCCGGCTTTGCACCGCAGATGTGCCGATCTTTTGCATCGAGACGATGGTGAACACCGTTCCGAACGCCTCGATTTCCTTTTCATAGACATCGCGATGCGCCTCGACCGTGACATCGCGACCCGTAAGGCCCGTGCCGCCCGTGGTCAGGATCACATCGATCTGGTCGTCGGCGATCCATTGGCGAAGCTGGGATGCGATCGTGGCGCGGTCATCGGGCACGATCCCCCGCGCCGCAAGCACATGCCCCGCTGCTGTCAGCCGCTCGACCAGCGTGTCGCCCGATCTGTCATCGGCCGCGGTTCGCGTGTCACTGACCGTCAACACCGCAATGCGGACGGGGATGAAGTCCTTGGTTTCGTCGATACGGCTCATGTCGTCAACCGCGCCTCCAGCGCCAGAAGATCGGCCCAGGCCTCGCGCTTGGCGGCCGGGGTGCGCAACAGGTAATTGGGGTGCAGCATGGGAAGCAGGGGCCGGCCCATCACCTGCGACCATCGCCCGCGCGCGCGGCCGATGCCGGTTGTGCCGGTCAGCGCCTCGAACGGCGTGGCGCCCATGGCGATCACCACCTCTGGCTGCGCCAGTTCGATATGGCGCATCACAAAGGGGCGCAGCATGGCAATATCCTCGGCCTGCGGCTCGCCGCCATTGCCCACCGCACGCCATGGCACCGCCGGGGCGATGTAAAGTGCTGACGCGCGCTCGGCGGCGCGACGCGACAGGCCGATGGCAGCAAACATCTCGTCCAGCAAGGCCCCTGACTTGCCCACACAGGGGCGCCCGTCACGGTCTTCATCCGCATCGGGCGCCTCGCCCAGGATCATCACCCGCGCCCCGGGCAGGCCATCCGAAAAGACAAGATTGCGCGCGCCACGCTTCAACTCGCAATGCTCGAACCCCGCCAAGGCATCGCGTAACGTCGAAAGGCTTTGCGCGGCTTGTGCAAGCCGCTGGCCCTCGGCCACAGTATCGATCTTTGGCACGTCCGGCGGCGGGGCGGGCGGAACCGGTCTGGCGCCCCGCGGCGCCGCAACCGCGGGTGCGGCTACGGGCGCGGTCTTGACCGCCTCGGGCAGGTCATAGCGGTTGATCGGGGCGTCCAGCACCCATTCTTCGACCCCAAGGTCAATCTGCCACATCAGGGCCGCCTCTGCGGCATGCCAGTCGTCCAGAAGATGCGCGGCGATTCCCATGGCGCAAAGGTAGGCCCGGCCGACCCCGCCCGCAAGGCACCGATCACCGTTGCCCATCGCGCCCCCCTTTGGCATAAGCAGCCAAACCCGCAGAAGGAGACAGCCCCGATGTTCCGCGCACGCCATCTGCTTGGGATCGAACACCTGTCGCCGCAGGAAATCGTCACCGTTCTGGATCTGGCCGATCGCTACGTCGATCTGAACCGACGCACGGTCAAGCAATCTGATGCCTTGGCCGGGCTGACCCAGATCAACATGTTTTTCGAAAACTCCACCCGCACACAAGCAAGCTTTGAATTGGCGGGCAAGCGGCTGGGCGCGGATGTGATGAACATGTCGGTCGCGCAATCAAGCGTGAAAAAGGGCGAAACCCTGATCGACACCGCGATGACGCTGAACGCCATGCACCCCGATCTGCTGGTGGTGCGGCACGGATCGTCCGGGGCGGTCAACCTGTTGGCGTCAAAGGTGAATTGCGCCGTGCTGAACGCGGGCGACGGCCGGCATGAACACCCGACACAGGCGCTGCTCGACGCGCTGACCATCCGCCGCGCCAAGGGGCGGATCCAGCGGCTGTCGATCGCGATTTGCGGCGACATCGCCCATTCCCGCGTCGCCCGCAGCAACCTGATCTTGCTGGGCAAGATGGAAAACCGCATCCGCCTGATCGCGCCGCCCACCTTGATGCCGGCGGGCGTGGGCGAATTCGGCTGCGAGCTGTTCGATGACATGCGCAAGGGGCTGGAAGGCGCCGATGTGGTGATGATGCTGCGCCTGCAAAAGGAGCGCATGGACGGCGGCTTCATCCCGTCCGAGCGCGAATATTATCATCGCTACGGGCTGGATGCCGAAAAGCTGAGCCATGCAAAGCCCGATGCCATCGTCATGCACCCCGGCCCGATGAACCGCGGCGTGGAAATCGATGGCGATCTGGCCGACGATATCAACCGAAGCGTGATCCAGGAACAGGTCGAAATGGGCGTTGCGGTGCGGATGGCCTGCATGGACCTGCTCGCCCGCAACCTGCGCGCGGACCGGGGGATGAAGGCGGCGGGGGTCATGGCATGACCGATCCGCTGGACATTCCGCTTGGGCCCGAACGCACGGTCTGGGTCTTTGCCATCGATCTGCCCAAGGATCGGGCCGAAGCCTTTGCCAAAGGGCCGCTGGCCCCAGCGCTGGGGGTAGAGAGGCTTGATGCCGCGCAGACCGAATTTCTGGATGCCGATCTGTTCACCGATTACGGCTTTGCCAATTATCTGACCGAAGGTCAGGGGGTGGCCGAGGCCTCCGTCGCGGATGACAGCGCCCGGCTCGATGCGCTGCGCGGTCCTGTCCTTCTGGTGTTTCGGCCCGGCCTTGGCCAGGGACGGCTGTCGCCGCAGCCGCCGCTGCGCCTGATCGGTCGCTATGACGAAACCCCGTCCCCGCCGCATATCGGGATGCCGATCTATGACGCCGAGGCAGACCGCATCGCGGTGCCGCAGAAAAAGCGCCCCTCGGATGCGGCGATGTCGGGCCGGGTGGCGATGGTGGTGCTGATCCTGCTTGCGATCTTTGTCACGCTGTTTGTCTGGGGCGCATCATGAACGCGCCGGTCTTGTCCGAAGGGGAAAGCGTGAATGTCACCTTCACGCCGGACCGTGGCGCCTATTGGCGGGCGCATGTCATCATGGCGGTGGCCTTGGGTGCGGCGGTGGGGCTTTTCCTGCTGTGGCAGGGCAACCCCTATCCGGTGATGGGGCCGATCGGTGCCGCGCTCGCCATCGCGGTGCGTGCGGGGTATGTCGCGTCCGAGGCGCTGTCTGACCTGTGGTATCTGACCGACCGTCGCCTGATCGGACCACGCGGGATTTCCCTGCCGCGCGCCCAGATCAGATCGGCGCGCCCCTTCCTCGGATCGGTGCAAGTCACCACCACAACGGGCGACCGACACCTGATCAAATATCTTGCGGATCCCGCCGCCGATGCGGCCCGTATTGCGGCCGCGCGATGACCCTGACGCTTTACAAAGGCCAAGCGATGACCCTGTTTCTGGAAAACGCCCGCATCATCGACCCCGAGGCAGGCACGATCACCCCCGGCAATGTCATCTTGCACGACGGCCAGATCGCAGCCCTTGGCGCGGGATCGCCGCCCAAGGGCGCGCAGATCATGGAGTGTGGCGGCGCCTGTCTTGCGCCCGGCATCATCGACTGGGGGGTCAAGGTGGGCGAGCCGGGCGAGCGCCACCGCGAATCCTTCCGCTCGATCGGGTTGGCGGCGGCGGCGGGCGGTGTGACCACCCTGATCGCGCGCCCCGACACCAGCCCCGCCATCGACACGCCCGAGGTGCTGGAATTCGTCACCCGCCGCGCCGCCGAGGCCTGCCCGGTGCGCATCCGCCACATGGCCGCGCTGACCAAGGCCCGCGCGGGCCGCGAGATGACCGAGATCGGCTTTCTGCTGGATGCCGGCGCCATCGCCTTTACCGATGCCGATCATGTGACCACCGATACCAAGGTGCTGGCCCGCGCGCTGACCTATGCCCGCAGCCTGAACGCGCTGGTGATCGGCCATCCGCAGGAACCGGGGCTGTCGCGCGGCGCGGCGGCGACCAGCGGCAAGTTCGCCTCGCTGCGCGGCATTCCGGCGGTGCATCCGATGGCCGAGCGCATTGGCCTTGACCGCGACCTTGGCCTGATCGAGATGACCGGCGCCCGCTATCACGCCGACCAGATCACCACGGCCCGCAGCCTGCCTGCGCTGGAACGGGCCAAGAAGAACGGGCTCGATGTGACCGCAGGCGTCTCGATCCACCATCTGACGCTGAACGAATTCGATGTCGGGGATTACCGGACCTTTTTCAAGCTGACCCCGCCCCTGCGCGCCGAGGACGACCGCCTTGCGATGATCGAGGCGGTGGCAAGCGGGCTGATCGATGTGATCGGCAGCTTTCACACGCCAGCCGATGAGGAAAGCAAACGCCTGCCGTTCGAAGATGCGGCCAGTGGCGCGGTCGGGGTGGAAACCCTGCTTCCGGCGGCGCTGCGGCTGGTGCATGCCGGGCAGCTCGATCTGCCGCAACTGTTCCGCGCGCTGTCACTGAACCCCGCCCGCCGCCTTGGCCTGCCGCAAGGCCGGATGGCCGAAGGCGCGCCAGCCGACCTTGTGCTGTTCAACCCCGACACGCCCCATGTGCTGGACCGTTTCACGCTGCGGTCGAAATCCAAGAACACCCCCTTTGACGGCGCGCGGATGGAAGGTAAGGTTATGGCCACCTTCGTGGCGGGCCGTCAGGTCTATGGAAAGGCTGACTGAATGCCGGATGTGACGTCTGCGCCCCTGCTTTTGCTGCTGACTGCGGCGCTGTCTTATCTGCTGGGCTCGGTGCCGTTCGGGATTGTCATCACCCGCGCGCTTGGCCTTGGCGATCTGCGCAAGATCGGCTCTGGCAATATCGGCGCCACCAATGTGCTGCGCACCGGGAACAAGGGCGCAGCACTGGCCACGCTGCTGCTTGACGCGGGCAAGGGCGGGATCGCCGTTTTGGCCGCGCGGGCGCTGATTGGCCCCGATGCGGCCCAGGTTGCGGCGCTGTTTTCTTTTCTTGGCCATCTGTTCCCGGTCTGGCTTGGGTTCAAGGGCGGCAAGGGCGTGGCGACGTTTCTGGGCACGCTTTTGGCGCTCGCCTGGCCCGCCGGACTTGCCGCCTGCGCGACCTGGGCCGTGACCGCGGCACTCAGCCGGATTTCCTCGCTCTCCGCCCTCGTGGCGGCGGCCTTGTCGCCGGTCTGGCTCTGGCTTTTGGGCTATCCGCAAATGACGGTGCTGGCCATCGCCCTGGCCGCATTGATCTTTATCCGCCACAGCGCAAACATCGCACGGCTGCGTGCCGGCACCGAACCACGGATCGGCAAGAAATGACTCGCGCCCTCCTTCCGCTCCTGTCCTGTGCGCTGGCGCTTTTTGCGCCTGCAACCCATGCGCAAAGCGTGCCCGAAGGCAGCCGCGCGGCAAGCCTGCTTGCACAGGCCGAGGCAGAGTGCAAAGCCCTTGATCCCGATGCTCCGGCGCGGCTCGACATCGCGCCCGATGCAGTCAGCTGGGTGGACCTTGATGGCGATGAGGCGCGCGACGACGCCATCGTCGATTTCAACGCAATCTATTGCTCGATCAGCGGCACGCTGTGGCACGGCACCGGCGGCGCCCCGGTTCACGCCCTGATGGACGCCTCGGACAGCGGCACCGACCATGCCTGGACCGGCTGGGGCTGGCAGGTGGTGCAGCATGGCGAAGGGCCGGTGCTGCTGTTGCAGCGCCACGGCACAGCCTGCGGCGGCAGTGGCGCCGAACGTTGCATCATGGCGGTGACATTCGGCCCCGAGGGGGCCCGAGTGATTGACGAACCCTGAAACCAGGAAAGGCCCGATCATGCGCTGCCTTGCTTTTGCTGCACTCCTGTCCTGTCTGGCCGCACCGGCCGTTGCCACCGAAGGCGCGCTGCCGCAGGACGCGGCGACAGATCTGGCCTTTGCCGAAAGCACCAAATGGTGCGCCGATCAAGGCGGCACCCTGCGCCGCCCCGAATCGCCCGCCACTTCGGTTGACCTGACCGGCGATGGCAGTGCCGATGACTGGATCATCTCCGAAAGCGGCGCCTTTTGTGGCCCCGACCTTGGCTATCTGGGCGGGTCGGGCGGCGCGATGCTGCATGCCGTGATCGGCAGCACCGTCTCCAGTTGGCTGGGCGGCGCGTGGCACGTGCAGGACCTTGTCTTGCGGCTGGACGGCGAAGACCTGCCGTCGCGGCGCGTTCTGCTGCTTGGCCTGCATGGCGCGTTCTGCGACAGCTTTGGCGCCGCGCCCTGCCTTGTCGCGCTAAGCTGGGATGGCGAGCGCCTGATCCACTACGCGCCCGAAGGCGTCGCGGACACGCCCCCCGCGACAGAGCCCTAAGGGGCAGCGCCCCCCGCTTACAGGCTGGCCGCCCGATAGATCGGGGTCAGATCATGGCCCCATTCCGTCTCGTAAAGCTGAAGCCAGCGATCCGCCTGCACTTGGCCGCTTTCCACCGCCACGGCAAGCGGGGCAAGATAGCGCTCCTCGCCCAGGCCGCGCGCGGCCAGCCCGGCATGCGACAACTCCACGGCGGCCCGGGCAAGATCGGCCAGTTTCACGCCCTGCACTTCGGCCTTCAGCGCCGAGACAGAGGCCGCCACGCGAAGCCCTTCGCGGGTCTGGGCATCCAGATCCTTGACCAGATCCCAGGCCGCATCCAGCGCGCCCTGATCATACATCAGACCAACCCAAAACGCCGGCAGCGCGTTGATATGCGCTTCGTCCCCACAATCGGCGCCGCGCATTTCGATGTATTTCTTCACGCGCGCTTCGGGGAACACCGTCGTCATGTGATCGGCCCAATCGCTCAGCGTCGGCTTTTCACCGGGCAGGGCGGGCAATTCACCCTTGAGGAAATCGCGAAAGGACTGGCCCAGGGCGTTGATGTATTTGCCGTCGCGGTAAACAAAATACATCGGCACATCCAGAACCCAATCGACATAGGCCTGAAATCCGAAGTCGCCCTCGAACGCGAAGGGCAGCATGCCGGTGCGGCTGTCATCCAGCCCGCGCCAGATGCGGCTGCGCCAGGACCGATGGCCATTGGGCTTGCCGTCAAAGAACGGGCTGGAGGCAAAAAGCGCCGTGGCCACGGGTTGCAAGGCCAAGGCCACTCGCAGTTTCTTGACCATATCGGCCTCGGACGCGTAGTCGAGGTTCACCTGCACGGTGCAGGTGCGATACATCATCTGGGTGCCATGCGTGCCGACGCGCCCCATGTAATCGGTCATCAGCCGGTAACGACCCTTTGGCATGACCGGCATCTGGTCGTGCCGCCATTCGGGTGCGGCACCGATTCCCATGAATCGCACGCCCATCGGATCGGCTATGGCGGCCACCTCCTCCAGATGGCTGCGCAATTCTGCCGCCGTCTGGTGCAGGTTCGCCATCATGCCGCCCGACAGCTCGAACTGCCCGCCGGGTTCCAGACTGATGTTGGCGCCGTTGCGGGTCAGGCCGATGACATTGTCGCCTTCCCGCACCGGGGTCCAGCCAAAGCGGGCCTCAAGCCCCTCGAACAGCGCCGAAATCGACCGCTCGCCCGCATAGGGCAACGGGGCGTGGCTGCCCTCCAGCCAACCGAACTTTTCATGCTCGGTGCCGATGCGCCAGTCTGATCTGGGCTTGTTGCCCGATTCCATCAGCCCCGCGAGGTCGTCAAAATGCTCGATCAAACCGCCGCCGGACTGAGGGATGGACATGACAGACAAGCTCCGGCTTGGGCAGGTTTCGTGGGCGACTACAGGTGTCTTGCGCCGCGCGCCAAGTCAAGACGGCGCGATGCGGTTCTGCGGACATATCACAAAAGGTTATTGGTCAATCCTGCGCCGACAGAATGCCCCGCCCCGCGCGCCGCCAGACCAGCCGGTTTTCGCCCCCTGCCATCACCGCCCGGCTGTCGGCACCGCGGGGCGGGGCCAGTGCAGCCAGCAGATCGGCGCTGGACAGGCCCGGCAAGGCCGAAAAGGCATCGAACAGACGTTCCGACCCCGCGGCATCGATGGGAATCAGCAGGGCCTGACCGTCGGTTTGCTTGAGCCGCCAAAGCCTGCGCCCGCGTAAGGAGATCAGCCGCACTTCGGCCAGATCCCGCAGGCTGATAAAGCCGCCAAGCTGTGGCCCCATATAGGAAATCTGACCCTCGTCGATCTGCACGACGCCCGGCGCCTCGCCCTTGGGGGCAAAGCGCAACCGGCGCCAGGCCAAAAGTGCCAGCGCCGCGCCGCCAAGTGCCACAAGCACGCCCAACGGCACCAACAGATAGCCGCCCAGCCAGATCAGCCACAGCCCGGCCGCCAGCACGCCGCCACCGGCCGCGACCTCGCGCCAGTGCCAAAGGGCGGCTGCGACTTCGGGCCGGATCATCGCCAATCCCCGGCGGCAGCCTGCCACAGCACGATCGCCGCCACCGCCGCCGTTTCGGCGCGCAGGATGCGCGGGCCAAGGCTGAAGGCACGCACGAAGGGAAGGCTGCGCAGGCGGGTCTTTTCCTCGTTAGAAAAGCCACCTTCCGGGCCCACCAGAATCGCGCAAGGGCCCGCAGGCGCCCCCCCGTGCCCAAGCCCGGCGGCCTGCCCTGCCAACGCCTCATCAGCCCAGAGCAAGGTTCGATCCAAAGGCCAATCGGCCAGCAGACGGTCAAGCGGCTGCACCTCTGTCAACTCTGGCACAAAGGTCGCACCGCATTGCTCGGCCGCCTCGATGGCATGGGCCAGTTGCTTGTCCTGCCGCCAGCGCTCGGACTGGGTAAAGCGCGTTGTGACGGGCAGGACGCGCGCCACGCCCAGTTCCACCGCCTTTTCCACGATGAAATTGGTCCGTTCCTTGCGCACCGGCGAAAAGACCAGCCACAGGTCCGGGGGCCTGCGCTGCGGGGCTGTCTGCTGCTCGCAGCACAGCAGGCCACGGCGTTTGCCGGCATCTTGCACCGATGCCCGCCATTCGCCATCGCGCCCGTTGAACACCAACACCGCCGCGCCGACCGCCTGACGCATCACCGCGAACAGGTAATTGGCCTGATCCGGGCCCAGCGCCACGGCTTGCCCCTCGCCCAAGGGCTGATCTACATAGAGTCTGACCTTTGTATCCATAGGCGCCACGCTATGACCCAAATTCCGGAAATGCCAGAGCCTGCGCATGGCAGCGTGCTGGATGCGCCCGTGGGCAATTGGGTGGACCGCTTTGCCCCCGCCGCCACCCGTCCCTATCTGCGACTCAGCCGTGCCGACCGGCCGATCGGCACCTGGCTGTTGCTGATCCCGTGCCTGTGGGCCATCGCCCTTGCCGCGGCGGTGGATGGGTTTCGCCTGCATGATCTGTGGCTTGCGGCAAGTTGCGGGCTTGGGGCATTCCTGATGCGCGGCGCGGGCTGCACCTGGAACGACATCACCGACCGCAAGATCGACGCGCAAGTCACGCGCACCCGTTCGCGGCCTTTGCCTTCGGGTCAGGTGACGGTCCGTCAGGCGCTGGCCTGGATGGCGGTGCAGGCGCTGGCGGCCGCCCTGATCCTGTTCAGCTATAACTGGCTTGCGATCGGCTTGGGCATCGCCTCGCTTGCGCTGGTGGCGATTTATCCTTTCGCCAAACGCTTTACCTGGTGGCCGCAGATGTTTCTTGGGCTTGCCTTCAACTGGGGCGCGCTGCTGGCCTGGGCCGCACATGCAGGCTCGGTGCCGCCCGCAGCGGTTGCGCTTTATGGCGCGGGGATCGCCTGGACCCTGTTTTACGACACGATCTATGCCCATCAGGACCGCGAGGATGATGCGATGATCGGTGTCAAATCCACGGCCCGCCTGTT
The DNA here is from genome assembly GCA_025458525.1 of Cypionkella sp. Lineage (GTDB taxonomy): Bacteria > Pseudomonadota > Alphaproteobacteria > Rhodobacterales > Rhodobacteraceae > Pseudotabrizicola. The sequence continues at coordinate 75,168 of JALOSF010000021.1, read as the reverse complement.
TGGCGCACAGAGCCGTCTGTGGCTGCGCGTCTTCCTGATCGCTGCCGCCGGCCTGATGGGGCTTGCGGTGCTGCTTGCGCTTTTGCCCGCGCGTGACCCCTTGCAGCTGGCGGTGGCGCTGGGCGGGGTCTGGGCCTTTGGTCTGCACATGGCACGGCAACTCGCGCGGTTGGATATGGATGACCCTGCCTCTTGCCTTCTGGTGTTCCGGTCCAACCGCGATGCAGGCCTGATCGCTGCGCTGTTTCTTGCCAGTGCGGCATCGCTTTGATTGATCCCGACAGCTCGGGCTTTTAAGACTTCGCTCACGTCGGTGGCTCGTCTGCCGCCTTTTGCGGGCCGCACATGCCCGGCTTTGACAGGAACACACCTTGCCCAAACGCTTGCTTTCCCTTGCTCCAAAGCTCCAAAGCGGCAGCTTGCCGCGCAGCGTTCTGGCGCTGGCCGCGTTTTCCGGGGCGGGTGTCGTGGCGGTGCTGGCTGCATGGGCCTCGGCCCTTGTGATCGAATCGCGCTCGGAACAGGCTGTCACCTCGCGGCTGCTGGATGCCGGCATCACCTGGGCCACGGTCGAGTCCGATGGTTTGCAACTCCATCTTCTGGGCACCGCCCCGAATGAGGCCGCGCGGTTTCGCGCCGTCAATCTGGCCGGGTCGGTGATCGACGCTTCGCGCGTGCGCGACATGCTGGATGTGACCCCGGTCAAGGCGATCGAGGCGCCCAAATTCTCGGTCGAGATGTTGCGCAATGATGACGGGATTCAGCTGATCGGGCTGCTTCCCGCCAGCGAAGCGGCCGAGGCGCTGCTGGCCGAAGCACAGGCGCTGCGCACCGACAACGCGATTTCCGACATGCTGGAAACCGCCGATTACCCCGCCCCCGAAGGATGGGATGCCGCCTTTGCCTATGGTGTCGATGCGATCAAGCGCCTGCCCCGGTCCAAGGTATCGATCTCGGCAGGGCGGGTGGCCATCACGGCCATCGCCGCCAGCGCCGAAGAGCAGCGCCGCCTGACGGCCGAATTGAACAGCACAAGACCCGAAGGCCTTGCCGTCGCCATCGATATCTCGGCCCCGCGCCCGGTGCTGACCCCGTTCACGCTGCGCTTCGTGCTGGACGCGCAAGGCGCGCGCTTTGACGCCTGCGCCGCCGATACCGAACGCGCCCGCATCCGCATCCTTGCCGCAGGCGCCTCTGCCGGGGTGGCCGGACGGCCCAATTGCATCGTCGGCCTTGGGGTTCCCACCGCAAGCTGGGCGGACGCCGTTGCCTCGGCCATCGCGGCGGTCAAGACATTGGGCGCGGGCACCGTGACCTTTTCCGATGCCGATGTCTCGCTCGTGGCCGCAGACAGCGTTTCGCAGGCTGATTTCGACCGTGTGGTGGGCGAACTGGATGCCGCCTTGCCGGATGTGTTTTCGCTGACCGCCACGCTGGAGCGCAAGGCCGATGCCGCGCAAGGCCCCGCCGAATTTACCGCCGTGCTGTCCGCCGAGGGCAAGGTGGAATTGCGCGGCCGCGTCACCGACGAATTGCTGCGCGAAGCGGCCTCCAGCTTTGCCAAGGCCCGGTTTGGTGTGGGCAATGTCTATTCCGCGACCCGGCTTGACGACGATCTGCCCGATGGCTGGCCGGTGCGGGTTCTGGCCGGGTTGGAGGCGCTGGGCGAGTTGACCGAAGGTCGCCTGCTGGTGCGCATCGATACGGTCGAGGTCGAGGGCGTCACCGGATCGCAAACCGCGCGCAACCGGATTTCGCAGGTCCTGTCGGACAAGTTGGGTCAGGGCCAGACCTTCAAGGTATCGGTCCGCTATGACGAAAAGCTGGACCCGCTGGCCGCCATGCCGACGCCGCAGGAATGTGCGGCAGACGTGACTGCGGTTCTGGCCCAGCGCAAGATCACCTTCCCCCCCGGCTCTGCCGAAATCGACGGCCAGACGGTCGGGATCATGGATGCTCTGGCGGAAATCCTTGCGCAATGCCCCACGGTCCGCATGGAAATCGCAGGCTATACCGACAGCCAGGGGTCGGAGTCGGGCAATCGCGCGCTCAGCCAGGCGCGGGCGGATGCCGTGCTTCTGGCCTTGCAAGGCCGCGGTATCGAAGTCGGCGCCCTTAAGGCCACGGGCTATGGCGAGGCCAATCCGATCGCCGACAACGCCACCGAGGACGGGCGTGAGGCGAATCGGCGCATCGAATTCGTGCTGCTGGATCAACCCGCTGTCGCGGCAGAGGCCGAAGCCTCGGGCGCCGGCACGACCGCGACGCAAACAGCCGCCCAGGATGGCGCTGCCCCCGACTTCTCGGGCGACACCAGCCCTTCGGTCGCGCCGACAGAAAAGACCCGCCGCCCCCTTGCGCGCCCGGCGCGTGACGGCTAGGCCATGGCAAGCGTCAAACCGATGGCCTCATGAACCGCACCGAATTCATCATCGTGACCGCAATCATCCTGATGGCTGCCTTTGCCATGGGATGGTTCGCGCATTGGGTCATGCACCGTTTCGCCCGCGTCGCAGGGGGCGACATGGGCGAGATGGACCGGCTCTCCACCTTGTTGCACGAGGCCGAGGAAACCCGCGATCAGGCCATCATCTATCTGGAACAGCGCGAAGCGGAACTGATGAACCAGATCGCCCAGACCGAGGCGGAACTGCGTGCCGCCATGGGGGGTCTGCGCGACGCCCGGCACGAAGCCGAGGAAATGCGCGCCTATATCGAGCGTATGCACGCCAATTCCTGATCAGGTATTCCATACCGCCCGCGCGCTTGCCCCAAGGTCAAAACCCGCCATACTCGGCCCAGTTCAACCTGGAGCCTTCCCATGCGCCTGTTCCTTGCGTCTCTCTCCCTCTGTGCCCTGCCCCTCGCCGCCCTTGCAGATGACGTCAGCGACAAGCTGCAATCCGCACTCGATGCCTATGCGCGCGGCGATCTCAAGACCACCACGCTTGACATGGCCATGGCCTCCGGCGCGCTGGCCCAGCAAAAGCAGGCCCGCATCATCGCCATGCTGCCCCCTGCGCCCGACGGCTGGACCTTGTCTGTCAACGAAGACTACACCGCAAATCTTGCCATGGTCGGCGGCGGCGCCGGGACCGAGGCCAGTTATTCCGACGCCTCGGGCAACACCATGACCCTTTCCATCACCGCAGACAGCCCCATGATGACGGGCGGCATGGCGGGCATGTTCATGAACGAACAGATGCTGGCCATGATGGGCAAGCTGATCGAGGTGCCGGGCGCCAAATTGCTTGAACAGGACAACACCCTGATGACGCTGGTCGATCAGCGCATTCTGGTCAACATCAGTGGCCTGCCGGTCGATCAGATGATGCCTTTCGTCGAACAGATCGACTTTGAAAAGCTCGCCGCTTTTGACACCGCACCCTGATCTGACAGTTACAGCCCGTCAAGACAGGCCGCCATCAACGGGCTGGCCGGATCGGTCAGCCCGTCGATGACATCAAAATGGTGCCGCCCCGGCTCTACCGTCCAGGGGCAGGCCCATTCCTCGGACAACATCCGCGCTTGCCACAAGAACGCAGGCCGTTCTTGCCCCCCCACCCAGACATGGCAGCCCACTCCGGCGCGCGGGCGCAACAGGGCAGGACTTTCCGCCGCCGCCTCTGTCGCATCAAGGCGCAGGGTCGTGTTCATTTCGGTCGCCATCAGCGGCCGCAGATCGGCCAAGGGCGAGATCGGCACCACCCGCGCCACCTCCGGCCCGCCGTCGCAGGCCATGCGCGCCGCCAGATGGCCGCCTGCCGAATGGCCCGTCACCACCACCGGCCCTGCAACCTGCGCCGCCGCCGCACGCACCGCAAGACCGATATCTTCGGTGATCTGATGCACCCGCGCGGCGGGCGCGAGCCTGTAGGACGGCACCGCAAAAGCCCATCCCCGCGACACGGCCCCGGCGGCCAGATGCGACCAATCCTGACGGTCGAAGGCCATCCAATAGCCGCCATGCACAAACACCATCACCCCGCGCGGTGTGTCTGGTGGCAGGAACAGATCGAACCTGTGCCGCTCTGTCGCGCCATAGCTCACCCCCAGCCTTGCCAGGGTCGTGGCGCGATAGGCCGCCGCGGCCGCCCGCCATTTCGGCACAAAGGCATCCGCCTGCGGAATGAAGGCGCCATTGGCATAGGCGCGGTCGGCCTCGCTTGCAAAATCCATCCACGTGATCCTGATTTGATCAAAAATCTGGCACTATCCCGCCGCAGCGCATCGTCAGAACTGGACAGCCCGGCCGCCCCATGCTTTGCATGGTCCAAACCGAAATGGGAGGCCCCAAATGCTCGATTCCGTGACCGATCTTGCGTCGCTGCTCAAGGACCCGTTGCTGCTTGCGACCCGCGCTTATGTGGCGGGAGAGTGGATCGATGCCGATGATGGCGACACATTTGCCGTGGTGAACCCGGCCCGTGGCGACGAAATCGCCCGTGTGCCCAACCTTGGCCGGGCTGAAACCGCGCGCGCCATCGCGGCGGCGAACACCGCGATGAAGGATTGGGCCGCCCGCACCGGCAAGGAACGCAGCCAGGTGATGCGCAAATGGTTCGAGCTGATGATGGATCATCAGGATGACCTTGGCAAAATCCTGACGGCCGAAATGGGCAAGCCCCTGGCCGAGGCAAAGGGCGAAATCGCCTATGGCGCCAGTTTCATCGAATGGTTCGGCGAGGAGGCAAAGCGCGTTTACGGCGAAACCATCCCGGGCCATCAGCGCGACAAGCGCATCACCGTGCTGAAACAACCCATCGGGGTTGTGGGTTCGATCACGCCTTGGAACTTTCCCAATGCGATGATCGCGCGCAAGGCCGGCCCTGCCTTGGCCGCTGGTTGCGGCTTTGTCGCCCGCCCCGCGGCGGAAACCCCGCTCTCTGCCCTGGCCATGGCGGTGCTTGGCGAACGTGCCGGCCTGCCGAAGGGGATCTTGTCGGTGATCACATCAAAGAAATCCTCGGACATCGGCAAGGAGTTCTGCGAAAATCCGATCGTGCGCAAACTGACCTTTACCGGCTCGACCGAGGTCGGTCGCATCCTGCTGCGTCAGGCTGCCGATCAGGTGATGAAATGCTCGATGGAACTGGGCGGCAATGCGCCGTTCATCGTGTTTGACGATGCCGATCTGGATGCAGCCGTCGCCGGCGCGATGATGAGCAAGTTCCGCAACAACGGTCAGACCTGCGTCTGTGCCAACCGCATCTATGTGCAAGCGGGCGTTTACGATGCGTTTGCCGAAAAGCTGCAAGCCGCGGTCGCGAAAACCCGGGTCGGGGACGGCCTGTCCGAAGATGTGCAGTTCGGCCCGCTGATCAACGAGGCGGCGCTAGAGAAGGTCGAAGAACACATCGCCGACGCCAAGGCAAAGGGCGCCAAGGTTGAAACCGGCGGCAAGCGCCACGCTTTGGGGGGCAATTTCTTTGAACCCACCATCCTGACCGGCGTGACCGATCAGATGCTGGTCACGACCGAGGAAACCTTTGGCCCGCTTGCCCCGCTGTTCAAGTTCGAAACAGAGCAAGAGGTGGTCGCCGCCGCCAACAACACGATCTTCGGTCTTGCCAGCTATTTCTACAGCCGCGACATCGGGCGCATCACCCGTGTGCAAGAGGCGCTGGAATATGGCATCGTCGGCGTCAACACCGGCATCATCTCGACCGAGGTCGCCCCCTTTGGCGGGGTCAAGCAATCCGGCCTTGGCCGCGAGGGCAGCCATCACGGGATGGAAGACTATCTGGAAATGAAATACGTCTGCCTGTCGATCTGACAGGCCGACCATCCGCGTTGCGCAAGGTTTGCGGCGCGGATCGCATGGGGAAAAAAGGGGCGCGCGCGTCCCCTTTTTTAGCCGCCGACCGACCGGCTGGCAGCCGAGGTGCCAAATCCGCCCCGGCTTTGCACGGCGGCCCGGGTCATCGGTGGCTGGCCCGCGGTGGTGGGGGCCTTGGCAAAGGCCGCCGTTCCCATCTTGCCGCCCGTGTTCAGCCGCGACAATTGCGTGCCGCCCGATGGCGTGGCGTAGCCGCCCCCCGCCTTTGGCACGACGGGCTGCGCCATCGCGCGCCCACCGCCCAGCGCCTGTCCGATCAGATAACCGGCCAGAAGTGGCATGAAGATGCTGCCCCCGCCGGATCCGGCCACGGTATCGCCGCCACAATTGCCCGCGCCATGCTCCTGCTCGCACAGCTCCTGGCTTTCATAGCGCGGGGCGGTTTCGGCGTGCAGCGCCTGTGCCTCGGCAAAGGTGGCCGCGCAATCCTCGCGCGTGAACCAGCCGCTTTGCGCCGCCGCTGCGACGCAGGACGCCTCGTCTGGAAAGGCGGCCGCCTCGGTCTGTTCTTCCTGTTGGCAAGCGGCAAGCCCAAAGGCAGCCGCCCCCAAAATACCAAGCGACACAGCGCGCGATCGTTTCATGGCGTTACCCTTCGATGAAATGCGGCTTGAACCGCGACAGGTCTTGCGTGATGAGCGCGCGGTCTTCGCGCACGCCCATGCCGACACAGGTTTCCCCCACCACCCAAGCCCCGATCACCGGGCGCATGCCGCCCATGACGGGCAAAGGGTGATAGGCTTGCACGATCATCGGATGGCGGTCGTAGTCGCGGTTGGCCGCGCGTTCCAGAACGCGGCCCTGCGCCGTGATCGTGACAGAGGCGCCCTCGCGCGAAAACAGGGGCTTGGTCACATGGCCCGCCAGCATCAGATGGGCCGCATCGGCCAAGCCCTGTTGGTCATCGGCAAAGAAGGCGGGCAGCAGATTGGGGTGGCCCGGATACATCTGCCACAACACCGGCAGGATCGCCTTGTTCGACAACAAGGCCTTCCACGCAGGTTCGATGAACCGGCACTGCGAAGTGGCCAGATGCGCCGAAAAGTCATCGGCGAACAGGTCTTCCCATGGGTAGAGTTTGAACAGCGTTCCGATCACCCGGTCCTCGGCATCGGTGAACTGGCCCATGTCGCTGATCCCGATCTTTTCGATATCGGTGTAATGCGCGCCCATCCCCGCCTCGCGCGCGGCCCAGGCCATGGTTTCCACCGTCGCGTAATCTTCGGGCGCGCCCGCGATGGCGGCAAAATGCAGATCGGTGTCGGGCGGAAAGATTTCGGCAAACCGTTCGACCAGCGCCTCATGGATGCGGTTGAACTGGTCGCTGCCTTCGGGCAGCACCCGCGCCGCCAGCTGATCTTCATACCACAGCCATTGAAACGAGGCGCTTTCATAAAGCGACGTGGGGGTATCAGCGTTATATTCCAACAGCTTGGCCGGCCCCTTGCCATCATAGGCAAGGTCGAACCGACCATAAACCTCCGGCTCTGCCGCTGCCCAACTGTCGCGGATGAAGTCCCAACGCAGACGCGGCAAACCCATGCGCAGCATCAGCGCCTCATCGGCCAGAATGCGCGCCACCGCCTCGCGGCACATCGCGTGAAGTTCGGTGCAAGGATCTTCGATCCGGCCCTCTACCTCTGCCAGCGTGAAGGCATAGGCCGAGCTTTCGTCCCAATAGGGTGCGCCATGCATATCGGCAAAGGTAAAGCCAAGCTCATCGGCCTTTGCGCGCCAATCGGGACGTTCGGGCAGGGAAATCCGGTCCAAGTCTTACTCCTGTGCTGCCCCGGATCGGCGCCGCGCGGCGCCGGGGCAATCGGGTCAAAAGGTGCGGAAGGTCATCGTCGTCAGCGTCCGGCTGATGCCGGGAATGTCGAACAGCGCCGCATTCAGGAACTGCCCCACATCCTGATCGTCCGGGATATAGACCTTGGCCATCAGATCATATTCGCCGCTGGTGGAATACATCTCTGACACCACCTCACGGTCCCAGATGGCATTTGCCACCTCATAGGTCTTGCCGGGGGTGCAGCGGAATTGAACGAAAACGCAGCGCATCTGGGGGCCTCCTGTCCTTGAGGTGCACCCTAACCCGCAGGGCGCGGCGGGAAAAGGGTTGGCTTCACGCCTCGGTCTGCGCGCTCAGGGTCAGGGGCACGGTCGTGGGCTTCAGATCATCCACCGCCAGCACCCCCTTGGGCCGCGCAAGCCGCGCCCGCACCACCCACAGCAGCCGCTTTTCCGCCCGCGTGATCGCAACATAGGCCAGCCGCTTCCACAGCGGCAATCCCGCCTCGGTCCGCCCCGCCTGCGCGGCGGCAAACAGATCGGGGGCAAAGACCTGCACGTTTTCCCACTGGCTGCCTTGCGCCTTGTGGATCGTCACCGCCGCCCCGTGCAGGAAGGCCGCCCCCATCTTGGCCGCCGAGGGGATGAACGGCTCGTCCTCATCCGGCTTTTCGATCTTGATGATGCTGGCGGCCGAAACCTGCGGGTCTTCGGCCCCCACCACATGCAGCTTGGCAAAGCCGTCGCGGTTGCCGGGGCCAAGGTAGATCACCTGCGCGCCCTTGATCAGGCCCCGCGCCTCCAGATCGATGCGCTTCTTTCGGTGCTTCAACGGCAGTTCGATCCCGTCGCAGATCAACGGCTCGCCCGGCAACAGCGCGTCGTCGGGCGCGCCATGCGCCGCCCGGAACGCGGTGATCAGCCGGATGCGCGTTGCGTTGCGCCACACCAGCGCCGGACTGCGCGCCATCAGATCGGCATCCACCCGCTCGGCCCAGACCACACGGTCGTCGCGCCGCGCCGCGTCTTCGACCATCCGCTCGAACTGGTCAAAGCCAAGCCTGTCGTCGGCCAGCGCATGGGCCAGATCGAGGATGGGGTTGTCCTGCGCCTGACGGTGGATGCGGCTCAGCATCAGCTTCTTGCTGTCGCCCAGCCGGTCAAACACCATGCTGCCCGATTGTCCGACCGGCGCCAATTGCGCCGGATCGCCAAACAGCACGAGCGTTGGAAAAATCTCGCGCAGGTCGTCAAACTGTCGTTCGTCCAGCATCGAGGATTCGTCAATGAACCCCACATCCAGCGGCTCCTCGCGCCGTTTCCAGCCCTTGATGAAATCCGACCCGCGCAGCCCTGCCGCCGCAAGGGCGCCCGGGATCGAGGCCACCTGCTGAAAAAACGCGAAAGCCCGGTCCAGCGCCAGATCGGGCAGATCATCGATCACCGGGCGGTCGCCTGTGCCGGTCAGCCATTCGGCGATCTTTTCATATTGCGGGTCGTAAACCGGCGTATAGAGGATGCGGTGAATGGTTGTGGCCGGAACACCCCGCATCCGCAGCACCGAAGCGGCCTTGTTGGTGGGCGCCAGAACCGCAAGCGTGCGCCGTTCCTTGCGCCGCTTGCCCTCGTAATCACCCGACACGATTTCGACCCCGGCCTCCACCATGGCGCGGGTCAATTGCGCCAGCAGCATGGTCTTGCCCGACCCTGCCTTGCCCATCACCGCAAGAACTGTGGATTTTCCTTCGCCCGGCGGCCCAAGCCCGCCCGAGTCGAGATCGATGCCCGCGGCCAGCAGGTCGGCCGCCACGCGGTCATGCGCTTCGGCCTGATCGTCGGAAAGGGTCAAGACAGCCGTGGCGCGCGCAAGTGTGGTCATGGCGCGACCATAAGCCCAAGCCACGGCCAGCACCAGAGTGAAGCCCGACCCGTGGTGCCGCCTTTAGTTCTGCCGTCCCGTCGCGGGGAAAACGCCGGTCACGCTCAGCGCAGAGTTGCCGGCCGCAAGTTCCGCCCGGGCGACGCGCAAAGCCTCCTCTGCCTGGGCGGCCGTGGCCGGCAGCCCATTCTGGATCGCATAGGACCGAAGATCTTCCAGCACATCGAAGATCCAGTCGTGGTGAATGATGCCATCCGCAGAAATCCGACCGATTCCCTCTGACTCAAAGCGCCTGCCCTGACAAACTATATGCGCCTCTGCGGCGCAGGCGTCATCAGCGGAATCGACCCCGCATGGAAATGCCGCCGAAAGTCTGCACTTCCGGCGGCAATCTGCCGAAGTCCGGCAAGGCGCCCGAAGCGCTTAGCGCCGCTGGCTCGCCTCCAGCGTATCGTCAAAGGTGCGCAGGCCGCTGACGGGGGCTTGCACCAGAACCGCCATATTGCCCGGCTTGTGCTGGTTGCGCAGCATCTTGGTATGCGCCTTGGGAATGTCGGCCCATGGAAACACCTCTGACATGCACGGGTCCAGACGGCGTTCCACCATCAGCTTGTTGGCGGCACTGGCCTGTTTGAGATGCGCGAAATGGCTGCCCTGAAGGCGCTTTTGATGCATCCACATATAGCGCACGTCGAAGGTGCAGTTGAAGCCCGAGGTGCCCGCGCAGATCACCACCATGCCGCCCTTCTTGCACACCAGGCTGCTGACCGGAAAGGTCGCCTCGCCCGGATGCTCGAACACCATGTCAACGTTCACGCCCTTGCCGGTGATGTCCCAGATCGCCTTGCCAAACTTGCGCGCTTCCTTGAGCCATTCGGCATATTCAGGCGTGTTCACTTTGGGCAACTGGCCCCAGCACTTGAAATCATTGCGATTGATCACGCCCTTGGCGCCCATCGACATCACGAAGTCGCGCTTGCTTTCGTCGCTGATCACGCCAATCGCATTGGCCCCCGCCGTGTTGATAAGCTGGATCGCATAAGAGCCAAGGCCCCCCGACGCCCCCCAGACCAGCACGTTCTGCCCGGGCTTGAGGTCATGCGGTTCATGCCCGAACAGCATCCGATAAGCGGTGGCCAGCGTCAGCGTATAGCAGGCAGACTCCTCCCACGTCAGGTGCTTGGGCCGCGGCATCAGCTGCTGTGCCTGCACCCGGGTGAATTGGGCAAAAGACCCGTCCGGCGTTTCATAGCCCCAGATACGCTGCGACGGGCTGAACATCGGATCGCCGCCATTGCACTCCTCGTCGTCGCCGTCATCCTGGTTGCAGTGGATCACGACCTCGTCGCCCACCTTCCAACGGCGCACCTTGTCGCCCACCGCCCAGACGATCCCGGCGGCATCGGACCCCACGATGAAATAGGGCGACTTGCAATTGTCAAACGGGCTGATGGGCTGCCCCAGCGCCGCCCAGACACCATTGTAATTGACCCCCGCCGCCATCACCATCACCAGCACCTCGTTGCTGTCGATGGTCCAGGTGTCCACCACCTCCTGCTGCATGGCCACTTCCGGCTCGCCATGCCGCTCGCGCCGAATGGCCCAGGAATACATCTGTTTTGGCACATGCCCCAAGGGCGGCATCTCGCCAATCTCGTACAAGTCCTTCACCGGCGCGTCATAGGCAGCGATCGCAAGTTGCGTGTCCAGAGCCATCTGGGCCTCCATCCTCGGGTCAAACGATGCCGCGCCGCAGAATCGGCGCGGAATAGCCCAAGGATTATGAATCGGCGCGCAATAATGCAATAGAAGAATGCTGTATTTTGTAATTTTATGTCTGCCGCGCCGCAGAAAAAATCAGTCCATGGCAGATCCTGACAGCCTTTGCCGCACAGGGGCCGCGTAAAATGCCAGCAAATCCTGCATCTCTGGCCGCACCGCACCCGTGTCGTCCAGAATACCGCGCGCCCGCAGCATGGCGCGTCCCTCGGCCTCGGCCTGTGCAAGACCGCGCGGCGGCAGCTTCATGACCGCGCGCGCCGCCTCCAGCCGCGCGACCAGATCGGCCACCGGCACGTTCATCGCCACCGAGGCCGCGACAAGCGGCACGGCAAGCACCGGAACCACGCGCTCCACCTCTCCCATCACCCGAGTGGCCAGAGCGTCGAGATCGCCACCCGCCGCGTGATGGGCGCGCAGCGAGATCGGCGCTCCGAACCCGGCTGCCGCCGTGCCGAACAGATGCCGCCGCCCCCCGGCCCGTTTGAGCGCCACCCGGATCGCCTCCCACATCACCCGCAACAGCGGTGCCCGGAACCGTCGGTTGCCGCTTTGGGCCGCCTTGACCAGCAACCCGTCTTCCAGCACCCGGTCATAGGCAAGACCCACCGGCACGAACACCACGTCGCGCCCCGCCGGATCGAACCCCGCCCAGATATAGGATAGAATGCCCATGCGGGCCGTCCCCACCCGTCCATCAAGGCTCAACCCGCCCTCGGGGAAGACCGCCTGGGTCGTGCCTTCGGCGGTGGCCATCTGCACATAGCGCGACAAAACCCGCCGATAGAGCGGGTTGTGACTGCCACGTCGGATGAAATAGGCGCCCATCGCGCGGATCAGCCGGCTCAGCGGCCAAACGCGCGCCCATTCGCCGACCGCATAGGAAATCGCGGCCCGCCCGGACACCAACCATGTGACCAGCACATAATCCATGTTGCTGCGATGGTTCATCACAAAGACCACGGTGGCCTTGGGGTCGATGCGACGCAACTCCTCGGCCACCAGGCCAACCCGCACGCGAAAGAACACCGCTGACAGCGCCTTTGCCGCCCGGGTCGCAAACCCGAAATAGAACAGCGCCGAAAAGGCTGGCACGATCTCGCGCGCGTAGTCCCGCGCTTCCTCCAGCGCCACCTCGCCGGGCACGCCGGTCGTCGCGGCATGATCGGCCACGGCCTCCAGCACCGCCGGATCATACAGAAGCCGCACGACCATATCCTGCCGCCGCATCAGTTTGAACGGCTCGATCTTGCGCTCCAGCCGCGCATTGACCCGCCCCAGCACCCGTTCCAACCGCCTGCGAAAGAACCAGCGCACGCCCGGCCCGATGATGCGGTCAAGCGCCGCAACTCCGGGCAGCGCAAACAGCAGGACCACAAACCAGACCGGAAGTTCGACCGTTTGAAACATGCCCCACCCTAACCAAAGCCGACCCGTTCGCAATCCATTTGCACCTTTTCGCGGTCAACCGGGTGGCGCGCGTGGCGCAGGGGCGGCGGGCTTTGTGCAAGGTCCGACAAATGCCGCAACGCAGCGAATTGACAACGCCATATTGTTACGTCTATCTGGCAATCAATGAAACAATCTTGCGCACCGCGAGTCGCAGGCTGGAGGCTGAAATGTCCGCATCCCCCGTAAAAGACGCGCCTTGGCTCTTTCGCACCTATGCTGGCCATTCTACTGCCGCGGCCTCCAACGCGCTTTATCGCACCAACCTGTCCAAGGGGCAGACCGGGCTTTCGGTCGCCTTCGATCTGCCGACCCAGACCGGCTATGACAGCGATCACCAACTGGCGCGCGGCGAGGTGGGCAAGGTCGGCGTGCCGGTCGCGCATCTGGGCGACATGCGGGCCCTGTTTGACCAGATCCCGCTTGAACAGATGAACACCTCGATGACGATCAACGCCACCGCGCCGTGGCTGCTCGCGCTTTACATCGCGGTGGCCGAGGAGCAGGGGGCCGATGTGTCAAAGCTCAACGGCACGGTGCAGAACGACCTGATCAAGGAATACCTGTCCCGCGGCACCTATATCTGCCCGCCCAAACCCAGCTTGCGCATGATCACCGATGTCGCGGCCTATACCCAGCGCCACCTGCCCAAGTGGAACCCGATGAACGTCTGTTCCTACCACCTGCAAGAGGCGGGGGCGACGCCGGAACAGGAACTGGCCTTCGCGCTCGCCACCGCCTGCGCGGTGCTGGATGATCTGAAAGGGAAAGTTTCCCCGGCCGAATTTCCCAACATGGTCGGACGGATATCGTTTTTCGTCAATGCCGGTATCCGCTTCGTGACCGAGCTGTGCAAGATGCGCGCCTTTGTCGATCTGTGGGACGAGATCACCGCCACCCGCTATGGCATCACCGATGCGAAATACCGCCGCTTCCGCTATGGGGTGCAGGTGAACTCGCTCGGCCTGACCGAACAGCAGCCCGAAAACAACGTCTATCGCATCCTGATCGAGATGCTGGCGGTGACGCTGTCGAAAAACGCCCGCGCCCGCGCCGTGCAGCTTCCCGCCTGGAACGAGGCGCTGGGCCTGCCGCGCCCCTGGGATCAGCAATGGTCACTGCGGATGCAGCAGGTGCTGGCCTATGAGACCGACCTTCTGGAATACGACGACCTGTTCGATGGCAACCCGGCGATCGAGCGCAAGGTGGCACAGCTGAAGGACGGCGCGCGGGCGGAACTGGCGCAGATCGACGCCATGGGCGGCGCCGTGGCGGCCATCGACTACATGAAGGGCCGTCTGGTCGAGGCCAATGCCGACCGCCTGTCGCGGATCGAAACGAAGGAAACCACCGTCGTCGGCGTCAACCGCTTCACCACCACCGAACCCTCGCCCCTGACCACCGGCGAGGGTAGCATCATGCTGGCCGACCCCGAGGCAGAGGCCGACCAGATCGCCCGCCTGACCGCCTGGCGCGCCGCGCGCGATGCGGGCGCGGTCAAGGCGGCGCTGGGTGCCCTTGCGCAGGCCTGCGCTGATGGCAGCAATGTCATGCCGGCCTCGATCCTGTGCGCGCGGGCTGGCGTCACCACTGGCGAATGGGGCGCCGTCGTGCGCCGCGCCTTTGGCGAATACCGCGCACCCACGGGCGTGTCGCGCAACCCGTCCAACCGCACCGAAGGGCTGGACCCCATCCGCGAGGCGGTGGCGAGCGTGTCGTCGAAACTGGGGCGGCCGCTGAAATTCCTGGTGGGCAAGCCGGGGCTGGATGGCCATTCCAACGGCGCCGAACAGATCGCCGCCCGCGCCCGCGATTGCGGCATGGACATCCATTACGAAGGCATCCGCCTGACCCCGTCCGAGATCGTGACCGCAGCCAGCGATCAGCAGGCCCATGTCATCGGCCTGTCGATCCTGTCGGGCAGCCATATTCCGCTGATCACCGAAACCCTGACGCTGATGCGCGAGGCCGGGCTGGGGCACATCCCGCTGGTGGTGGGCGGCATCATCCCCGAGGCGGACGCGGCACAGTTGCGCGCGCTGGGGGTGGCCGCGGTCTATACGCCCAAGGATTTCGAGCTGAACCGCATCATGATGGATATCGTGGCGCTGGTCGATCAGTCGCCCCTTGCCGCCGAATAGGCCGCCGATCACGCTGCGGATCACCCGGGCGCGCGCAGGGGCCGATGGGGCGGGCTGCGGAATTGCACTTGTCCTTGCGGCGCGAAGCACGCACTACTCCGGCAAACACTTGCACGGGGCCGGACATGACATTTCACATTGGCGCACAACCAGGCCAGATCGCGCCGACTTGCCTGCTTCCCGGCGATCCCTATCGCGCCCGCTGGGCCGCCGAACGCTTTTTGACCGGCGCCGAACTGGTCAGTGAAACGCGCGGCATGTTGGCCTATACCGGCACATGGCACGGCCATCCGGTCACGTTTCACGGCACCGGGATGGGCATGCCCTCGCTCTCGATCTATGCCAATGAACTGATCCGCGACTACGGCGCCAAAACCCTGATCCGCATCGGATCCTGCGGCGCGCTGCAACCCGATATCAACCTGCGTGATCTGGTTCTGGCGCAATCCGCCTCGACCATCGGCTCGCCCTCTGCCGCCATCTTCCGCGAGGTTTCCTTTGCTCCGATTGCCGATTTCAACCTTTTGTCGCGGGCCTACGCGGCCTCCGGGCAAAAGGCCCATGTCGGGGGCATCTTCACCTCGGACACGTTCTATGACGAACGGCAGGATTTGACCGATCAATTGCGGCGCCATGGCTGCCTTGCGGTCGAGATGGAAACGGCAGAACTTTACACAGTCGCCGCCCGCTATGGGGTTCGCGCCCTTTCGGTGCTGACCGTTTCGGACCATATCCTGACGCAAGAGTCCCTGCCCGCCGCCGACCGCGAAACCAGCTTCTCGGCGATGGTCGAGGTCGCGCTGGCCGCCGCCTTCAGCTAGGAGAGCCGCCATGCAGCACCGCCGCCTTGGAACGCACGGGCCACAGGTATCGTCCCTTGGCCTTGGCTGCCTGTCGTTCGGCGGCTTGTTCGGCGCAACCGACGAGAACACGTCGCTGGCCTGTCTCGATGCCGCATGGGATCACGGCATCCGCTTTCTGGATGTGGCCAATGTCTATGGCAGCGGCCAGTCGGAACGGGTGATCGGCGCCTGGTGCGCCAGCCGCGGCCACCGCCCGGTGATCGCCACCAAGGCCGGCATCGTTCAGGGCGCCGCGCGCGGGGTGAACAATGACGCGGCCTATCTGCGCGCCGAACTTGAAGGCTCGCTGCGGCGGCTGCGCTGCGACCACGTCGATCTGTTCTATCTGCATCGCCACGACCCGGCCCAACCGATCGAGGACGTGGCCGCGCTGATGGCCGAGTTGACGGCCGAAGGCAAGATCGGCGGCTATGGCCTGTCAGAAATCGGGCCCGGAACCCTGCGGCGTGCCCATGCGGTGCATCCCGTCACGGCGGTGCAGAACGAATATTCTTTGGCCAGCCGCCAGCCAGAGCTTGGCCTGATCCAGACCTGTGCCGAGCTTGGCGTCGCCTTCGTGCCCTTCTCTCCGCTGGCGCGTGGCATCTTTGGCCAGCCGATGCTTGACCCCGACACCGACGATCTTGGCCCGTTTCGCGCGCAGATCCCGCGGTTTTCGCCCGAAAACTGGCGTCATAACAAGCCGCGTCTGCTTGCCTATCACCGGCTCGCGGCCGAGATGGGCCATCACCCGGCGGCCCTTGCGCTTGCCTGGTGCCTGCACCGCGGCGATCACCTGATCCCGATTCCGGGCACCCGCAGCGCGGCGCATCTGGCGGCTTGGGCCAATGCCACCGAAATCCGCCTGTCGGCCGAGGCGTTGGCACAGATCGAGGCCGCCTTGCCGGTGGGCTGGGCTTTTGGTGATCGATATAACGATGCCATGGCCGCCTCGGTCGAGCGCTACTGCTGAACCGGCGCGGTTTCGCCCAGGTTCAATCGCGCCCGTGGGGGGCCGTGTAGTCCAGCACCGGATTGATCGGAAGGATGCGATGCGGGTTAATCGTTGCGTGGCTATAGTGATAATGGCGCACGAAATGATCGACTTTCACCGTTTCGGCCACACCCGGCCATTGATAAAGCTCCCGGGTATAGGCCCAGAGGTTTGGGTAATCGACGATCCGGCGGCGATTGCATTTGAAATGCAGATGATACACCGGATCAAAGCGGATCAGCGTCGGGAACAGCCGCCAATCGGCTTCGGTCAGGCGCGCACCCAGCAGATAGCGATTGTCGGCCAGATGCGCCTCCAGCCAGTCCAGACTGTCAAACAGCGCCAGGACGGCCGCATCATAGGCCGTCTGGCTTGTGGCAAAGCCGGCCTTGTAAACCCCGTTGTTCACGCTGTCATAAATCCGGCTGTTGAATGCCTCGATCTCTGGGCGCAACGCCTCGGGCCAATAGTCATCGGTGTTGCCCGTCACCCCGTCAAAGGCCGCATTGAACATGCGGATGATTTCGGAAGATTCGTTGCTGACAATCGTGCCGGTGGCCTTGTCCCACAGGACCGGCACCGTCACCCGGCCCGACATATCGGGCGTGTCGCACAGATAGAGGTCGCGCAGGAACGGCAGGCCAAACTGAAGATCCCCGGTCGCGCCCGGAAAATCGGTGGAAAAGGTCCAGCCGTCCGACAACATGTCGGGATGCACCACCGAAATGTCGATATGGGCCGCAAGCCCCTTGAGCGCGCGAAAGATCAGCGTGCGATGCGCCCACGGGCAAGCGTAGGAGACATAAAGGTGGTAGCGACCGCTTTCCGCCTTGTAGCCGCCACGGCCCGTCGGGCCCGCCGCGCCATCGCGCGTCACCCAGTTGCGAAACCGAGCCGCCTTGCGCTCGAACGCGCCGCCGGTCGATGCGGTGTCATACCAGACATCGTGCCAGGTGCCGTCCACCAGTTGTCCCATCGGACCCTCCTTTGTATTGACCCAAAGCTAATGCCTGCGCCGGCGCGCGACCACGCCGTTTCCGATCAAGACCTCTGCGCCACCGCACAGAAGTGACCTGTGATCCTGTTTCAATCGCGCGGGCGCAGACAGTCGCGGGGCGAAACGCCACCCGCCCGCACCGCGCCGCACGCGACGCAGCGCCATTGGGCGGCGGCACGCTCTTGTCGCCACATGCAGGCGCGCGTCAAGGTGGAGCCGCGCCTGTCAAACCACATGTAAAGCAGGACGCAGACCAACAGCAGGGCAAGCAGAACCGGCATCAGCCTGCCGGTGTTGCGGCAAGGCGCTCGAACATTGCAAGGACCGCCGCCTCGCCCGCCGCCTCTGGCACGCCCGCCGCCACATCTTCGCGCGACCAGATCAGGCTGTCGGCCGGGTCGTCACGCATCGCCCAGGCGCCGAACATCCGCCCGTCATCGGGCAGCACACGCCGCGACAGCGCGCGCACCTCGACATGCCGGTCGTCACGCAGGATGCGCCCATAGGCCGCCTCCACCGCTGCCTCGGGGCCTTCGAGCAATTGCAGGAACAGATCGTCGCGGCAGATCAGCGCCCCGGTGATCCCGTCGCGGGTGTTGCAGCGCCGGGCGTCAAACAGGATCGCGTTCAGCATCGCCCCGTCAAAGCCAAAGGGACGCGAGGCATAGACAAGTTGCAGCAAGGACATGGGGCCGTTCCTTATTGATCCCGGCCGGGTTCTGCGCGGCACGGGGAACGCCGAAGAAACCTATGCTGAACCGTGCCGGATGACCAGCCACCATGGCAAAAGGCCCCGGGTCGCCCCGGGGCCTTGTGCAAAGCGGCGCAATCCGATGTCAGACCACGCGCTCGACCATCATCTTCTTGATCTCGGCAATCGCCTTGGCCGGGTTCAGCCCCTTGGGGCAGGTCTTGGCGCAGTTCATGATCGTGTGGCAACGGTAGAGCTTGAACGGGTCTTCCAGATCGTCAAGCCGCTCGCCGGTTGCCTCATCCCGGCTGTCGATGATCCAGCGATAGGCATGCAGCAAGGCGGCCGGCCCAAGATATTTGTCGCCGTTCCACCAATAGCTTGGGCAAGACGTGCTGCACGACGCGCACATCACGCATTCATAAAGCCCGTCCAGCTTGGCACGGTCCTCGATCGACTGGCGCCATTCCTTGGCCGGGCGGTTGGTCTTTGTCTCAAGCCAGGGCATGATGCTGGCGTGCTGGGCGTAGAAATGCGTCAGATCCGGGATCAGATCCTTGATGACCGGCATATGCGGCAGCGGGTAGATCTTCACATCGCCCTTCACCTCGTCCAGCCCGTAGATGCAGGCCAGCGTGTTGATCCCGTCGATGTTCATGGCGCAAGATCCGCAAATCCCCTCGCGGCAGGACCGGCGGAAGGTCAGCGTGGGGTCGATCTCGTTCTTGATCTTGATCAGCGCGTCCAGAACCATCGGGCCGCATTTGTCCATATCGACGAAATAGGTATCGACCTGCGGGTTCTTCCCGTCATCGGGGTTCCAGCGATAGATCTGGAACTTGCGCACATTCTTTCCATCCGGTTTCGGCCAGGTCTTGCCGGTGCGGATGGTGCTGTTTTTGGGAAGTGTGAACTGGACCATCGATTATCCCCTCCATTCCGGGAATGAATACAGTGGGCGGCTTGGGGCCTGCCCGGATTTCTGTAACACGCAAGAATCGTAAACAGCCGAAGGATCGCGCCCCATGATATAGTCGGACGTGACCTCCAGCTTGAGACTGGACCGCGCCCGACCATCGGACGCAACACCCACGCCGATCTCGCCGCGCGGTTGCTGCGCCAGACGGGCGCGCTCGAAACACTGACGCTCGGCCTGCGCCAGTGGGATTGGACCGCAAGCCAAAAGCAACATCGGCAGGGCAAGCACGACAAACCGCATCATGGCCGCACCTGTGGCACGCCGTTGGCGGTAAAACAGGCCGCCGCCTCTGGGCGCGTGGCGATGCCCCGGATGGTGGCCTTGGTTGACGATCCCGCCACAACGGCCACATCACGGGCCAGCGCCTGCACCTCGGCCGCGGTTGCGTTCTGCACGATGCAATCGGTCGCCTTCTGCGCGAGCGGTGTCGGCAGGTCGATCTGCACGACCGGCAAGACCACGCTGGCCGCAACACGACGCCCCGCCTGATCCGCCACCTGCTGCGGATCGCAGGCGGCAAGCGCAAGAACCATCAGCACCGCGCCACCGGCTAGCTTTGGTCTTGTCAGCCCGTTCCCCGCCATCAACGTCGTTCTTACCCTCACAGCAAATCCCCCAGTCCGGCCTCGACAAAGCGTTCACGAACATGGGCACGCGATGGTTCCGGCGCGCGCCACCGCGGCTGTCCAGCCCGGTGCGTCACCGCAAGCCAGCCTGTCATGTCGGCGTTGCGCTCTGCCACATAAGCCTCGTTATCCCAAACATCGGCCAAGGGTATCCCAAGAGCGCGCCACAGGCCAAACACTTCGTCAAGATCATAGAGCGCCATGCCTTCGGACAGCAGGATGTTGCCATCAAGGGTCCGGAAGGCAATGTTGGTGCTTACCGCTTCGATAAAACGGACATGCGCCACGCGCGACGCAAGCAGCGCGTGCCCGATCCCGGACCCGGGCCTGCGCCGCAGCACAAAGGCGCGCTGGCCCGACCGGCCTGCAAGCTGGCGCGAATAGACCGCAGAGCCTTCGGCAAAGACCAGATTGTCTGCCTTGGTCATTTCGCGAATCTGCTCCTCGACGCTCATCAACTCGGGCCAGATGACCTTGACGCCAAGCTGCATCAACAGCTTGACCATGTAGTTTTCCCCGGCATGCCGCCCGCGGGCCAGGTCGAACTTTCCGCGAGAAACATAGACAATCCCGCCGCCCGATTTCTGCACGCCATGCGCGGCGTCATTTGCATCGAGAATATCAAGGTAATCGGCACTGACCCCACGCATGCCAACCGGCTCGGGTTCGGAAAACGCGGTCAGGCTTTTGACGCGCGTTTTTTGCGTCACGAGGTGCACATGGTTCGGCGGCACGCGAAACCAGTCAAGGATCGCCCGGAAATGCGGCTCCAACTGTGCGCCGCCGAACCCGGCATAGACATTGAACAGCTGTTTCAGATGGGGAAAACGCGCGGCAGCCACCGGAACACGGCTGACCGCTTCCGAGATGAAATGCCCGTAATGGCGGTCATAGCTGCCGATCCAGACGCAGTCTGCATCAAGCTCTGCAACCGGGCCGGGGCGTTCGATTGGCGCCTGATCCACCAGTTTGCCGTTCCGACTGAACCGAACGAAGGTTTGGGCGTCAAAGTCCGGCCAATGCACGCAAGGCTGACCGCGCGCCAGCCATGGCTCGATCAGAACATCTTGAAAGCGCGCGACCTGTTCCATGATACCCTTGATCCGCTCGAAGGGGGCAAGGCGCGGCCCTGCCCCCTCGAAGGACATGCCCCTTAGAACTTGCGCTCTGCGGGGGCGATTTTCTTCAGGCTGATGCCACCCTCGGCCTCGGTCGTCAGCGGTTCGGTATGCACCGCCCGGTAGGACAGCGTGACCGACGCCCCATCGACATAGGCCAGCGAATGCTTGCGCCAGTTGACATCATCGCGGGTCGGATAATCCTCATGCGCGTGGGCGCCACGGCTCTCGGTGCGGGCATGGGCCCCGTAAATCGTGGCCAGCGCATTGGGCATCAGGTTGGTCAGTTCCAGCGTTTCCATCAGGTCGCTGTTCCAGACAAGGCTGCGATCGGTGACCTTCAGGTCGGCCACGCGGCCCGCGATTTCGGTCATCTTGCGCTCGCCCTCGGCCAGCGTCTTTTCGGTGCGGAACACCGCAGCATCGGCCTGCATGGTCTTTTGCATCTCAAGCCGCAGATCGGCGGTCGGGATCGCCCCGTTGGCATGGCGCAGCCCGTCGAACCGTGCCAGCGCCCGGTCCACCTCGGCCTTGTTGGTGGCAGGGGTCGCGGCGTCGCGGTCCACCACCTTGCCTGCGCGGATCGCGGCGGCGCGGCCGAAAACCACAAGGTCGATCAACGAGTTGGAGCCAAGCCGGTTCGCGCCATGCACCGAGGCACAGCCCGCCTCGCCCACCGCCATCAAGCCGGGGAAGACGCGGTCGGGATCATCCGCCGTGGGGGCAAGCACTTCGCCCCAGTAGTTTGTCGGAATGCCGCCCATGTTGTAATGCACCGTCGGCAGAACCGGGATCGGCTCTTTGGTCAGGTCGACGCCGGCAAAGATGCGGGCGCTTTCCGAAATCCCCGGCAGGCGCAGGTCGAGCGTCTCTTTCGGCAGATGGTTGAGGTGCAGGTGGATATGGTCGCCATTGGCGCCCACGCCGCGGCCTTCGCGGATTTCCATCGTCATGCAGCGGCTGACATAGTCGCGCGGCGCCAGATCCTTGTAATGGGGCGCATAACGCTCCATGAACCGCTCGCCATTGGCGTTGGTGAGGTAACCGCCCTCGCCCCGCGCGCCTTCGGTGATCAGGCAGCCAGAGCCGTAAATCCCGGTCGGGTGGAACTGCACGAATTCCATGTCCTGAAGGGGAAGACCGGCGCGCGCCACCATGCCGCCACCATCGCCGGTGCAGGTATGGGCCGAGGTCGCGCTGAAATAGGCACGGCCATAGCCGCCCGTGGCCAGCACCACCATCTTGGCGTTGAACACATGCAGGGTGCCGTCATCCAGCTTCCACGCCACCACCCCGGTGCAGACCCCATCGGTGATTATCAGGTCGAGCGCGAAATACTCGATATAGAATTCCGCGTTGTTCTTCAGGCTTTGGCCGTAAAGCGTGTGCAAGATGGCATGCCCGGTGCGGTCGGCGGCGGCACAGGTGCGCTGCACCGGCGGGCCTTCGCCAAATTCGGTCGTGTGGCCGCCAAAGGGGCGCTGATAGATCTTGCCTTCCTCGGTGCGGCTGAAGGGCACGCCGTAGTGATCGAGCTCATACACCGCCTTGGGCGCCTCGCGCGCAAGGTATTCCATCGCGTCGGTATCGCCCAGCCAGTCGGACCCCTTGACGGTGTCATACATATGCCACTGCCAGCTGTCGGGGCCCATGTTGCCAAGGCTGGCCGCGATGCCGCCCTGGGCCGCCACGGTGTGGCTGCGGGTACCACGTCATAGTCATGCACTTCATAAGGATAAGCGTTCATGTTCTTTCCTTCACAACGCCATGCGCGCCAAGGCAAACAGCCCGGTCGCCGCGATGACCCACGACAGGCAGGTCACGAAAATGACCGCCACCTTGCGCGTGCCGCCACGGGCGTAATCTTCGATCATCATCGTGGCACCGCTGGCAAAGTGCCGCATCCCCACCACAAGCAAGAGCGCTGTCAGGATCGCCGGAAACGGCTGGCCAAAGATCGCGACCACCTCGTCCTGCGTGCTGCCCAGTGCCGAGCCAAAGATGTAAAGCCAGACCGGCACAAGGAAAGCCAGTGCCACCGAGGACAGCTGCATGTGCCAGTGATGCTCGGTTCCGGTGCCGGATGCCCCTTTGCCCGCCGCGCGCTTACGATCGGTCAGATACCGCATGGCCATCCCCCTATTGCACCAGAAGAATTGTGATCACGGTCAGGATCACCGACCCGCCGATGATGCCCCAGCCGAGCTTTTCGGCGGTGGGCACATCCAGACCCTTGCCCGCGTCGAAATACAGATGCCGCAGCCCGGCAAGATAGTGATACCACACCGCCCAGGCCGATCCGGCAAAGACCAGATCGCCAAACCAGCTGGTCGCGACCGTATTGGCTGTTGCGAAATACGCGGGCGAGGTCGCGGCCGCCAACAGCCACCACACCGCCAGAAGCACCCCGACAATCAAAGCATTTCCGGTGATCCGCGTGAGGATCGACGTGATCGAGGTCAGTTGCGGGCGATAAATCTGCAAATGCGGTGACAAAGGCCGTTCGACCTTTTTGACGTGTCCCATTTCGGTTCCCTTCGTCGCTGGCTTGTCCCGACCAGGTCAACCGTTGGCCAGTGCGGGGCGCGCTTCGATTATTGCATCTCTGAATAGCGCATTTTTTGGGCCTGTCACCTGCGGCAATGGCGCAGGTGCAGCATTTTACCGCTAACTTTCCAGAATTTTCCGGTTTGTGATCACGAATTTTCGGCCCGTGATCACAACTCGGCCGCCTGCGCAACCGCGATCAGCCATTCGGCATATTCGCTGCACATCGTGATCGAAGACTCGGCCGGATAGTAGTAGGCATTCGCCTCGCCGCAGGCGTCGATGTGCACCGTCACGTCACGAGGCAGCGTGAAGGTCTCGTTCCAGACCCGCACCTCCTCGGCCAGAAGGTCGTAATAGGGTGCGGACTTTGGCGCCTTCAGGATCAAGCCATGTTCGGCCCGCTGCCCCGGCTGAAGCGTGATCTCATCCAGAAACACCCCCCAGGATTGCTGCGCCAGGGTAAATTCCTCCGGACAGCCCGCGGCCCGTTGTTCGGGCAGTTCATATTCGGTCGCAAGATCCGCCAAGCCCTCGGGATCGCTGCCATAGAGCAGACAGACATGGTTGTAATAGCGCTGCTCGTCGGGGCCGTGCACGCCCCACCAGGCGGTTTCATCCGCCGCCGCGCCCGACCAGTCCACCGTGTAATAGTAGTAATCCGCCGTTGCCCGGCCCAGCCACTCGGCGTCATCCTTTTCCCACAGATCGGTGATGAGGACGACCGCCAAGGTATCGGCTGCATCCTCCTCCTGCCCCAGCACGGGCAGTTGCAGCACATCGATCAGCGCGTGACCCAGCTCGTGATAGAACGTGCCGATCAGATTGCCTTCGACAAATCGCTGAGCGTCTGGCGAAAGCTCCTCGCCCAGCGCAGGGCTGCCGCCAGCCACAAGAACAGCCAGAAAAGACCCCACAAAACCCGCACGCATCATGTCCCCTCAGATCGGCATCAAGGCCCAGTAATCGAGATCCAGCAAAACCTCGGGCAGGTATTTGCCATCCGCGCCGCGCAAGTCAAACGCCGCGCCACGGGTCGCGACCAGGCGCAGCCGGATCGCCCCCACCCCGGGCGCCCCCGTCTCGGCCCGGTCCAGCACTTCGGACCAGGCCCGCACGGTATCGCCGGCGAAACAAGGGTTGGCATGGGCGCCCGCGTTCAGCGCCACGATCATCTGCGCATTGGCCAGACCATTGAACGACAAGGCCCGCGCCAGACTGATGACGTGACCGCCATAGATAAGCCGTCGCCCATCCGCGCGGGCACTGGCATCGAAATGCACCTTGGCCGTGTTCTGCCACAGCCGGGTTGCCAACATATGCTCGGCTTCCTCGATCGTGACGCCATCGACGTGGTCGATCTGCTCGCCGATCGCATAATCACCCCAGCGATGCCGATCCCCCGCAAGCGCAAAGTCATAGCGGGTGAAATCCAGCCGCTTGGGCACGACAAGCGCCTCTGGCACCACCACCGGCGCGAGTTGTGGCACAACGGCCGCTGGCGCAGGCGCGTCCCGCCGGTTCTTGCGCACCATGACCCAGCGCACATATTCCAACACCGGCTCGTCATCCTGATTGAACCCGCGCGTGCGGACATAGACCACCCCGGCCTCGCCGTTCGACGTCTCGCGCAGACCGATCACCGTGCTTTCCGCCCGCAGCGTGTCGCCGGGATAGACAGGCTGCAACCAGCGGCCTTCGGCATAGCCAAGATTGGCCACCGCGTTCAGGCTCACATCGGGGACCGTCTTGCCGAACACGGTATGAAAGGCCACCAGATCATCCAGCGGCGCGCCGGGCAGGCCGCAGCCCTGTGCGAAGGGATCAGAGGAATAGATCGCATGGCGCGCCGGATAGAGCGCATGATAAAGCGCCCGCTCGCCACCCGAAAGCGTGCGCGGCACCGCGTGGACGATGGTCTCGCCCAGCCGATACTCCTCAAAGAACCGCCCCGGATTGGTTTTCATCGCCATCCTTTCCCCCACCTGCCGCTGCGGCGCTCAGTAATCACCCAGCTTGGTATCGGGCGTATATTCGCCCAGCACTTCCTTGGTCACGGCCTGACCGCAGCGCATCACGCCGCGCGCCCCGTCAAAGGCATAGGTGGGCGGCCCCTGCAACACCCAGCCCTTGTTCAGCGCGGCCGTCACCTTGTGACAAAAAGCCGAAGTGTCGTCTTCGGTCAGAAAGCGATAGAGTTTCATCGCCAGATCCTTTCTCAGCCCCAGGGCTGCACGCCCAGCCAGTTGTGGATCACCATGACCACAACCGTTACCCCCAGCGTCGCGCCGATGGCGACGAATTCCTTGGCCACGGGGCGCGGGCTTGGGGGTTCCCAGACCGGCTGCGCGCGGTTGATCACAATCACCGACACCACGGCCCAGGCCAGCAAACCACCGAACAGGATCAAACTGCGCAAGTCGCCATTGACCAGAAGATGCGCCAGCGCCCAGACCTTGACCGCCGTCAATTGCGGATGGCGGATCTTGCGTGTGATCCAGGTTTTCGCCCCCGAAGCGGCGTAAAGATAAAAGGCAAACAGCATCAGCAGGTTGTTGATCCCGACCAGCGCGGGATGCCGCCCCCACCAGACCGGCCCCTGCGCCTGACCATAGCCCCAATACATCAGCGCAACCGCGATCAGCAGAAGGGCGGTCACAAGACCCTTGCCCGCGTTGCCCATCTGCGCGCGCGCCGCCGGGGCGATGCGCTTGAACGCATGCGCGCCCCACCACAATCCCACACCCAGGATCAGATATACCATAGTGCCCACCTTTGGCTGCCTTGCGGCACCATGGCCTCAAACGCCGCAGGCCGCAATCGCCTCTGCCCGCGCCAAAGTGGCCCTTGCCGTCACGATGTGCAGGTTTTCGACAATCTTGCCATCGACCACCGCCACCGCCTGCCCCGCGGCAAGGGCCGCGTCAAACGCCTCGATCTGGCGACGGGCAAGATCGATCTCGGCCGCACTGGGGGCAAAGACCGTATTGGCCACGTCAAGCTGGGCCGGGTGGATCAACGTCTTGCCGTCGAACCCCATGTCGCGGCCTTGCTCACATTCGGCGCGCAAGCCGTTCTCGTCCTTGAACGCGTTGAACACCCCGTCAACAATCACAAGATCCCGCGCGCGCGCGGCCAGAAGGCACAGTCCAAGACCCGCCATCATCGGCAGACGATCGGCGCGAAACCGACTGCCAAGCTCTTTGGCAAGATCGTTCGTGCCCATCACCATGCCTTGCATTGCGGGATGCGCCGCTATGGCCGCGGCATTCAACATGCCCAGCGCGGTTTCCATCATCGCCCACAGCGGCTTGTCGGGTGCCAGCTTTGCCACGGCGTCCAGATCGGCGGCGGTGCTGACCTTCGGCACCAGGATCGCATCGACACCCGGATGCCCGGCAAAGGTGGCAGCATCCTCGCGCCCCCAGTCGGTGTCCAACCCGTTGATCCGCACGATCCGCGCCCGCGGTCCGTAATCGGCGCGCAAAGCCTCGGCCAGAAGCCCGCGCGCCCGCGGCTTTTCTTCGGGCGCGACAGCATCTTCCAGATCGAAGATGATCGCATCGGCCGCAAGCTCCTGCGCCTTTTCCAAGGCCCGCGCGTTGGACCCGGGAATATAAAGAACAGACCGGAAGGGCCGTGCGGGCTTTGCCATTTGATTCGACCTTTAGCAATATTCTTGCGCCAGAAGCCCCGATTTTGCCACAAACCGCAAGGGCATTTTTGCCGCAACGCAGCATGCGGCGCTTTTGCGTCCGTCGCCTTAACCGATTCTAGGGATTCGCGGCGCAGTCTTTGCGCAAGAGGCCAAGGGCAAACACCCACCCACCCCGACAGGAGGATCGACCCGTTTCACCCATAGGGGGCCCCTGCCCCGGAAAGGCTCGCCATGACCCAGATGATGTTCGCCCTTTCGCTCGGCTTTGCCGGACTGATCCTTGCCATCACCCCAGGTGAGGCCGCAACCCAATGCGGCAAGCGCGATCTGGTGGTGTCGCAACTCTCGGAACGCTACAGCGAAACCCGCCGTGGCATGGGCATCGCCAACAACAATGCGGTGATGGAACTTTATGCCTCTGCCAGCGGCAGTTGGACCATCACCGTCACGCTGCCCGACGGGATGATGTGCCTCATCGCCTCGGGTCAGGGCTTTGAAGCGATGAGCGAGGAACTCCCCGCCAAGGGGGAAAAGATCTGACCGCGAAAGAAACCGGTCGGCCCAAGGAACCTTCGCAGTCCGGTTGACGTTGTTCCTGCATACAACGTCACCTTATGGAAGGAACATCCCATGAGCAGCACGACCGACAAGATCAAGGGCGTCGCAAACGAGGCGGCCGGCAATGTGAAGCAAGCGGTTGGCAAGGCCACCGACAACAAGAACCTGCAAGCCGAAGGCATTGCACAAGAGCGCAAGGGCGAAGCCCAGCAAGCTGTTGGCAAAGCCAAGGACGCGGTCAAGAAAACCATCGACAAGATCTGACAGATCTGGTCACTGTCGACGGCGAAGGCTTTCCTCAAGGCCGGAAAAGGGTGTCGCAAGGCACCCTTTTTTGCTGCCCTCATGCCAGCCCGCCCGTCACCCCATCCCACAGCAGTTTGCACGACAGGATCAGCAGCGCCCAGGTGACAAGGCGGAAAAACAACGCCTCGGGCAACCATTTGACCAGGCGAACACCGACGAAAACCGCCGCCGCAGCGACCGGCATCAACAGCACCGCCACCTTCAGATTTGCCACGCTCAGTTGCCCCAGATGCCAATAGGGGATCAGCTTGACCGCATTCACGAAGGCAAAGGCGATGGTCGAAGTTCCTGCAAACACCGTCTTGGACAGGCCAAGCGGCAAGGTGTAAACCTGATAGGGCGGGGCGCCCGAATGGCTGACAAAGCTGGTGAAGCCGGCCAAGGCGCCCCAGAACAGCCCCGGCGCCACCTCGGCCCGCCGCTGCCCGACAACCCTGCGCCCCCGCAACACAAGGTTGAGTGCAAAGACGAAACCGATCGCGCCGACCAGCGCCGTCACCGCCCATTCCGGCACAAGGCTGGCCGTTGCCCAGCCCACCGCCACCCCCGCCACCATTCCGGGCATCAGGATCGCCAGCACCCGCCGGTCGAAATCATGGCGATAGGCGTAAAGCCCGAACAGATCCGACAGCACGTAAACCGGCAGCAACAGGCCTGCCGCCGTGACCGGGCTGATGACCAGCGCAAGCACCGGCACCCCCAGCATACCCACCACGGGAAGCCCGCCCTTGCTCATCCCCACCAGAACCGAGGCGACCACCGCCGCCGCCCAAAACGCCGCACCCTCCATGACCTCTCCCCCTTTGCCACAAGGGTTAGCGCAATCATCCCGCGCCCGCCAGCCAGCACCCGATTTTCTGCACACAATTGCATACAATCGCGGCCAAGGACCGCTTGCCAGATGCGCCGCAAGGGGCTACGCCATGGCGCGAACCATCCACCAGACGGGAGAATACCCATGGCACGACCCAAGATCGCCCTCATCGGCGCTGGCCAGATCGGCGGCACGCTCGCCCATCTCGCCGCGATCAAGGAACTTGGTGACATCACCGTGTTCGACATCGCCGAAGGCACCCCGCAAGGAAAGGCGCTCGACATCGCCCAATCCGGCCCGTCCGAAGGGTTCGACGCCGTGCTCAAGGGCACCAACTCCTATGAGGATATCGCGGGCGCAGATGTCTGCATCGTGACCGCAGGCGTGCCGCGCAAGCCGGGCATGAGCCGGGACGATCTGCTGGGCATCAACCTGAAGGTGATGAAATCGGTGGGTGAAGGCATCAAGGCCCATGCGCCGAACGCCTTTGTGACCTGCATCACCAACCCGCTTGACGCGATGGTCTGGGCCTTGCGCGAGTTTTCGGGCCTGCCGCACCACATGGTCGTCGGCATGGCGGGCGTGCTCGATTCCGCCCGTTTCCGCCACTTCCTGTCGGTGGAATTCAACGTCTCCATGCGCGACGTGACCGCCTTCGTGCTGGGCGGCCATGGCGATACGATGGTGCCGCTGGTGCGCTATTCCACCGTGGGCGGTGTGCCGCTGCCGGATCTGGTGCAGATGGGCTGGACCACGCAGGAAAAGCTCGACGCCATCGTGCAGCGCACCCGTGACGGCGGGGCCGAAATCGTGGGCCTGCTCAAAACCGGCTCTGCCTTCTATGCGCCCGCCACTTCGGCGATTGAAATGGCCGAAGCCTTCCTCAAGGACCAAAAGCGCCTTCTGCCCTGCGCGGCTTACGTTGACGGCGCACTTGGCCTGCTCGGCATGTATGTGGGCGTGCCCACCATCATCGGCGCCGGCGGGGTGGAGCGTGTGGTCAATATCAGCCTGAACCGCGACGAACAGGCGATGTTCGACAAATCGGTCGATGCGGTGAAGGGCCTCGTCGCCGCCTGCAAAGGCATCGACCCGTCGCTGGCGTAACGCCCCCGACCCGGACGGATCAAGCGCGCGCCCCAAACCGGGCGCGCGTTTTGCTGTGCCTGATGCTGTGTCGCGCATGGGAACACCCGGCAAATCCCCGATCAAGCCTTTGGTTTGCTATCAAAATCTGCCGCTCTGTCGGCAAGCGTGTTGCTCGCGCCCTTGACTCTCCCGCCCGCACAGGCCCACCCTCGGGGCAGCCAGAGGATGCGCGCCATGACCCCCTTCACCGCCGAGTTGACCGACCGCCTGACCCGCTATGCGGCCCTTGACAGTCAAAGCGACCCCGCGTCGCCAACCGGCCCCTCGACGCAGGTGCAGTGGCAAATCCTGCGCCTTCTGGCCGATGAGCTGACCCAGATCGGCGCTGCCGATGTGCGGCTGACCGACTATGGCACGGTGCTGGCCACCATCCCCGGCACCGCGCCGGGCCTCACGATCGGCCTTCTCGCCCATGTCGATACCGCCCCCCAGTTCAACGCGACCGGGGTCAAGCCTCGGGTGATCGACGGGTATAACGGGGGCGACATCACCTTTCCCGACGCGCCCGGCCTCGTGCTCTCGCCGGCCGAGTTTCCCTATCTTGCGACCAAGCAGGGCCATACCATCATCACCGCCTCCGGCACCACCCTGCTGGGCGCCGATGACAAGGCCGGCGTCGCCATCATCATGACCGCCGCCCGCCATCTGCTTGCCAACCCCGCCATCCCCCATGGCCCCATCCGCATCGCCTTTACCCCTGATGAGGAAATCGGGCGCGGCGTGGACAAGCGGCTGCCCGCCGATCTGGCCGCCGATTTCGCCTATACCTTCGACGGGGGCGCGGTGGGCGAGGTGGAATATGAAAGTTTCTCGGCCGATGGCGCGGTTGTGACGGTGAAGGGCGTCAGCATCCACCCCGGCTATGCCACCGGCAAGATGGTGAACGCCATCACCCTCGCCTCCAGGATCATCGCGGCGCTGCCGCAAGCCACGATGACCCCTGAAACCACATCGGGCCGCGACGGGTTCATCCATGCCACCGACATGGCAGGCGGCTCGTCCGAGATGACGATCCATTTCATCCTGCGCGATTTCGAACGCGAGGGGCTGGCGCAGAAGGGCGAGATCCTGCGCCGGGTGTGCGAGGCCGTGCAAGCCACCGAACCGCGCGCCGAGATCACCTGCACCATCACCCCGCAATACCGCAACATGCGCTATTGGCTGGAAACGGACATGACCCCCGTCGATCTGGCCCGCCGCGCCTGTGCCCGGATCGGGGTAGAGCCGATCAGCGTGCCGATCCGGGGCGGCACCGACGGGTCGCGGCTGACCGAAATGGGCGTGCCCTGCCCCAACCTGTTCACCGGCATGCAGAACATCCACGGCCCGCTGGAATGGGTGTCGGCGCAGGACATGGCGCTGGCGACAGAGCTTTGCCTCGCGCTGGTGCAGGAAGCGGTCGAGACGACCCCATGACCGCCCCGGTGTCGCCCTATCTTGCGCCCGGGTTTTACGACAGCGCACTGGCCAACGGGCGTCACCGCGACATCGTGGGCGGGCGCTGGGATGAAACCGGGCGCATCCAGATGCAGATCCTGCGCGACGCGGGCATGTTGCCGCATCACCGCCTGCTTGACATCGGGGCAGGCAGCCTGCGGCTGGGGTGCAAGGCCGTGCCCTACCTGCATCCCGGCCAGTATTGGGCGACAGATGCCAGCCGGGCGCTGATGCTGCGCGGGCGCGAGCTGGAGGTGCCAGATCCCGCGCGCCTGCCCGAGGCGCAACTGATCGAGGACAGCGATTTTTCCCTGCCCGGTGTGCCAGAGGCGATCGACTATGCGATCGCCTTCGGTGTGTTCACCCATCTGCCCTTTGTCACGCTGGTCCAGGCACTTGGCCGGATGCGCCCGCGTCTTGGCCGCGTGACGCAGCTGTTCTTCACGGTGTTCCTTGGTCCTGCGCAGCCGGGCGCCTATCGACAGGCCGATGGCGTTGTAACCCATGCCGATCGCCCCCCCTATCATTTCGACCGTCACAAGCTGCATTTGGCCTGCACGGATCACGGATGGGAGCCCGAGTTTTGCGATGTGATGCTGCCGCGCGGTCAGGTGCTGATCCGTGCCACACCGGCCTGAACAAGCGCGCCGAATCATCGCCGACGCAGGCCCCGCAACCCGTGATCACAGCCAGAAATCCAGGCTCGTGATCACAAAATTTGCGGCCGTGATCACGGATTTTCAGGCCGTGATCACAAAGGTCAGATTTTACCGCGCTTTTGCGCTAACAGGCACAAACTCGTTTGGTTACTGCCCGTTTTCATGGCATGAAGCCCAAAATTCACGACCCAGAGGACGCGATCGATGAACATCCACGAATATCAGGCCAAGGCTCTCTTGCGGTCTTACGGGGTTCCTGTGTCAGACGGACGCGTTGTCCTGAAGGCCGAGGACGCCAAGACCGCAGCCGGAGAGCTGGACGGCCCGCTTTGGGTTGTAAAGGCACAGATCCATGCCGGCGGCCGCGGCAAGGGTAGCTTCAAGGAACCGGAAGCCGGCGAAAAGGGCGGCGTGCGTCTGGCCCGTTCGGTCGAGGAAGCGGCAGAGTTTGCGCGCCAGATGCTGGGCCGCACGCTGGTCACTGTCCAGACGGGCGAGGCGGGCAAGCAGGTCAACCGCATCTACATCGAAGACGGCAGCGACATCGAGCGTGAACTCTATCTCGCCCTTCTCATCGACCGCGCAAGCAGCCGGATTTCCATCGTCTGCTCGACCGAAGGTGGGATGAGCATCGAGGATGTGGCGCATGACACGCCAGAAAAGATCCTTTCCTTCACCATCGATCCGGCGGCGGGCTATTCCGATTACCATGGCCGCCGTGTCGCCTTTGGTCTTGGCTTGCAGGGCAACCAGATCAAGCAGTGCTGTGCGATCGTGAAAAACCTCTATCGGCTGTTCGTGGACAAGGACATGGACATGCTGGAAATAAACCCGCTTGTCGTCATGAAGGACGGCAACATGAAGCTGCTCGATGCAAAGATGGGCTTTGACGGCAACGCGATGTATCGCCACCCCGATATTGCCGCGCTGCGCGACGAAACCGAAGAAGACCCAAAGGAACTGGCCGCGTCGAAGTTCGATCTGAACTACATCGCGCTGGATGGTGAAATCGGCTGCATGGTCAACGGCGCGGGCCTTGCCATGGCCACCATGGACATCATCAAACTTTATGGGGCAGAGCCTGCCAACTTTCTGGACGTGGGCGGCGGCGCCACGAAAGAAAAGGTGACAGAGGCGTTCAAGATCATCACCTCTGACCCCAATGTCAAAGGCATCCTGGTGAACATCTTCGGCGGCATCATGCGCTGCGACATCATCGCCGAAGGCGTGATCGCAGCGGTGAAGGAAGTCGGGCTGAAGGTGCCGCTGGTGGTGCGCCTTGAGGGAACGAATGTGGAGCTTGGGAAGGACATCATCCGCAACTCCGGCCTGAATGTGATCGCAGCAGACAACCTGTCGGATGCGGCGCAGAAAATTGTCAAAGCGGTGAAAGGGTAAACTTCATGCGCATATCTCTCGTCTTCGGCCTTGTCAGCCTGTCGGTCCTTGCGGCCTGCGGCGGTGGCGCGGGCAGCCAGGTCCGCGGAGATGACGACCACGTCGAAGTCTGCCAAGAGCAGTCCGACCTGGCGCGTTTGGGCAAGGTCCCCACGGGCGAGATCGCGATTTCCTGCCCCGACCACGGGATCGGCGACTACGGCCGCTAAGGCCGTCGTTTCGCCACCGCAACCGGGACAGGCACCCACAGCAAGGCGGCGTCCACGCCGCCTGATCCGAAATTTTGTTTTTTCAGGAGGCCCCGATGGCCGTTCTCGTCAACGAAAACACCAAAGTGATCTGCCAGGGTTTCACCGGCAGCCAAGGCACCTTCCATTCCGAGCAGGCCATCGCCTATGGCACCAAGATGGTGGGCGGGGTCACGCCGGGCAAAGGCGGCACCACGCATCTTAACCTGCCGGTATTCAATTCGGTTCATGAAGCGAAGGCCATGACCGAAGCCAATGCCTCTGTGATCTATGTTCCCCCACCCTTCGCCGCCGACTCGATCCTCGAGGCGATCGATGCCGAGATGGAGTTGATCGTTTGCATCACCGAAGGCATCCCGGTGCTGGACATGATGAAGGTCAAGCGTGCGCTGGCCAATTCGAAATCGCGCCTGATCGGGCCGAACTGCCCCGGCGTCATCACGCCGGACGCCTGCAAGATCGGCATCATGCCGGGGCATATCCACCGCCGCGGTTCTGTCGGGGTGGTGTCGCGCTCGGGCACGCTGACCTATGAGGCGGTCAAGCAGACCACCGATCTTGGCCTTGGCCAATCCACCGCGGTGGGCATCGGCGGCGACCCGATCAAGGGGACCGAGCATCTTGACGTGCTGGAGATGTTCCTTGCCGATCCCGAAACCAAGTCGATCATCATGATCGGCGAGATCGGCGGATCGGCCGAGGAGGAAGCCGCGCAATTCCTTGCAGATGAAAAGAAGCGCGGCCGCTGGAAGCCGACCGCCGGGTTCATCGCCGGGCGCACGGCCCCTCCCGGTCGGCGCATGGGTCATGCCGGGGCTATTGTCGCCGGCGGCAAGGGCGATGCGGAATCGAAGATCGAAGCGATGCGCAGCGCCGGCATCATCGTGGCAGACAGCCCCGCCACCCTGGGTGAGGCCGTCATGAAGGCGATGGGAAAGTAACACATGCGTCAGAGGGCCGAGCATGCGCTGGAAAAGCCGACCCGAATGGTCATGCTGTGCTTTGCGTCCCTGACCCTGCTCTTGGCCGCAGCCGTTCCGTTTTCGGTGCAGCATGCCCGGGCCAATGACCCTTTGACCCAGGCGCTCCTGCGCCTGCTGTTCTGAAACACACGAAGGGGGCGGTGAATTTTCGCAGAAAATTCGCGCCCCCAAAGCCATTCGCGCCACCGAGGAGAGGTGCAAGATATGACCGAGCAATCCCCAAACAGCCAATTCCGCGCAGGCTCTTTTCTTGATGGGGCCAACGCCGAGTATATTGATCAGCTTCAGGCCCGCTTTGCCGCTGATCCTGCCTCGGTCGATGCGCAATGGGCCGAGTTCTTTCGCAGCCTTGGCGAAAGCGAAGTCACCGCCAAGCGCGCCGCCGAAGGGCCAAGCTGGGCGCGGTCCGACTGGCCGCTTGCGCCGGCAGATGACCTGACCGCCGCCCTGACCGGCGAATGGCCCGTGGCGCCGGTCAAGGAAGTGCGCGCCGCCGCCGCCAAGATCGCGGCCAAGGCCGAGGAAAAGGGCGTGTCGCTGTCAGACACCCAGGTGCAACGCGCCGTGCTGGACAGCATCCGCGCGCTGATGATCATCCGCGCCTACCGGATTCGCGGCCATCTGATCGCCGATGTCGATCCGCTTGGCATGCGCGACAAGACCCCGCACCCCGAGCTTGACCCGCGCTCTTACGGCTTCACCGATGCCGACATGGACCGCCCGATCTTTATCGACAAGGTTCTGGGTCTTGAAGTCGCCTCGATGCGGCAGATCATGGATATCGTAAAGCGCACCTATTGCGGCACATTCGCGCTGCAATACATGCATATCTCGGACCCGGAACAGGCCAGCTGGCTGAAAGAGCGGATCGAAGGCTATGGCAAGGAAATCGCCTTCACCCGCGAGGGGCGCCGGGCGATCCTGAACAAGCTGGTCGAGGCCGAGGGCTTTGAGAAGTTCCTGCATGTCAAATACATGGGAACCAAACGCTTCGGGCTGGACGGCGGTGAGGCGCTGATCCCCGCCATGGAAGCGATCATCAAGCGCGGCGGCCAGCTGGGCCTGAAAGAGATCGTGATCGGCATGCCCCACCGCGGGCGTCTGTCGGTGCTGGCCAATGTCATGGGCAAGCCCTATCGCGCGATCTTCCACGAATTCCAGGGCGGCAGCTACAAGCCCGAGGATGTGGACGGGTCGGGCGACGTGAAATATCACCTTGGCGCCTCCAGCGACCGCGAGTTTGACGGCAACAGGGTCCACTTGTCGCTGACGGCCAACCCCAGCCACCTTGAAGCGGTGAACCCGGTTGTCCTTGGCAAGGTCCGCGCCAAGCAGGATCAGTATAACGACACCGAACGCACCATGGTGCTGCCCGTGCTGCTGCACGGCGATGCGGCCTTTGCCGGTCAGGGCGTGGTCGCGGAATGCTTTGGCCTGTCTGGGCTGAAGGGTCATCGCACCGGCGGCACCATCCACATCGTGGTCAACAACCAGATCGGGTTCACCACCGCGCCGTCGTTCAGCCGGTCCTCGCCCTATCCGACCGACATCGCGCTGATGGTCGAGGCGCCGATCTTCCACGTCAACGGTGACGACCCCGAGGCGGTGGTGCATGCCGCCAAGGTTGCCATCGAATTCCGCCAGAAGTTCCACAAGGACGTGGTTCTGGACATCTTCTGCTACCGCCGCTTCGGTCACAACGAAGGCGACGAGCCGATGTTCACCAACCCGGCGATGTATACCGCGATCAAGAAGCACAAGACCACCTTGCAGCTTTACACCGAGCGTCTGGTGAAGGACGGTCTGATCCCCGAAGGCGAGATCGAGGATATGAAGGCCGCGTTCCAGGCCCGCCTGAACGAGGAGTTCGAGGCCGGCAAGGCGTTCAAGCCGAACAAGGCCGACTGGCTGGATGGCCGCTGGTCGGGGCTGGAGCGCGAGCGCGAGGAGTATCAGCCGGGCGATACCGCGATCAAACCGGAAACCATGGCCGAAGTCGGCGCGGCGCTGTGCCGTGCGCCGGATGGTTTTGATCTGCACAAGACGGTTGCGCGCCTGTTGGAAAACAAGTCCAAGATGTTTGCCGAAGGCAAGGGCTTTGACTGGGCCACGGCCGAAGCACTGGCCTTTGGCAGCCTTGTGACCGAAGGAAAGCCCGTGCGTCTGGCCGGGCAGGACTGCACCCGCGGCACGTTCAGCCACCGCCATTCGGGCCTTGTCGATCAGACCACCGAGGATCGCTATTACCCGCTCAACCACATCCGCGCCGGTCAGGCGCGGTATGAGGTGATCGACTCGATGCTGTCGGAATATGCGGTGCTTGGGTTCGAATACGGCTATTCGCTGTCCGAACCCAACGCGCTGACCCTTTGGGAAGCACAGTTCGGCGATTTCGCCAACGGTGCGCAGATCATGTTCGACCAGTTCATCAACTCGGGCGAGTCCAAGTGGTTGCGGATGTCGGGCCTCGTGTGCCTGCTGCCGCATGGCTATGAAGGTCAGGGGCCGGAACATTCCTCGGCCCGGCCCGAGCGGTTCTTGCAGATGTCGGCAAATGACAACTGGATCGTGGCGAACGTCTCGACGCCCGCCAACTATTTCCACATCCTGCGCCGCCAGATTCATCGCAGCTTCCGCAAGCCGCTGATCCTGATGACGCCGAAATCGCTGCTGCGCCATCCGATGTGCGTTTCGGACGCGGCCGATTTCACCACCGGCAGCCAGTTCCACCGCGTGCTGTGGGATGACGCGCAGAAGGGCCATTCAGAACTGGTGCTGAAACCCGACGCGCAGATCCGCCGCGTCGTGCTGTGCTCGGGCAAGGTCTATTACGACCTTCTGGCCGAGCGCGACAAGCGCGGGGCGGACGACATCTATCTGCTGCGGCTGGAACAGTTCTACCCCTTCCCGGTGCAGTCGCTGAGCCAGGAGCTGGAACGGTTCAAGGGCGCCGAAATCATCTGGTGCCAGGAGGAGCCGAAAAACCAAGGCTACTGGTCGTTTGTCGAACCCAACATCGAATGGGTGCTGACCAAGATCGGCGCTGCGCAGTCGCGCCCCCGCTATGTGGGCCGGGCGGCCTCGGCCTCGCCCGCCACGGGTCTGGCCAGCCGGCACAAGATGGAGCAGGACGCGCTGGTGTCCGAAGCCCTGACATTCTGATCCCGCGGGGCCATGCGGCCCTGCCACCCCAAGTCTAAACCGCCCAAAGGGGCGTGGAGGAAGAAAAAATGACCGACGTTATGGTTCCCGCCCTTGGTGAATCGGTGTCCGAAGCCACTGTCTCGACCTGGTTCAAGAAGGTCGGCGATGTGGTCAAGCAGGACGAGATGTTGTGCGAACTTGAAACCGACAAGGTGTCGGTCGAAGTGCCCGCCCCGGCCTCGGGCATCTTGGCCGAAATTCTTGCGCCCGAAGGTGCGACCGTCGCCGCCAATGCCCGCCTTGGGATCATTTCCGAAGCGGCTGCCGCGCCCGCCGGCAAGGACGAACCAAAGGCCGAAGCCGCCGCCGCGGTTGCGTCGCCCGGTGCCGGGCCGGAAACCGTGACGCCGCGCAAGGACGTGGAAGATGCACCCGCAGCAAAGAAGGCGCTGGCCGAAAGCGGCCTGTCGCGCGATCAGGTTCAGGGCTCGGGCCGCGATGGCCGCATCATGAAGGAAGACGTGGCCCGCGCAGCCTCTGCCGTCCCTGCCCCGGCGCCCATGCCCACCCTGGCACCTGCCCCGGCGGCAGTTCCGCGTGGCCCGGTCAGCGCCGATGACGCCAGCCGCGAGGAACGGGTCAAGATGACCCGCCTGCGCGCGACCATCGCCCGCCGCCTGAAAGATGCGCAGAACACCGCGGCGATGCTGACCACCTATAACGAGGTGGATATGTCCGGCATCATGGCGCTGCGCAACACCTACAAGGACAGCTTTGAAAAGAAGCACGGCGTGAAGATGGGTTTCATGTCCTTCTTCGTGAAGGCCTGCACCCATGCGCTGAAGGAAGTGCCCGAGGTGAACGCCGAAATCGACGGCGGTGACATCATCTACAAGCATTACGTCCATATGGGCGTGGCGGTCGGCACGCCCTCCGGTCTTGTGGTGCCGGTGGTGCGCGACGCCGATCAGATGGGTTTCGCCCAGATCGAGAAGAAGATCGCCGAACTGGGCCTGCGCGCCCGTGACGGCAAGCTGTCGATGGCAGAGATGCAGGGCGGCTCGTTCACCATCTCGAATGGCGGTGTCTATGGCTCGCTGATGTCCTCGCCCATTCTGAACCCGCCGCAATCGGGCATCCTTGGCATGCACAAGATCCAGGACCGCCCCGTGGTCGTGAACGGCCAGATCGTCATCCGTCCGATGATGTATCTTGCGCTGTCCTATGACCACCGGATCGTGGACGGCAAGGGCGCCGTGACCTTCCTCGTGCGGGTGAAAGAGGCGCTGGAAGATCCGCAGCGGTTGCTTCTGGATCTGTAATCCATGCCGTCCAAGGCGCATCTTGCCGCGCCGGGCCTGACGGGCCCGGCACACCGCGCGCGCCTTGGCGGATGCTGGCCCCGGCACGGCTGTGCCAGGTGCAATCCTTTGTGCAGGTCCGCCCCATGACCCCTGAACTGACCACCCTCGCCCTTGCCGGGCTGTTGCAAGCCCTCCAGTTCGTGCTTTTCGCCGTTCCCGCCAACCGCGAACTGGGAGTGGGCTACACCTCCTCGGCCCGCGACAAACCGCCCTCGCGGCAACTGTCCCTTCGCACGGCGCGGCTGCAACGGGCGCTGAACAACCATTTCGAAGGGTTGATCCTGTTCACCCTTGCCGTGGTGGTGGTCACGCTGGGCCAGCAATCCACCGCCGTGACCCAGACCGCCGCTTGGGCCTACCTTGTGGCGCGCGTTCTCTATATACCCGCTTATGCACTTGGCTTGCGTCCCTGGCGTTCGGTCATCTGGGGCATCGGCTTTCTTGCAACCCTTACGATGATTGTGGCCGCCTTGCTCTGACCGCCTTCATCTGATCACAACCATCCTGGGGTCCGGGGCAATGCTCCCGCCTTGCCGCCCCAGTCAAGGAGACGACCATGGCAGAATTTGATGCAATCATCATCGGCGGTGGCCCCGGTGGCTATGTCTGCGCGATCCGCGCGGCCCAGCTCGGCCTTAAGGTGGCCTGTGTCGAAGGGCGCGAAACATTGGGCGGAACTTGCCTGAACGTCGGCTGCATCCCGTCAAAGGCACTGCTGAATGCGACGCACCAATTGCATGAAG
Source organism: Cypionkella sp. (assembly GCA_025458525.1). GTDB lineage: Bacteria > Pseudomonadota > Alphaproteobacteria > Rhodobacterales > Rhodobacteraceae > Pseudotabrizicola. Next base: position 35,035 of record JALOSF010000021.1, on the reverse strand, counting down.
TGCATGAAAACTTTGAAAAGATGGGCCTCATGGGCGCGCATCCGACCGTCGATTGGGCCAAGATGCTGGCCTATAAGGACGATGTGATCGCCGGCAATACCAAGGGCATCGAGTTTCTGTTCAAGAAGAACAAGGTCACATGGCTCAAGGGCTGGGGCAGCATCCCCGCACCGGGGCAGGTCAAGGTCGGGGACGAGGTTCACACCGCCAAGCACATCGTGATCGCGACCGGGTCTGAACCCGCATCGCTGCCGGGTGTGACGGTGGACGAAACGACCATCGTCACCTCGACCGGCGCGCTGGCGCTGGGGAAAATCCCGAAATCGATGGTGGTGATCGGCGCCGGTGTGATCGGCCTGGAAATGGGCTCGGTCTATGCGCGGCTGGGTGCGCAGGTGACGGTGGTCGAATATCTTGATGCGATCACGCCGGGCATGGACGCCGAAGTTGCAAAAGCCTTCCAGCGCATTCTTGCCAAGCAGGGGCTGAAATTCGTGTTGGGTGCCGCGGTTCAGGCGGCCGAAGTGACGAAAACCGGGGCGAAGGTCAGCTACAAGCTGCGCAAGGACGACTCGGCCCATGCGATCGACGCCGAAGTCGTGCTGGTGGCAACCGGGCGCAAACCCTATACCGCCGGCCTTGGGCTGGAGGCGCTTGGGGTCGAGATGTTGCCGCGCGGCCAAATCAAGACCGACGATCACTTTTCCACATCGGTCAAGGGGATCTATGCCATCGGCGATGCGATCCCCGGCCCGATGCTGGCCCACAAGGCCGAAGACGAAGGCATGGCGCTGGCCGAGATCATGGCGGGCAAGCATGGCCATGTGAATTATGGCGTCATCCCCGGCGTGATCTACACAACGCCGGAAGTGGCCAATATCGGGGCGACCGAAGAACAGCTCAAGGAACAGGGCCGCGCCTACAAGGTCGGCAAGTTCAGCTTCATGGGCAACGCACGCGCCAAGGCCGTGTTCCAGGCCGAAGGCTTCGTGAAAATCCTGGCCGACAAGGAAACCGACCGCATCCTTGGCGCGCATATCATCGGCCCGGCCGCAGGCGATCTGATCCATGAGGTCTGCGTGGCAATGGAATTCGGGGCAAGCGCGCAAGACCTTGCGCTGACCTGCCACGCGCACCCCACCTATAGCGAGGCGGTGCGCGAAGCCGCCCTGGCTTGCGGCGATGGTGCCATTCACGCCTGATCGGAGGCAAAGGGGGGCCGGTCGGCCCCCCGTTTGCCTTGTCAGGGCGTGACCTTCTCGGGCTTCAAGGCGGCCGTTTCGGCCAAGGTCACGCCCGCAAACAGCGGATAGCCTGCTGCGGCAAAGGCGGCCGTGTCTTCGTAATCGAACAGGGCATTGAACGCGTCAAGCCCGAAGGCTTCCAGCGTCATGTCGGTGTAAAGCGCGACGATGTCGGCATAGTTCTTTTCCAGAACCCGCGACTTCGGATCGAGGCCGCTGACCAGCACGAGGCCGGTCGGCGCGGCATCAAGCACGGTGATGCGAAGATCGGGGCGATATTCCATCAGAATCGGAATGAGCTTCCACACATCCCCGGTCCAGGCCTGTTTTGGAATGGCGCTCAGGTCGCGTGTGGTCATCGGATGGTCAAACGGACAGCAGTCATGCAAGGCGATCACGCCCTTTGGGTCGCTTGCCCGTTCCGCCGCGATAAAGTCGCGCAGCAGGAATTCGAACAGGTGCATGCCGTCCAGAAAGCTGAAGGACAGTTTCGCCTTCATTGCCTTGAGAAAATCGCTGGCAAAGAAATCGTCGCTGGTTTGCTGGAACACATGCAAGGCAGGCTTGGAGCCGATGATATTGGCCTCGGCCCGGAAAAAGGGATCGACGGCAATTGTCTTGCCGCGCGCATTGGCAAAGATGCGTCCGGTGCGGCATCCGACCTCCAGATACCAGTCGAACAACCTCTCTCGATGCAGCCCCGCCATGAAGGTTACATATTTCATGCCCTTGGCTTGTTTGAACATCGCACTCATCCCTTTCGACGCGCCTCGCGCTGTGTCTTCAACCAGTTTGCCCGCTGGCCTGTTGTCATCAATGTGTCGCCCGGTGCCAGCCCGGCAGCAAGCGAAGCCTGCACCTGCGCCTCGGTCGGCGTGATCCAGTTCGTGCCGCGGATCAAGCCCAGATCGGCCAGCCGGTCGCGCAGATGGGGGAAATCCAGCACCGACAGACCAAGATGATCGCCCCGCCGCGGCGGCCACCATTCGGCGCTTACGACATTGATCGCAACCGTGGCCGCCCCTGCCCGGTCCGCCATTTGCGCGCTCATCACAGCAGGCACGGCCGTCCGGCGTTGGATCACGGCAGATATCTGGCCTGGCCTGCGGATCAGCGCAAAGAGATGCAGCGCAGAACCCTCGGCAAAGATCAGTTTTCCCGCCGTCTGAAAGGTCTGCACCTGATGGCGGATGTCATGCGCCTCGGGGCGATAGATCGTATATCCTTCGGCCTGCAACAGCGCCTCCAGATGATCTTCGCAAGCATAGCGTCCGGCCTGCGGGCCAAGCCCGGTGCGGGTGACGTAAATCTTGCGCTCCGGGTCCGGCTTGGTGGGCGCGGGCCAGCGGCTGTCGATCCAGTCATAGAATTGCGCCGTTCCAGTGCCGCCGCGACATTCGCCGAAACGCTCCTCTGCGGTGTGAAGGCTTTCAAAGCGCATCGCCGTTTCGGTGATCAGGATCGGGTGATGCAGGCCCAGGGCGCGCAGGATGGCCGCGACAATCGCATGGTCTGGCGGTTTGGCCTGCGGCTTGGCCGCGAACACCAGCGTCGTCTGCACGGGCAAGCCGTCAAGCGCCCAAAGCCGACCGAGGGAGTTGAGCAGCACAAAGCCGAATTGCTTGTCCACGCTGCCCGCAAACAGGGCCGGACCAAAGAGAAGCGGCACCCCCCCCGGGACAGCGACAAGGCCCTGTGGCCGCGTGGTCCAGGACGAGGTAACGATGGCCGTATCAGGCAGAACGCCACCCTCTGGCCCGTAAAGGCCAAGGCTGGTGGTGCGGCGATCGATCCGCTCACCCGGGTGCAGAAAGGCATGTCGATATGCGGGCATGGTGGCCAATTGTTTCGTCATGCGCAACAGTAACGCCTAATCCTTACCACAGCTCAACCGGTTTCGCGGCTATCCCGCAAGGTGACGCAGCCCCTGTGTCACATCTGTGCGCACCGCCAGCCGCAACCCCGGCTCGTCCCCCGCCTTGAGCGCGGCAAGGATCATGCGGTGGTGTTGCGGCGGTTCCTTGCGGCGCAGGCGCGAATAAAGCGCGCGCATCGTCGGCCCCAGTTGCAGCCAGACCGTCTCGCACATCGCCAACATCGCAGGGGCCTGCGCCCGAAGATAGAGCGTGCGGTGGAATTCAAGGTTGGTGCGCACATAGGCGACGGCATCTTGCCGTAGCACCGCTTCGGCGTTCAGGGCGTTGATCGCGGCCAAGCGTTCGATCAGCGCGAAATGGGCGCGGGGCAGCGCACGGGCGGCCATCTCTGGCTCCAGCAGGGCGCGGATCGCGGCCAGCTCCTCGATCCGTTCCGGGGTAAGTTCGGGCGTGGACACCCGACCCGAGCTGGAAATGGTCAACGCGCCCTCGGCCACCAGACGGCGGATCGCCTCACGCGCGGGGGTCATCGACACGCCATGGTCCTTGGCCAGACCGCGCAAGGTCAGCGGCTGGCCGGGCGGCACCTCGCCATGCATCACCTGCTGGCGCAGGCTGCGATAGAGACGCTCATGGGCGGCGGCGTTCGGGTCGGTCGGGCGGGGCGTGATCGGCATGATCACCAGCCAAGCACCGCTTTTGCGCTGCGGTCAATCCTTGTCGGCATCTTGGCGGTCGGCGCACCCTTGGGCGCCAAAGCTATAGCCGTGCAGCGCAGCGCCTTCGGCGTGCAGCCACCGGCGTTGCGCTTGCCAGCGTGGATAGAGCCGATCGACCACCGCCCAAAAGTCAGGCGAATGGTTCATCTCGGCCAGATGGGCCACCTCATGCGCGGCGACATAGGCCAGCACCGAAGGCGGTGCCATGACCAGCCGCCACGAAAACATCAAGGCGCCATCCTGCGCGCAAGAGCCCCAGCGCGAACGGGTGTCACGCAGGGTCAGGCGGCTGTAGGGCAGGCCAAGCCGGGCGGCGTAATGGTCGCAGGCAGCGGCAAGCCGCTCTCGGGCCATGACCTTTAGAAAGGCGCCAACGCGCGCCCCGGCCTGTGCCGGATCGCCCGGAACGAGCAGCGTGTCGGCCTCCAACCGCACCACCCGCCCGCTGCCGGGCACCAGACGCCGCATCGTGCCCTCGACCGGGATGGCATCGCCCAGCCCGATCGCGCGACGGGCGAGCATCTGGGCCAGCGTCTGGCGGATCCAGCCCTCCTGCTCGGCCGCAAAGCGCAAGGCCTCCGACTCACGCGCGCGCTGCGGCATCGACAGCGTCACCCGACCGTCAAGCCGCGACACGCGCAACGAAAACCGCCGCGTCCGGGCAGACCGGCGCAGGGTGATTTCGACAGGCGGAGAACCGGGAAGAATGGGCATCTTTTGCTCTTGAACAGCGAAACCAGCATAGCCACCTTGACAAAGGCTGCAATGGGGCCAAAAGCCTTTGACAGAGGCCAGCCCATGTGGCAAGCGCGGCCTGATCTGATTTTTCGCAGCCTTAAGGGAACCACCATGCCCAAGGAAGAATGGGGTACAAAGCGTATTTGCCCGACAACCGGCAAACGCTTTTATGACCTGAACCGCAGCCCGATCGTCAGCCCCTACACGGGCGAGGTCGTGGATATCGAATCTGCTCGCCGCAAGATGGCAGCATCGGTCATTGCCCGAGCCGTCCCTGAAAAGGACGACGAGGTGCTGGTCGATGATCTGGAAGCCGATGATGATCTGCTGGAAACCGCACCCGATGATGCGGAACTGGACGATGATCTGTTGGAAGACGATGCGGATGACAACGTCTCGCTTGACGAACTGGCAGATGTCGCCGGCGAAGACGACGAAGTCTGACATCGACCCGGCATGAGATTTTGTCGGGGCGTGGGAAAAGCCGCAAAATACCACTTGCACCCCCCCACGCCCTCGCCTAAATACCGCCCATCGAAACGGAAACGTGACGAAACCCGGTGGGGTCATAGCTCAGATGGGAGAGCGCTTGAATGGCATTCAAGAGGTCGGCGGTTCGATCCCGCCTGGCTCCACCAATACAAAAACGGCCGCCTTCGGGCGGCCTTTTTGTTTTTGATACAAGGTTTTGGATCAGTTCAGATCCCTGAGCAACCGGCCATGACGGCGCACCTCGGTCAGCACGGCGCCAAAGGTGGGCAGCCCGCGCCCCTGCAACATCGGCATCAGCTTCAAAAAGGCTTCGGCGGTGGCGATTGTATCGCCGATCGCGGTATGGCGGGCTTCTTCGGGAATGGTGATGCCCAGACGATGGGTCAGGGCATCAAGACTGTGCACCTCATGCTGCCCATAGACCACGGCCGAGAGCAACACAGTGTCCAGAATCGGATTGTCAAAACGCAGCCCAAGCGCGGGTTCGACGCGGCGCAGAAATTCCATGTCGAAGGGCGCGTTATGGGCCACCAGAACCGCGCCTTGCGCGAATCGGTGAAAGCGCGCCGCCACCTCCTCGATCATCGGCGCATCGGCCACCATCGCGCCGGTGATGCCATGCACCTCGGTCGATGACAGCGGGATGGGCCTGCGGGGATTGACCAGGGTGTCAAAAACCTCGCCTTCGATTCGGCGCCCATTGACGATGCGAACGGCAGCAATCTGCACAATCTCGTCACCCTGTGCGGGCAGCAGGCCGGTGGTTTCGGTATCAAACACCACATAGGTCAGATCCTGAAGGCGCGCGTCCTGCACGGCGGCGTTGCGGGTTTTGGACAGCAGGTCAAAGTCATAGACCACGGGGCGCGCGATGGGGGTCGGGCGGCGGACCACCCGGCGCGCCTGTGGAATGGGCAGGCAAAGACAGTTCCCCCCCGGCCCCGCCGGTTCCGGCCAGATTTCCGTCGCATGGGTCGCCAGAACCGACCGACGGCGCACATCGGCCAGCCCCGGTTCCAGCGGCTGGTCCAGCCAGGCCTCCAGCCGCCGCATGGCAAGCGGGGGGCCGTCCCACAGCACCCGGATCAGCGCGCCACCGCCTTCCTCCTCGACCCGCAGCCGAAAGTCGCGGGCCATGCCCTCGCGGGCCATGGCCTCGGTCAACCCGGCAAGAAGGGCGATCATCTCGAACCCGTTGCACCGCAACAAGAGTTCCGCCGCCTCGACCTGCGCGGTCTGCCCCTCGGCCTCCATCCGGGCGCGCAAGCCGTCAAGAAGGTCCGAGGCTCGCGTCATCGCAAGTGGCCAGCCATCGCCGCGCCCGTCTTCGTGGCGGCGCGACAGATCGGTGATTGCCGCGGTCAACGCCCGAACTTCCTCGTGCAGCGCGGTATTCAGCCGGTCGGGGACCGGAACGCCTTCGGGGATCGCGGCCAGAATGGTGGACAGATTGGCCGCGGGCCTGCGCAGACGGTCGAACACATCGCTCAGCAAGGCCTCGCGCCGGGACTGGGCGGCAAGATCGGCGGTCACATCCCGCAAGGTCAGCACATAGCCCGGCACCGCCGCCTCGCCCCCCCCGATCAACCGCATCCGCGCAGCCAAAACCCGCGCCCCCTGCAACGTCGAACAAAGCAGATCGGACGCCGCCTCCGGGTCGCCGGTGGCCCTGAGGCGCTCATGCGCAAGCCGGATCGGCCCCTCGCGCAGGTAATCGAACAGGTTCCGGTCAAGGCCTGGGCTTTGCGGACCAGCGGCCATCAGATCCACGGCCTGGGCGTTGTAAAAGGCCAATGCGTGATCGCCCGAGCACAAAAGCACCCCCACCGGCACATCCGAAAGCAGCGCCTCCAGCCGCGCCTTTTCCGCCGAGAGCCGCGTCGTCTCGCGCGCGACCACCTCGGCCAGCGCATTGCGTGTCTGGGCAAGGCTGCTGGCTGCGGCCATCGCCGCGGGGGCAAGATCGCCCAGATACTGCGCAATGCGGGCGTCGATCTCGCCCGTGACGTCAGCATGGGCGCGGGCACGCAAGGCCCCGGCCAGCGTGTCGATGGGTTTGGCCACGTTCAGGTCGAACAGATACCAGACCCAAGCCACCACCCCAAGAATGACAAAGGCGGCAATGATGCCGCCCTGCACAAAGGCCTCTGCCTGATCCGGCACCCCCAGCCGCCGATAGCCAAGCCAAAGCCCCACGGCCAGCGCAAAAAGCGCGGCCGCGGCCAGACCGGCAAAGATCAGAAAAATCCGAAGGCGCAGCGACAGGGCGTCGATCACGCATGCCCCTCCGCGATGAGCAGCCTGCGCACTTCCTCGCGCAGTTCGCGCAGCTCGAACGGTTTCGAGATGAACCCGTCTGCCCCCAGCGCAAGACCCTTGCGCCGTTCGATGGACGATCCGCGCGCCGTCATCATCAGGATCTTCACATCGGCCAGCGCCGGGTCCATCCGCACGCCCTGACAGATCTCGTAGCCAGAGACTTCGGGCAGCATCACATCCAGCAAGACAAGGTCAGGCCGTGTGTCACGGATGCGGGCAAGCGCGTCGGCCCCGTTGGCGATCCGGTCATGGTCATAGCCTTCGCGCGTCATCAGATAATCCAGCGCAAGGGCGATGTTGTCCTCGTCCTCGACCACCAGGACGCGGTGGCGTCTTCCCTTTTGGGTTGTCATCCCTGCCTCCCTTGTCAGGTCGTCTCACAAGCCGCTGTCTGAAATCCGTCGCCTTCCGGGGCATCGACCCAGGTGCCGCCCCGGAGCTCTCCGTCTTCGGTGATCTCTATCCCTTCGGTGACAAGCACTTGGCGCCGGCCCGCGCAATCGAACACCATCAGCGTGTCGCCCACAGGCTGCCACCGCGCGAAATTGAACAGCTTTGCCATCCGCAGCGCGGCGTTGTTCGGGTGTTGCGCGATGTCGCGGGTGTCCATCGCCACAAAGCGGGTGGTCATCGGGGCCACCATCGTCCATGGGCGCAGCGCCGAGACTTCGTCCGACTGCCAAACCACCTTCACCCCTTCGGGCAATTCGGCGCTGACACGGGTGAACCAGTTGTATTCAAGATAGACCGTGGTGCCGATCAGCCCGACCGCCGCGGCCGCCGTCACGGTCCAGACCGGAAGGCGACGGCCCGCGAGGCGGCGCAGCAGATGCGCCATGCCCCCAAAGGCAAATGCGGCGATGATCGCAGCGACAAGTTCAAAGGCCATTCGTCAACTCCGGGTGCCGCGGGATTGCCCGACGGCCGATTGCATGGTGCGCACGACGACAAAGGCGTCGCGCAGGTGACTCCGTTCGAAATCCGACATGTCGGAAGGCGCAAGGAAGTTATCGGGCCGCCGGCCAGACCGGACCAGCCGCGCCTGGTTTTCAAGCCGGGTCTGCGCGATCAGATCATAGGCCTCGATCAGATCGCGCGCGCCTGCCACGCTGATCACGCCGGCGGCTTCGGCGGCTTCCAGCCGGGCACGGGTGTTCACCTGCTCCAGCTGGCCAATCAGCGCGTAGATGCGGCCCAGATCGACGACCGGCACCACACCATTCAGTTTCATGTCGATGTGGTTCTTGTGCTCGCCCGACCGAATGGTGGCAAATCCACGCAACAGGCCAAGGGGCGGCGCATGTTTCAGGCTGTTGCCAATCATATGGGCGACAAAGATCGAATTGCGCGCGGCCATATCCAGCGTTTCGCGGTGCAGGTCGCTGAACAGCCGTGCCTGCCCGCCGATCGGCCGCAGGTCGAACATCACCGAGGCCAGCATCTGCGCCATCGGATCGGGGGCCTGCACCCATTTGCGGAAATAGTCGCGCCAGACCCGCATCGGTTGGCACCACTGTGGATTGGTCGCCATCATGTCGCCCGGGCAATAGACATAGCCGCAGGCATCCAGCCCGTCACAGACCTTGCGTGCCAGCGCGCGGAACCAGTCCATATCCGCATCCGTCGCCGCGTCATCGATCATCAGGCAATTGTCCTGATCCGACACACCCGTCTGTTCCTGCCGCCCTTGGCTGCCGCAGGCCAACCAAAGATAGGGCACCGGGCTTGGGCCAAGCTCGGCCTCGGCCATCGCCAGCAGGCGGCGGGTGACGGTGTCGGCGATATCCGTGATCAGGCGCGTGACCACCTCATGCGCGTTGTTCCCGGCCACAAGGTGCACCAACAGCCGCGGAATGCGCGCCGTGACAGCGGCCAGATCGGCCACGGATTCCGCGGTCGCAGCATCCCGCACCAGCTGCGCGGAACTGACGGCCTGAAAGCGGGTCAGGTCGGTCTGGGTGATCATGCCGACCAGCGTGCCGTCCTGCACCACCGGCAGATGGCCAATCCGCCGCTCCAGCATGATGTGGAGGATGTCCGACCCAAGCGACTCCGGGCGCAGGCTGATCGGGTCCGGGGTCATCACCTCGGCCAAGGGCGTCGAAGGGTCAAGCCCGACCGCCAGCACCTTGTTCGTCATGTCGCGATTGGTGACGATGCCAAGGAAGCGCCCGTCCTCGACGATCCCGAGCGAGGACACGCGCGCATCCCGCATGCGTTGCGCCGCCACCCGCACCGTTTCCTGCGGGCCAGCCGTGACCGGCTTGCGTGCCATCAGATCTTCGACCTTTTGCGTGGTCAGATCGCCCTGCCGCGCTTCGTGGCTGCGCCCCCGGCTGAAGAACCGCTCAAAGGCCGGAAAGCCTGCGATCAGGCGGCGGTAATCGGCGACAGGCAGCAGCAACAGGACGGAGTCTTGCGTGACCCGGGCCGTTGTCACGGCAAGGCCATCGCGCGCCAGCCCGCGTTCACCAAAGCTGTTGCGCGGCCCCAGAAGCGAAATCACCTGGCCCGAGGGGTCCTGCACCTCGACCGAGCCGCGTTTGATCAGGTAAAGCCCCTTGAGCGGCGCGCCGGCATGATAGACTTCTTCACCGGCTGAAAATTCCCTGCGGCTGAAGGAAGTGGCGACGCGCACCAATTCGTCCCGCGGCAGGGTGTCATAAGGATGGACCGATTCCAGAAAGCCGATGATCGTTTCTAACGGATGATCCATGGCATTGGCCCTTCACAAGCTGCGCGCCCCCGGCCTGTGCCGGGAGCGCGCGTTGGGATCAGTGGACCTGGGCCGCACCGGCGCCCTTGGGCACGCGGATCGACTGGATCAGGTCCTGCACGTCTTGCGGCGGGGCCTTGGTCATCGTCGAGACCAGATAGGCGGTCACGAAGTTCAGGATCGCACCGATCGGACCGAAGGCAGCCGGAGAGATGCCAAGGAAGTGGGCATCCGGCGTGTTCGGCAACATGTTCGTGCCAGGGATGAAGAACCAGCCCAGGTAGAGGAAGATGTAAACGGCTGTCGAGACCAGGCCGACGATCATGCCGACGATTGCGCCTTCCTTGGTGACGAAGGTCGAGAAGATCCCCATCATCAGCACCGGGAAGATCGTCGCCGCCGCGAGACCGAAGGCCAGCGCCACCACCTGTGCCGCAAAGCCCGGCGGGTCAAGGCCAAGCCAGGTGGCCAGCACGATGGCAAAGGCCATCGAGATACGGGCGGCCAGCAACTCGCCCTTCTCGCTGATGTCGGGCTTCAGGGCGCCCTTGATCAGGTCGTGGCTGATGGCCGACGAGATGGCCAGCAGCAGGCCCGCCGCGGTGGACAGTGCAGCCGCAAGGCCACCCGCCGCCACAAGCGCGATCACCCAACCCGGCAAAGCCGCGATTTCAGGGTTCGCCAGAACCATGATGTCGTTGTTGACGGTGGTCAGTTCATTACCGACGATGCCTTGGGCGGCAAGCGTCTGGCCACCCAGGGTGGCTTCGGCCAGAACCGCGTCGCGTGCGGTGGTGGCAGCAGCAACGGCAGCTTCCAGCGGTGCCTTGTCGGCATCGGCGGGGGCTGCGGCAAGGGCCGCGGTCGCATCGGCCAGCGCCTTGTTGGCGGCGACCAGCGGTGCGGGTTCGTTGAAATACTGGATCAGGCCGTCGCCGTTCTTGTCCGTGAACGCCAGAAGGCCGGTCTTTTCCCAGTTACGGATCCAGGTCAGATCCGGGTTGCTGTCAATTTCAGCGATCGAAAGCGCAGGCTTCGAGAAGGTTTCGCCATCAATGGCGCCCGGCCAGAAGGTGGTGGTGATGTTCAGACGCGCCATCGACCCGACTGCCGGAGCAACCGTGTAAAGCAGCGCGATGAAGACCAGTGCCCAGCCAGCCGAGATGCGGGCGTCAGACACCTTGGCCACGGTGAAGAACCGGATGATCACGTGCGGCAGACCCGCGGTGCCGATCATCAGCGACATGGTCACGAGGAACATGTTGAGCATGTTCGAGGTGTCAGCGGTATAGGCCGCAAACCCGAGGTCGGTCACGACTTGGTCAAGTTTGTCCAGGAAGTAGACGTCGCCGCCCGTGGGGGCATAGCTGCCGATGAAGCCAAGCTGCGGGAAGATGTTCCCCGTCAGGCTGAGCGAGATGAACAGCGCCGGCACCGTATAGGCGCAGATCAGCACGATGTATTGTGCCACCTGCGTGTAGGTGATGCCCTTCATGCCGCCGAACACCGCATAGGCGAACACGACCGCCGAACCGATGAGCAGGCCGGTGGTGGTGGACACCTCAAGGAAGCGGGCAAAGGTCCCCACGAATTCCGGCACGGTGAACTTGCCGAACTTGCGCAGATAGGGGGCAAGCAGCAGGGCGAGCAGCACATAGCCGCCGGTCCAGCCCATCAGGAAAACCGAGTTGTTGTAGCCGCCAAAGGCGATCAGACCGGCCATCGAGATGAACGAGGCCGCCGACATCCAGTCAGCCGCGGTTGCCATGCCGTTGACCACGGGGCCAACACCCTGGCCTGCCGCATAGAATTCGGCGGTGGACCCTGCACGGGCCCAGAACGCGATCCCGAAATACAGCGCGAAAGACGCGCCGATCACGAGAAGGTTGAGGGTAAACTGATCCATCTGTCCCTGCCCCCTTATTCTTCGACGCCGTGGTCGCGGTCGATCTTGTTCATCTTTGCCGCATAGACAAAGATCAACACGAGGAACACGTAGATCGACCCGTTTTGCGCGAACCAGAAGCCGATGTCGGCGCCCCCGATCGAGATGCCCGAAAGGGCGGGCCGCAGCAGGATGCCAATGCCGAACGAGCAGATGAACCAGATCGCGAGCGAGATAAAAATCACCCGCAGGTTCGCTGCCCAATAGGCGCTGGACGAAGATTTGTCCGCCATGAAAGCTACTCCCTGAGTTTTCTCTCCACACCCGCACCCCTTCGGGATGCAGGCCTCCCCTTAATGCGCTGCCACCCGACCCACGATTGACCCAAGGCGGCTGCGGATCGTCGCGATGTCGCCCATCGCATCGATCCGTTCCAGCACGCCACGGGCGTCGTAATAGGTGATCAGCGGTGCCGTCTGCGTGTGATAGGCTTTCAGCCTTTCGCGCACGGTAACGGCGTTGTCGTCGGCCCGGCGCTTGAACGCCGTGCCGCCGCATTTGTCGCAAACACCCGGCGTTGCGGGGTGCTTGAATTCGTCGTGATAGCCCTCGCCACAGCCGGCGCAGGTGTAGCGGCCCGCAACACGGCCCACCATCGCCTCGTCGTCCACCTCAAGGCTGATGGCGGCGGTCACGCGCTGCCCGGTGCCTGCAAGCAGAGCGTCGAGTGCTGCGGCCTGCACATCGGTGCGCGGAAAGCCGTCAAGGATGACGCCGCGACCAACATCCGGCTGGCCCATACGCTCGGCCAGGATTGTCAGGACGATGTCGTCGCTCACAAGACCGCCCGTCTCCATCACCGCCTTGGCCGTCTTGCCCGCCTCCGTTCCGGCGGCGACAGCCGCGCGCAACAGATCGCCCGTGGAAAGCTGCACCAGGCCGAAGTCTTCTTCGAGCATGCGGGCCTGGGTGCCCTTGCCGGCCCCCGGCGGGCCAAGCAGGATCAGAACAGCGGGGGTTGTCATCACCTCTGACACCCGATCAGCCCCGGTTCATCCGGTTTTCGATCAGATCGTCCACAACCGAAGGATCGGCCAGTGTGGACGTGTCCCCAAGGGCCGCGAAGTCATTCTCGGCAATCTTGCGCAGGATCCGGCGCATGATCTTGCCAGACCGCGTCTTGGGCAGGCCGGGGGCCCATTGGATCAGATCAGGCTTGGCGATCGGGCCGATTTCGGTACGAACCCAGCCTTCCAGCTCTTTGCGCAGCGCATCGGTCGGCTCGATCCCGTTCATCAAGGTGACATAGGCATAGATGCCCTGGCCCTTGATGTCATGCGGATAGCCCACCACGGCCGCCTCGGCCACGGCCTCATGCGCCACAAGCGCCGACTCGACCTCGGCCGTGCCCATGCGGTGGCCAGACACGTTGATCACGTCATCGACCCGGCCCGTGATCCAGTAATCGCCATCGGCATCGCGGCGGCAACCGTCGCCGGTGAAGTAATAGCCCGGATACTGGCTGAAATAGGCTTCTTCAAAGCGGGCATGATCGCCCCAAAGCGTGCGCATCATGCCGGGCCAGGCATCGGCAATGCACAGCACGCCGGTCGCCTCGGTCTCGGTCTGAACCTGCGCATTGGCGGGGTCGAGCACGACAGGCTTGATCCCGAAGAACGGCTTGGTGGCAGCGCCCGGCTTTTGCGCGATGGCCCCGGGCAGCGGCGTGATCAGATGGCCGCCGGTTTCGGTTTGCCAGAAGGTATCCACAATCGGGCAGCGCCCCTTGCCGACATTGGTGTTGTACCAGTTCCATGCCTCGGGGTTGATCGGTTCACCCACCGAGCCAAGCAGCTTGAGCGACGACAGGTCATGCTTTTCCACCCATTCCGTGCCCATGCCCATCAGGCTGCGGATCGCAGTGGGGGCGGTGTAGAATTGCGTCACCTTGTGCTTGGCGCACACCTCCCAGAAGCGGCCTGCATCGGGGAAGGTTGGCACGCCCTCGAACATCACGGTGGTGGCCCCATTCGCCAGCGGGCCGTAAATGATATAGCTGTGCCCCGTCACCCAGCCCACATCGGCCGTGCACCAGAACACATCACCGTCATGATAGTCGAAGGTGTATTGATGCGTCATCGAGGCATAGACCAGATAGCCGCCCGAGGTATGGACCACCCCTTTTGGCCGCCCGGTCGAACCGGAGGTGTAAAGAATGAACAGCGGATCTTCGGCGCCCACTTCGACATAGGGGCAATAGGGCTTGGCCGCGGCCATTTCGGCCTTCACATCCACATCGCGACCATCGATCCAGGTGATCTGGTCGCCCGTATGCTTGACGACAAGGCATTTTACCCGGTCGCTGCAATCGAACAGAGCCTTGTCGGTGTTCGACTTCAGCGCCGTCTTCTTGCCGCCGCGGGGGGCGAAATCGGCGGTGATGACCACCTTGGCCTCGGAATCGTTGATGCGATTGGCCAGCGCGTCGGGTGAAAAACCGGCAAACACCACCGAATGGATCGCGCCGATCCGCGCGCAGGCCAGCATGGCATAGGCCGCCTCGGGGATCATCGGCAGATACAGCACCACACGGTCGCCCTTGCCCACGCCATATTTCTTGAGCACGTTCGCCATGCGCGAGGTGTTTTCCAGCAACTGGGCATAGGTGATGTGCTGCGCCGGCGTTTTCGGATCATCGGGTTCCCAGATGATGGCCGTCTGGTTTGCCCGGGTCAGCATATGGCGGTCGATGCAATTGGCGCTGACATTCAGCGCCCCATCCTCGAACCACTTGATCGACACATCACCCAAGGCAAAGGTGGTGTTCTTGACCTTGGTAAAGGGCTTGATCCAGTCGATGCGCTGCGCCTGATCGGCCCAGAAAGCATTGGGGTCGGCAATCGATGCCTCATACAGGCGCGCATAGCCTTCGGCATCGACATGCGCAGTGGCAATGAACTCTTTCGAAGCGTGATAGACGCCGGTTGCCGGTTCCTGATGTGACATGTGTCTTTTCCTCCATCGCGGACAGGCCAATGCCCGCCTTTTGCAATCTGACGGCGAACATGGTCGCCAAAAAGATCGTCTCCAACCCGCTGACAGAATAGCGCGGAGTTAATTTCAATGTAACCCCTTTTGTAAATTGGATTTTTCTGTAAATAAATTTTCCAAATTGCTGTCAAATCTGAAAATGTCCGAAAATCGGCTGATTTTTGCCAAGGGTTATCAACTGCATGGCGGATCACGCATCGGTGATTTTCATCCGCACCGCAGTGAAAGGCCAAAGCCCCTGCGCGCAGGCACGGGCACCCGGCGAACCGTCATCGACGGAGCGGCGCCACAAGGCCGAATCATGCTTGCGCTAACGGGCCGACCCCGCCTGTTCCACGCCCGCAAGATCGGCGCAAAACCGGACAAGCGGCTCTTTGGCACCTTGCATCTCCAGCGCGCGCCGAACATCGGGGCGTGCTGCGACAAGGTAAAGCTGGCCTCCCTTGCGTGCCACCTTATGCGCCAAGAGCTCGAAAGAACGGGCGCCGGAGGAATCGATGAAGGGCACATCGCTGAAATCCACCACGAAGGCTTTCGGGTAGTCGGCAATCCGGTCAAGCACGACGCCAAGCCGTGCCGCTGCCCCAAAGAAATAGGGGCCGTGCAGGCGATAGACCACACGCGCGCCGTCCGACGGGTTATCCCATGGCAAGGGCGCGGCCGGTGCCGCCTCGACCTCGGCGGCCCGCGACATGCGTTGGATGAACACCAGCCCGCCAAGGGCAAAGCCAACCACGATGCCCTCGGTCAGATCGCGGAACACCACCAGCAGGAACGTGATGATGACAACCGCCGCATCGGCCCTGGACGATTTGACCAAGGTCCAGAATTCTTCCTTTTCTGCCATGTTCCAGGCGACGACAGTCAATAGCCCCGCCAGGGCCGCCAAGGGAATGAACGCGGCAAGTGGAGCGGCAACCAGCATGAAGGCAAGAACGAAAAGCGCGTGAAGCATGCCCGATACCGGGCCACGACTGCCCGCGCGGACGTTTGTCGCGGTGCGCGCAATCGTTCCGGTCACGCAAAAGCCGCCAAACAGGGCAGAGCCGATATTGGCCACGCCCTGCGCCAGAAGTTCGGCATTGCTGCGATGCTGGTGGCCGCTCATGCCATCGGCCACCACGGCCGACAAAAGCGATTCGATGGCCCCAAGAAGCGTGAAGCTGATCGCAAAGGGAAGCGCGGCCATCACCTCGGCTGCACCAAACCCCGGGAGCGTTGGCGACGGGGGCAGCCGTGGCAAATCGCCGAAACGGGATCCGATGGTTTCGATCGGCAGTCCGGTCAGCGCCACCACGACAGCCGCCGCGACAATGGCAATCAGCAGATTGGGCCAGCCGGGACGCAGCCGGCGCAGCCCCAGAATGACCAGCACGGTGCCAAGGGCCACGGCAAAGGCCGCAGGCGTGATCGTGTCACGGGCCGCCCAGAGCGCATCGACCTTGTGCAGGATTTCGGCAGGCTCGGGGCCGGACAGGCTCAGGCCGAACAGATCCTTGATCTGGCTCGCAAAGATGATGACCGCGATCCCGGCGGTAAAGCCCACCGTCACCGGATAGGGAATGAACTTGATGTAGGTGCCAATGCGCAGCCCACCCGCAAGGATCAGGAACAGCCCTGACAGGAAGGTGGCGAGGATCAGTCCCTCGATCCCGATCTGCATGACGCAGGCCGACACAAGAACGATGAAGGCGCCCGCCGGCCCGCCAATCTGAAACCGGCTGCCCCCAAGGGCAGAGACCAGAAAACCGCCTATGATCGTCGTATAAAGGCCGCGCTCTGGCCCGACCCCGCTGGCAATGGCGATGGCCATCGACAGGGGAAGCGCCACGATCGCCACCGTCAGCCCCGCCAAAACATCGGCGCGGAAGTCTCGGCCCGAATACCCCTCTTGCAAAACGGTGATCAGCTTGGGAAGGAACTCAGGTGGCTTGGACACGGCGGCTTCGGCGCTCCTAATGCTCTGACAAGGGTTGCCCTTCGGCAGGTCTGGCCCAGAGAAGCGCCCGAAGCGAGCCTGTGTCAATTGGAATGGACAAAAGTGATGATGCCTCCCCGTGACCCCGTGGCACCAGCCGATGACGATGCGCGCGCATTGGCGCGGGATCTGCTGGCCTTGCCGCATGCGGCCTTGTCTTATCTTGATGCCGAAACGGCGGCCCCCGCCATCAGCCGTATAGCCTTTGGCCGGATCGCGGGCGACGGCCTTTACACCTTTGTGTCTGCGCTGGCGCCCCATAGCGCGGGCTTGCGGGCACATCCGGCCTGCGCCCTCTTGTTGGGCGAACCGGGGAGCAAGGGCGACCCGCTGACCCATCCGCGCCTCATGATCCGGGCGCGGGCGGTTGTGGTGGAACCCGACGCGCCCCAGCGCCCGGCCCTGCGCGATGCCTGGCTGCGGCAACACCCCAAGGCGAAGCTTTACATCGATTTTGCCGACTTTTCCTTTGTGAAACTCGTGCCCGTCTCGGCCCTTCTGAATGGCGGCTTTGCACGGGCCTACCGGATCGATCCGGATGATCTTCTGACATGACAAAGGGGCGGCACATGGCGCCGCCCCTTCCCCCTCAGCCGCTCCGCGCCACGCTCAGGTCGGATTATCGCAGCGCAACGTGGCCAGCACCTTGCCACGCACCGCCGACGGCCAGCGCACATGCACCAGATTTCGGTTGCTGCCTTGTTCGTTCAGCACATAAGGCATGGCGAACTGCGGGGCATTCGACGCGTTGACGATCGCGCCTTCGGCAACAAGACTTTGCGTGTTGCGCACGCGTGACTGAAACGGCATGAACGCGCCGCCATCAACCACCCAGGTGTCAGCGGCTGTGTTCTGCGTATGCAGGATGGTCAGCGGATTCATCACAAGCTGCGTCACCCCGTTGAACGAATTCGCGCCGAAGCTGATGTTTCGAAAACGCGAGAAATCCAAGGTGCCGTTGGTCGTGTCCGCCGTTTCCACCCGGTCCACAGAGCCGTTGATGGTTCGGAATGTATTGTCAGAGACGCTCAGACCCTGAATGAAGTGGCCGGACCCTTTTGGCGCAATCACGATCCAGCGGAACCAGGGCGCAACATCGCTTGCAAAGAAGTGGTTCGCAACAATCGACATGTTGCCAAAGCTGAAGCCCGTCACAAAATCAGGCGCTTCGTCATGTTCGTTCGACCATTCGAGAAAGCAGTTGTCGACGTAATTGCCGGTAAAGGTAAGCCGCGGGTTCGGCTGCGTGATGACGATGCCGGCACGCCGCGTGCCGACGGCCGCGGAATCGCCCTGAAAGAAGTGATTGCCGCTGATCAGATGGCCCCCGCCATTCGCAACCATGAAATGCGCGAAGCGCACCACGCGGTTGGACCTGATTTTGGCATCATTGGCGTTGATGTTCAGCGCAATGGTGGTCCGGTCCTGGGCAAGCATCGGCTGTTCGTTGGACCAGAACTGACAGCCGTCCACGATCAGGCCCTGACAGCCCGATCCGATCGAGGAGATTCCGCGGTCTTTCGGGCGGTTGAAGACACATTCGCCGATGCGAAGCGTCAGGCCGATCCGTGGCAGCATGACCCCGGAACACAGGCCGTTGCAGTTCAGATCAAGCCGATCCAGTTCAAAGCGCGACAGATCTTCAAAGCCGGAAAAGTCGAGCAGATACTTGTAGCGCGAGAACGTCAGGGTGCGGGTGCCGGCCCCGCCCCAAAGCGGCTGACTAAGGGTGATCTGACCCGCGCCGACATTCTTGTCCAGCACATAGACCTCGCGCCCGACGCCATTGCCGCTGACCCGGGCGCCGACAGGGATGTTGGCAATATTGGTCACGCCCGTCAGGCGGGTGGGGTTTGACGGGTTATAGGTGGTGCTTGCCGTGACGGTCACGGTATCCCACCCCGGCCCCGCAACGGCATTCAGCTGGCCGTTGGTCAGAAACCGCCGCTGCGCAAAAGCGGTCAGGCCACAGATCGCAGCAACATCGATGGGTTCGACAAGATCGATCCGGCGGTCGGACAGATCCAGCGCGACATGATCGGTAAAATAGAACAAGGCCTGAAGCGCCTTCTTGAACCCGGTCAGCTCATCCCCGAAAGCACTGGTATAGGTGTCGAGATCATAGTTGCGTGTCAGCGCCAGGCGCACAGATGCCGGCTGGATCACAGTGCCCTGAAACCGGATCGGGTTCTCGATCGTCAGGTTGCCATTGATCAGATAGGTGCCCGCCGGCACGGTGATGGTGCGTCCCTGCGCCGCCGCATCTGCCGCATCGAAGGCTGCGGTATCATCTGTCACCCCATCGCCGCGCGCGCCGAAATCGCGCACATCAACTGCATCAAAGATGTCGCGCAAATAGATGCCGGTCACGTCCTCGATGGTGATATCGTCGATCCGCACGACCCCACCATTCGGCCCGGTCAGGTCAAGCCCGATATGCCCATAGGTTGCCGTGGCACCCCAAGCCATCGCAACCCCACCACGCGATCCGGCGCCGATGATCGCCTTGATTTCAACCACCTGACCATATTGGGTCAAGGCAACCGACGGCCCGGTCTGGACCACTCCGGGAACATTGGTGCCGTTGGAACGCCCCGCCCATCCGGCGATCCGCACCGATGGCAAGGCACCGGACAGGCACTTCACACGCACCGTCACCTGAAGATAAAGGCCGGGCTGCATCGGGATCGGCTGAAAGCACCGCAGCTTTTGTGTGGCAACGGTCTTTTGCAATTCCAGCGCGCCGCCGAAATCCTGATCCGCCGGAACAAAGGCCGCGTTGGGTTGGTTGGCATAAGACCCCTGCCCCGGCAGCCCATCCTCTCGCGACCACAGGTTCAGCCCTGCCGAAAACGGCGGCGGCATCAACACCAACCCGTCGGTAATCGCCTTGTTCATATCCTTAACCCTCGCTTGGTCCCATTCCGCCAAGAGCAGACACCCCGGCAATGCGAGGCTAGGGCTATCAACCAAGGGTTAACCCGCGATCATCGCACCGCGCGCTGACCGGCCAGGCATTGGGCGAAATGGGCCATGCGACCCGCAAATTCACGTTCGAAAGCATGATCTTGGGCGAAGGCCAGTCCTGCCTTTGCAGCTGCGTGAAGCGCGCCGCGCTGTGCCGACAAGGTCACGATCCGCTCGGTCATGGCACCGTGATCCGCCATCGGCACAGACCAGCCACCACCCGACGCGACCGACAGGCGGCGCCACATGTCATTGGCATAGCCCAGCACGGGAACCCCGCAGCCAAGGCTTTCCAGATAGGTGCAAGACGGATCGGCCTGCCGGTGACAGCTGAGGAAAAGATCTGCCTCGGCACGCATCCAGGGAACCAGGGCCGTGTCGAAATCCACGGGCCGATGCAGCCGAACCGCCCCCCCGAAGTCGGCAGCCTGCTGCGCCAGTTCCGCCTCCAGACTGCCCGTGCCGAAGATGTCGAGCGTGAATGCCACGCCGGCCCGACGCAGCGCAGTGGCAATCGGCATCAGATCCTGTGCGCCCTTCATGGGTTCCAGCCGCCCCGAGTGCACGATGCGAAGGGGTCCGGCATATGTGGCCTTTGCCGCAAGATCCGCCTGCGTTGCCATCATGGCACCGCGCATCCGACCATCAAGGTAAAGCAGCGTCTGACGGTTCAGCGCAGCATAAGCGTCAAAGGCGGGATAGCCGTTGCACTGCACCCCGGCGGCCTTGCGAAACGCAGCGCGGCGCCTGCGCTCCATCCGAATGTTCCAAAGCGCGGACCAGGCCTTGCGCAGGATGGAACGCCCCTGTTCCAGCGCGACAATGCGCAGCCGCGTCCCAAGCGTGTATTCCACCACAAAGACGACCGGCACCGGACCATCGGCAAGCGACAGGACGTCTGCCATATCGGCGGGCGCGGCAATCAGATCCGCGGCCTCGACCTGCGGTGTCGCGCCTTCGGGCAGCACGGTCAGATCAAAACCAAGCGCGTCCGGGGCATAGGTCGCCCCAAAGGGCACCGTCGTTGCACCCTCCCAGATCACCCCAGACAGCGTGCCAGGCCAGGCGTCGCGATGGGCCCGCATGCCCTCGACATATTTCACGTCCAATCGCAGCTGCCCGTCTGGCAGGCGGATCACTGGCGCGGGGGCAAGCATGATCAGATGAGGAGGCATCACAAACTCCGGCAATGGCCTGTCATGGCCTTTCGTTTTGTCCGCATCAAGGCGGCAGAATGCAAAAGGGCGGCCCTTGCGGACCGCCCCCATGTTTTCCGATACCGGAAGGCAGATTACATCATGCCGTCCATGCCGCCCATGCCGCCCATGCCGCCGGCAGCGCCGCCAGCCGACTCCTTGGCCGGACGATCAGCGATCATGGCTTCGGTGGTGATCAGCAGCGAGGCAACCGAAGCTGCATCTTCCAGAGCGGTGCGGGTCACTTTGGCCGGGTCGATCACGCCAAACTTGAACATGTCGCCATATTCTTCGGTCTGTGCGTTGAAGCCAAAGTTCTTGTCGCTCGACTCGCGCACCTTGCCAGCCACGACGGCGCCATCGACACCGGCGTTTTCGGCGATCTGGCGCAGCGGGGCTTCCAGAGCACGGCGGACGATTGCGATACCGGCGTTCTGGTCGCTGTTCGCGCCGGTCATGCCTTCGAGAACCTTGCCAGCCTGAACCAGCGCCACGCCGCCACCGACGACGATGCCTTCTTGCACGGCGGCGCGGGTTGCGTTCAGGGCGTCATCCACGCGGTCCTTGCGCTCTTTCACTTCGACTTCGGTCATGCCGCCGACCTTGATCACGGCAACACCGCCGGCCAGCTTGGCCACGCGCTCTTGCAGCTTTTCGCGGTCATAGTCGCTGGTGGTTTCTTCGATCTGAGCGCGGATCTGGGCCACGCGGGCTTCGATCTCGGCCTTGTCGCCGTTGCCGTCAACGATGGTGGTGTTGTCCTTGTTGATCGACACTTTCTTGGCACGGCCCAGCATGTCGATGCCGACATTCTCCAGCTTCATGCCCAGATCGTCGCTGATGACCTGACCGCCGGTCAGGATCGCGATGTCTTGCAGCATGGCCTTGCGACGGTCGCCAAAGCCCGGGGCCTTGACAGCAGCGATCTTCAGGCCGCCGCGCAGCTTGTTGACGACCAGCGTTGCCAGGGCTTCGCCTTCCACGTCCTCGGCGATGATCACCAGCGGACGCTGCGACTGGATCACGGCTTCCAGCAGCGGAACCATCGGCTGAAGCGACGACAGTTTCTTTTCGTGCAGCAGGATGTAGGCGTCTTCCAGCTCGGCAATCATCTTGTCGGCGTTGGTGACGAAATAGGGCGACAGATAGCCACGGTCGAACTGCATGCCTTCGACGACGGTGGTTTCCGTCTCAAGGCCCTTGTTCTCCTCGACGGTGATCACACCCTCGTTGCCGACTTTCTGCATCGCGTCTGCGATCTGGCGGCCGATTTCCTTCTCGCCATTGGCCGAGATGGTGCCGACCTGAGCCACTTCGTCGCTGTCCTTGACCGGACGAGCAGCGGCCTTGATGGCCTCGACGACTTTGGTCACGGCCATGTCGATGCCGCGCTTCAGATCCATCGGGTTCATGCCGGCAGCAACGGCCTTCATGCCTTCCTTGATGATGGCCTGAGCCAGCACGGTCGCGGTGGTGGTGCCATCGCCGGCTTCGTCATTGGTGCGGGAAGCGACTTCCTTCACCATCTGCGCGCCCATGTTTTCGAACTTGTCAGCCAGTTCGATTTCCTTGGCAACCGTCACACCGTCCTTGGTGATGCGGGGCGAACCGAAGGATTTGTCGATCACCACGTTGCGGCCCTTGGGGCCGAGGGTCACTTTGACAGCATCAGCCAGGATGTTGACGCCGCGCAGCATGCGGTCGCGGGCATCGGTGTCGAAACGAACGTCTTTAGCAGCCATTTGTGTAGCTCCTTGAATGGGTTGAGATCAGCGCTGCGTGGGGCGAACCCCACCATCCATCAGGCGATGATGCCGAGGATGTCGCTTTCTTTCATGATCAGCAGTTCTTCGCCGTTCAGCGTCACTTCGGTGCCGGACCATTTGCCGAACAGGATACGGTCGCCTGCCTTGACCGAAGGCGCGATCAGCTCGCCCGAATCCTTGCGTGCGCCTTCACCCACGGAAACAATTTCGCCCTCGGCGGGCTTTTCTTTGGCGGTGTCTGGGATGATCAGGCCGCCTTTGGTCTTGTCTTCGCCCTGAATGCGGCGAACGAGCACACGGTCATGCAGCGGTTTGAAAGCCATCTGGTAACACTCCCTAAGGTTCCAGGTTGATACTTTTAGCACTCGCAATCGCTGAGTGCTAACGATGCGCCATTTAGGCAGCCTCGCGGCGTCTGTCAACCGCCCCCGCCTGTGATCGTGACCAGAAAAATGCCACCAGCGTCTTGGCAACGGCGCCCACGACCCCCACCATCAGGGTGCACCGCTTATGGAGTATTCATGCGCTACCCTGTCTTGCTTCTGACCGCCATTCCGCTTCTCTGGGCGCAACTGGCAGGGGCGACTTGCTCTGGCAGCAACATCCTCGACGCATTGCCAGACGATGAGCGTAACCGTCTTGAAATGGCCGCAGCACAACAGCCGTTTCACCAGGGCAATTTCTGGCGCGCCACAAAGGATGGGCAAGAGGTCACGCTTGTGGGCACCTATCATCTTGATGACCCGCGTCATGACAGGGTGATGGAACAGATCACCCCTTGGATCGCCGGCGCCCAAACCCTTCTGGTGGAGGCAGGCCCGCAAGAGGAAGCCGCGCTCAAGGCCGCGGTCGCGCGCGATCCATCGGTTTTTGTGCTGCCCGACACCACGCTGCCGCAGATGATGCCGCCCGATGAATGGGCGCTTTTGTCGGATGCGATGGAACGGCGCGGTGTTCCCGGCTTCATGGCGGCAAAGTTTCAGCCGTGGTATGTTACGGTCATGCTTGCCCTGCCGCCCTGCATGATGACCAACGTCGAGAATGCCAAGGGCCTTGATGGCAGGATCATCGCGGCAGCCGAGGAAAGGAACATCCCCGTCAAGGCGCTGGAACCTTACGACACCATCTTCACCCTGTTCGCCGATATGGAGCAGGCCGACCAGATCTCGATGATTCGCTCCTCGCTTGCGATGGAGGATCAGGCAGAAGATTACCTGGCCACTCTTGCCGACAGCTATTTCGCCGAGGAGTCGCGGCTGATCTGGGAACTCATGCGGAAAATCTCGCTTGAGCTTCCGGGCTCCACCCCCGATCAGGTGGAGGCGGATCTTGAAAAGATGGAACAGGCGCTGATCGTCCGCAGAAATCAGTCATGGATCGCCGTGATCGAGGCTGCCGCAGCCGAAGGGCCGGTTCTGGCCGCCTTTGGTGCGCTGCACCTTCCGGGCGCGCAAGGCATACCCGCCCTGCTGCAAGACCGCGGCTGGTCCGTCACCCGCCTGCCGGGCTGACACCACGGGGGACGGCACAGGTTTCGGGACCGCTTCTGTTGTGGGGCTGGTGACAATCCGGCGCGGCAGGCCTATAAGCCGCCGCAAATCACATAGCGCAAGGTGCCCCATGACCACGCTCGTTTTCGGCCACAAATCCCCCGACACCGACTCCACCGGTTCGCCCATCATCTGGGCCTGGTATTTGTCCAACGTCCGCAACACGCCGGCAAAGCCCGTGCTGCTGGGGGAACCCAACACCGAAGCCGCTTTCGTGCTTTCGCACTGGAACCTTGCCAAGCCCGAGATCATCTCGGATGTGTCCGCCGACGATACGGTCGTCATCGTGGACACCAACAATCCGGCCGAACTGCCGCCGTCCATCAATGACGCCAAGATTCAGGGCATCATCGATCACCACCTGCTGGTGGGCGGGATCAAGACCAAGACGCCGATCGATATCACCATCCGTCCGCTGGCCTGCACCGCCACCATCATGCATGACCTGATGGGCGACGCGGTCGCCACCGCCCCGCGTGAGATCAAGGGGGCCATGCTGTCGTGCATCCTGTCGGACACGCTGGAATTCCGCTCGCCCACGACCACCGCGCATGACCGCGCCGTGGCCGAAAAGCTGGCGGCCGATCTGGGCGTGACCATCGGCGATCTGGCAACCGCGATGTTCGAGGCAAAGTCAGATGTTTCCGCGTTTTCCGATGCAGACCTGCTGCGGATGGATTCCAAGGAATATACCGTCGCGGGCAAGGAGCTTCGCGTCTCGGTTCTGGAAACCACCGCCCCCAAGATCGTGCTGGACCGCAAGGACAGCCTGATGGCCTCGATGGTGGATGTGGCCAAGGAAGACGGCGCCGATCAGGTGCTGCTGTTCGTGGTTGACATCCTGAAGGAGGAAGCCACGCTGCTGGTTCCGAACGATCTGGTCAAGCAACTGGCCGAAGCCTCGTTCGGCTGCAAGGTGACAGGCGACACGGTGGTCCTCCCCGGCATCATGAGCCGCAAGAAGCAGATCATCCCGGCCCTGAAACTGTAACTCCGCGCCGGGGGGGCGTGTCGCCGCGCCCCCTTGGCCATATCCATGCCCCGAACCTGAAAGGACGGCCCGATGACCCGGATCATCCAGTCGCTTGCCGACGTGGCCCGTGATTACGACGCTTTGTTCTGCGATCTGTGGGGGTGCCTGCACAACGGGGTTGCGCCGTTTCCGGCCGCTGTGGCCGCGCTGCAATCCTTTCGGGCCGGTGGCGGCAAGGTGATCCTGGTCACAAACGCCCCGCGTCCGAAATCAAGCGTCGTTCGCCAACTCGACGCGATGGGATTGCCGCGCGACACATGGGATGATGTGGCCACCTCTGGCGATGCCGCGCAGGCGGCGATGCTGCGCGGGGCTGTCGGTCATCGCATTCATCACATCGGCGCCGAAAAGGACGAACCCTTCTTCGCCGAATTCGAACCCGATCTTGCCGATCTGGCGCAAACCGCCAACCTGACCCGCGTCCCGCTTGCCGAAGCTGAAGGCGT
This sequence comes from Cypionkella sp., assembly GCA_025458525.1. Classification (GTDB taxonomy): domain Bacteria; phylum Pseudomonadota; class Alphaproteobacteria; order Rhodobacterales; family Rhodobacteraceae; genus Pseudotabrizicola. Next base: position 9,058 of record JALOSF010000021.1, on the reverse strand, counting down.
GGTTTGCACCGGGCTTGCCCATGATCTGACCGAAACGCCCGCCGATTACCGCGCGGCTCTTTTGCTTGCCAAGACGCGCGGGCTCAAGATGCTGTGTGCCAACCCCGATATTGTCGTGGATATGGGTGACAAACGGCTTTACTGCGCCGGCGCCCTTGCCAAGGCCTATGAAGAGATGGGGGGCGAGGCGCTCTATTACGGCAAGCCGCATCCGCCGATCTATGATCTGGCCCGCCGCCGACTCGGGCTCGAGGAGCCCCGCATCCTGTGCGTCGGAGACGGGATCGGCACCGATGTCGCAGGCGGTGTTGCCGAGGGGCTGGACACACTTTTTGTCACCGGCGGCCTCGCCGCCGCCGAATTCGGGCCCGACCCGGAAAACCCGGACAGCGGGCTGCTTGATCTGTGGCTGAACCGCCATCAACTCTCGGCCACCCTGGCCATCGGGCATCTGCGCTGAACTCGACCGGGTAATATTATTGCGCATCATGCGCAAAAATGGAAAATAACTTGCGCAGCCGAATTGCGCTGCGGCGCGGCATTTGCTATGGTCGCGCAGCACAAACACGGGAATCGCACAGATGTTGGACAATATGCCCCGCGGCACGATCTGCATCGAAGACCTTGAAATCGGCATGACCCGCAGCCTGTCAAAGCTGATCACCGACCGCGACATCGAACTCTTTGCCGAGGTGTCCACCGACCATAACCCCGTTCATCTGGATGATGCCTACGCGCGCGACACGATTTTCGAAGGTCGCATCGCCCATGGCATGTTGACCGCAGGCCTGATTTCGGCGGTGATCGGTGAACAGCTTCCCGGCCACGGCACCGTTTATCTTGGCCAGTCGCTGCGCTTCATGGCGCCAGTGCGGCCGGGTGACAGGGTGGATGCGGTGGTGTCCGTCACCGCGATCGACCATGCAAAACGGCGTGTTACCCTTGAAACCCATTGCTCTGTCGGTAAAACGGTGGTGCTAAAGGGTGAGGCGCTGGTTCTGGCACCAAGCCGCAAGTTCGACTGAGGGGGCATGCGCCCCAGACCGGGGTAGAATGCAAATCCACACATCTTGGCAGGGGCTGGACCCGGCGTTCAGGGGCGCGTCCTGCGCGATGGGCAACTTCGATGGTGTGCATCTTGGCCATCAGTCGGTCATTGAATTGGCGCGCAGGGCACAGCCTCTCGGGATCATCACCTTCGAGCCGCACCCGCGCGAGGTTTTCGTGCCAGAGGCACCGGCCTTTCGTCTGATGAACGCCGAAGCCCGGGCGAATCGTCTGGCCAAACTTGGCGTCGACCATTTGTATCAACTGGATTTCGACCATCATCTGTCCGCCCTCTCGCCCGAGGCCTTTGCGCGCGATGTGCTGGCGCAGGGGCTTGGGATCGCGCATGTCGTGGTCGGCGCCGATTTCTGCTTTGGCAAGGCTCGGGCCGGCACGGCGCAGGATCTCAAGGCGCTCGGCACGACCTATGGCTTTGCAACGACCATTGCCGATCTGATCAGCGCCGACGGCAAACCTGTCTCCTCCTCGGCGATCCGACAGGCGTTGTCAGAGGGCAAGCCGCGCGAGGCCGCCGCGATGCTTGGCCACTGGCACCGGATCGAGGGCGAGGTGATCCACGGCGAAAAGCGCGGGCGCGAGCTGGGCTATCCGACCGCCAACATGTCGGTCGCGGGGCTGCACTTGCCGAAGCTGGGGGTTTATGCGGTCAAGGCCGATGTGCTGACAGGCCCGCATCGGGGAAGTTACAATGGCGCGGCAAGCCTTGGCGTGCGTCCGATGTTTGGCGTCAATCAACCAAACCTTGAAACCTTCCTGTTCGACTTCAAGGGCGATCTTTACGGGGCGCATCTGTCCATCGCATTCGTCGATTATCTGCGCCCCGAGATGAAGTTCGACGGGCTTGCCGCCCTCATCGCCCAGATGGATGCCGACTGCCTGCGCGCGCGGCAGATGTTGGCAGGCTCATAGCGCCTCTGTCCAGGTTTTTTTGCGCCGTTGCACGTTCGGCTTCTTTCCTTTTCGGCGCGCTCGGCGCAGGTTCGCCGCATGACAAAGCGCGCGAAATTCTGGGAAACCGTCCCGCTCAAGAAAATGTCCCCCGAGGAGTGGGAGGCATTGTGTGACGGCTGCGGCAAGTGCTGCCTGAACAAGATCGAATACGAGGACACCGGCGAGGTGGACTATACCCGCGTTGCCTGCCGTTTGCTGGATGGTGAAACCTGCCGTTGCACGCAATATCCGATCCGCAAGCAATTCGTGCCTGATTGTGTGCAACTGTCGCCCAAGACCCTGCCCAAGATCGCCTATTGGATGCCCCGCACCTGTGCCTACCGGCTGTTGTTCGAAGGCAACCCCCTGCCCGACTGGCACCCCTTGCTGACCGGCGACCCCGAGAGCACACATAAGGCTGGCGCATCCGTGCGGGGCTGGACCGTGCCGGAATACGAGGTATCCGAAGACGATTGGGAAGATTACATCATCGAGGAAACCCCTTGATGTTCTTTGCGTCTGACAACGGTTCCGGCGCATCGCCCGAGGTGATGGCAGCCTTGATGCGGGCAAATCACGGCTTTTCGCGCGGTTACGGCGCCGATGACATCACGGAGCGCGTCACCAACGAGATCCGACGGATCTTTGAGGCGCCCGACGCGTCCGTGCAGCTTGTTGCCACGGGAACTGCCGCAAATGCCCTCGCTCTGGCCTCTATGGTGCAGCCCTGGCAGGCCGTGTTCTGCCACAGTCACGCGCATGTCGCCGAGGATGAATGCGGCGCGCCCGAGTTCTTTTCGAACGGTGCAAAGCTGGTGCTTGTCGAAGGGGACCACGGGCTGATCGATCCGCAGGCCCTTCAGCTGGCCATCGCCAGCCTTGGTGGCAGCGTGCATGGCGTGCAGCCCGGCGCCCTGACCCTGACCAATGTGACCGAAGCGGGCACGGTTTACAGCCCTGACCAGATTGCCGCCCTTGCCCGGATTGCGCGCGACCATCGGCTGCCCACGCATCTGGACGGCGCGCGCTTTGCCAATGCGCTTGCCGCCACTGGTGCGACCCCCGCAGAAATGACCTGGAAGGCCGGGGTGGATGCCTTGTCTTTCGGGGGCACCAAGAATGGCTGTCTGGGCGTCGAGGCGGTGATCTTTTTCGATCCGGCCAAGGATTGGGAGGTGCAACTGCGCCGCAAGCGGGCAGGACACCTGTTTTCGAAGAACCGCTTCCTTGCCGCGCAGTTCGAGGGGTTTCTGGCAGAAGATGCGTGGCTGGCCCGCGCGCGGCATGCCAATGCGATGGCTGCACGGCTGGCACGCGGGCTTGCACAAACGGGCACGGTCATGCAGCGCCATCCGGTCGAGGCCAATGTCATGTTCCCCGAATGGCCCTCTGGCACCCACGCAAGGCTGGCTGCCGCGGGGGCTGTCTATTACACCTACCCCGCCTCGGAAGGGCGCGAGGCTGCCCGGCTGGTCACGTCGTGGAACACGACAGAAGCTGAAGTCGATGCCTTTGTGTCGGCCATAACCGGCTAATCACACAGCGCCGCATTCCGGTTCAGGTGGCGTTGCACGGCCTCTGCGACGTCTTTGGGATGTGTGACCGGCGCCATATGTGAGGCGCCCGCGATGATCTGCCGTTCATGGTTCGGCAACCGCTCGGCAAATGCGGCATGGATCGCGTCGATAATTGCCGGGCTTTGCGCCCCTTGCAAGAGCAAGACAGGCACACCAAGCGACTCCAGCCGCATGTAGCCCAGCAAGCCCGCTGAATCGCCGATCAAGACAGGGTCCTGTGCCGCGACCTGATCGATCCTGTCGGTCACATAGGTCTGTTGCCGCGACGGCAGATCGTCCCAAGCTGTGCCATCGCCCCACACCGACAGAAAAAGCGCGGCCGCCTCGGCCCTGTTGCCTTGCGCCACCGCATGCCCGAAGACGGCATGATCCTTGATAAAGTCCCGGTAAGCCGGGCTGCCCGCGGCGCGGGCGGCTGCGAACAGCACGGGTTCGATCAGGGTCAGACTGCGCACCAGTTCCGGCCGCTCCAGCGCCACCCGCAAGGCCACCGTGGCCCCAAAGGAATGGCCGAGGAGATCAACCTCGCCCGCCTCCTCGGCCAAGGCAATCGCAAGGCGCGTGCTATCGCTATGCAGGTCGGACAACCCGTTCCAAGGTGGTGGCGCCCCATGGCCAGGAAGATCTGGCGCCACCAGCGTTACCCCGGACAGCTGCGCCGCAACCCCGCCCCATTCGCCACCATGCGCAAGCGAGCAATGCAGGGCCACCACCTTGCGCGCGCCACCGCGATCAAACACCCGCATCCGTTACAGCCGACCGGCCAGAAACAGGTCGAGATCGTCCAGCCGGTCCTGCCCCCAGAAACGCTCGTCCCCCGTGATGTAGAACGGCATGCCGAACACGCCGCGCGCCACCGCCTCCTCAAGATTGGCGGCATAGGTTTCGGCGCCCAAGAGCAAGCCGCTGTCCACAAGGTTCGGATCAAACCCGTGTTCGGCCAGAATGGCCCGTATCACCTCATCTTCTGCGATGTTGCGTTCCTCGGCCCAGCAGGCGCGCGCGAAAGCATGCACCAAGGCGCCAACGTCGCGACCGCCTTGCGCCGCGGCGATGATGGCATAGGCCGACGGCGCAGGATTGGCGGGAAAGAATTTGGGCGCAAGGTTCAGCGGAACCCCGGCCTTGGCCGCCAGCCGCCGCAAATCTTGCTGCCTGTAGGCGCGCCGGCTTTCGTGTCGCTGCGCAAGTGGCTGCCCGCCGGTGCGCGCGAAAACCGCAAGCGCATCGACCGGCTTGTAGGCAACCGTTGCGCCATGCCGCGCGGCCACCTCTTCCAGCCGCTCTCCGGCCAGATAGACAAAGGGCGAAACGGTGGTGAAATAGTAGTCGATATGCGCCATTTTCCCGGGTATTCCTTTGCATCGGTTTGCAAGACCCTAGACGGGTGATAAGCGGTGTCAACGACACGAATCCGTGGCCCCGGAGACCCACCATGCCCGCCATCACCGAACCAAAGCTGATTTCCGGCAATGCGAACATGCCGCTTGCCAAGTCCATCGCCCGCCGGATGTCTGTGCATCGCGGCATGTCGGTCGGGCTGGTCGATGCACGGATCGAACGCTTCAACGACCAGGAAATCTTTGTCGAGGTGTTCGAGAATGTGCGTGGCGAGGATATGTATGTGATCCAGCCCACGTCGAACCCGTCGAATGACAACCTGATGGAATTGCTGATCATGACCGATGCCCTGCGCCGGTCGTCGGCTGCGCGGATCACGGCGGTGATCCCCTATTTCGGCTATGCCCGGCAGGACCGCCGTGCCAAGGCGCGCACGCCCATATCGGCCAAACTCGTGGCCAACCTGATCGAGACGGCGGGCGTGGACCGCGTTCTGACGCTGGATCTGCACGCGGCACAGATCCAGGGGTTCTTCGACATCCCCGTTGACAACCTTTACGCGAGCCCGGTCTTTGCCCTTGATATAGAACACCATTTCAAAGGCCAGATGCAGGATATCATGATCGTCTCGCCCGATGTCGGCGGCGTTGCGCGGGCGCGCGAACTGGCAAAGCGCATCAGCGCGCCCCTGTCGATCGTGGACAAGCGCCGCGAAAAGGCCGGGGAGATCGCGGAAATGACCGTGATCGGCGATGTGCAGGGCAAGAAATGCATCATCGTCGATGATATCTGTGACACTGCGGGGACGCTGTGCAAAGCCGCAGAAGTGCTGATGAACAATGGCGCGACCGAGGTTCACAGTTACATCACCCACGGCGTCCTGTCGGGGCCGGCGGTCGAACGGATCAAGAATTCGGTGATGAAATCGCTGGTCATCACCGATTCGATCCAGCAGGGCGACAAGGTCAAGGAAGCGTCAAATATCCGCATCGTGCCCACGGCGCCGATGTTTGCACAAGCCATCCTGAACATCTGGAACGGCACCAGCGTCTCGAGCCTGTTTGAAACCGAAACACTGGTTCCGATCTACGAAGGCATGTATCAGCGCGGTTAACCTGATCGAAACATGGCCTCGTCAAAGTGCAGTCCTGCCTTTTGACGAGGATTGACCATGAACGCCCTCGCTCCCATCGAGCATAATGCCGCTCCGCCCCTGTTGCCGCCGCTTGACCACCCCGGCCGCCGTTCCTCGGACGCCATCATAAGCGAGATGGTGGAGGCCTCGGTCAGGCTTGGCCATGATATTGTCGATGTGGTCGGCTTCCTCGAAGGGGTTGACAGCGCCTCGGCGCGCCAGGTGGAAAAACTTGTCGAGGTTCGGGATAACGCAAGAAGCGTGTCACAAGCCTCTGCCTCTGTGGTTGCGGCGACGGACCGTCTGTCTTCGGTCATGGGCGGGTTGATCGAGGTGCTTGCCGCCTCCTCGCACCAATTGCAGCAGGCGATCGAGGCAAGCCAGCAGGTCATGGGCTGGGTCAGCGGGGTCGGCGGTCAGCTGGCCCGCATAGACGAAGCGATGCGCGCAACACAATCGTCAAACTCGCGCATTCTGGATATCGCACGCGAAGTCAACATGCTCGCGATGAATGCCAAGATCGAGGCTGCCCGGGCAGGCGACCGGGGGCGTGGGTTTGCCGTGGTTGCCGACGCGGTCAATGCGCTTTCAGCACAGACAACCGGCGCCGCGCGGGTGATTTCCGAAACCGTCGGCTCTCTCGCGGGTGAGATTGCGATCCTGCGGGCCGAGGCGGAGGGTGTCGTCGGCAAGGCCGAAACGGGGTTGAAAGACCTTGATTCCGCAGGTCGGGCGCTGCAACAGCTGGGTAAGCAGGCCGCCGATGGCAGTACCGAACTTTCCGCCATGGGAAGCGAGGCGCAAACCATGCGTGCGGTCATGCAGAGCTTTGGGCCAGCCTTTCGGTCGCTCTACACCGGGGTGCTTGACCAGAACGACATGGTGAACGAGGCGCGCAACCGCGTGTCCGATCTCATCCAGTTGAGCGAGCGGATGGTGCAACAGATGTTCGCCCTTGGTGGCGCCACCGAGGACCGGCCCCTGATTGACGCCGTCATGCAGGCCGCGTCAGACTTGGGCAAACTGCTGGAAGCCGCAGTGGAGCGGGGAGAGATTTCAACAGCCGATCTGTTCTCGCAAGACTATCGCGACATTCCGAACACCAACCCACAACAGGTCCTTGCCCCGTTCACGGCCATCACGGACCGCTATTTCCCCATCGTGCAAGAGCGGCTTTTGGGCCTTGACCCGCGGGTGGTCTTTTCTGCCGCGGTGGATCGCAACGGCTATCTGCCGACCCATAACAAGAAGTTTTCGGCGCCCCAAGGCAGCGATCCAGTCTGGAACGCTGCCAACTGTCGCAATCGACGCATGTTCAATGATCGCGTCGGCCTTTCGGCCGGACAGTCCACAGACCCGTTCCTGATGCAGATCTATCGGCGCGACATGGGGGGCGGCGAATATGTGATGATGAAAGATGTCTCGGCCCCGATCCTGGTGCGCGGGCGCCATTGGGGGGGGCTTCGCCTCGGCTACCGGTTCTGACGGGCCGCTTACATCACATCCCAATCATCTTCATCGACGACCTGACCAATCGCCATCCAATCCGCTCTGATCCGGGCCACGCGCGTATCGCCCCAGGTGCGGAACACCAGATGAAAGCCGGTTGGCGTGATGTTATCCGCTGTCAGATCGGCGCGCGCATTGGTCTGATGGTCGGTGTCCCACATCGAGATACTGACATGAAGCACAGGGGCGGATCGAAACGCCTCCTTGAAGGTCACGATGTGTCGGCTTTCCCGGTCGCCATCTCCGGTCCACATCACCCCGCCATCCGCAAAATCCGAAAACATGACCCGAGAGCCTTGCAAGATTCCGATCGTGCCCGTCCCAAATCGCTTCATTCCAACGCCCTTGTCCAGTTTTCCGGATGGCACAGAAAACTGGCAAAATTCTGTCGATCCGAAAAAATACAGGGCCCCAGCATAAGCTGGAGCCCTGCACTATTACAACCAGAGCGAAAGGTCAGTGACCGATCGCGGCACGGACAGCCAGCATATCGGCCACGATCTTGTCGGCCGCATCCTTGTCGTCCGATCCTGCCGATGCCGTGCGCACCTCGTCAACCAGGCTGTCCATCACAGCGGCTGTCGCCTCCTCGACGGGAACCGCGCGTTCTGCCAGGACAGAAACGCTGGATGCCGTGATTTCGGCAAAACCGCCCGTCACGATATAGGACTTGGCACCATCGGCACCGACCGCCTTCAGGATACCGGGGCGCATCGTGGTGATGGTGGGGGCGTGCCCCTCCATCGCCGTCATATCGCCATCGGCGCCCGGAATCTGCACCTCGGTTGCCTGAATCGACGCAAGGCGCCGTTCCGGGCTGACGAGGTCAAATTGGAATGCCATCGTTCCCCTCCTTAAGCCGCAGCTGCGGCAAGTTTGGCGGCTTTGGCTTTCACGTCGTCAATATCGCCAACCATGTAGAAGGCAGCTTCGGGCAGGTGGTCGTATTCGCCGGCAACCACGGCCTTGAAGGACGCGATGGTTTTTTCCAGCGGAACCTGCACACCGTCCGAGCCGGTGAACACTTTTGCCACGTCAAAGGGCTGCGACAGGAAGCGCTGGATCTTCCGGGCGCGAGCCACGGTCAGCTTGTCTTCCTCGCTCAGTTCGTCCATGCCAAGGATGGCGATGATGTCCTGCAACGACTTGTAACGCTGAAGGATTTTCTGGACGTCCGTGGCAACCTTGTAATGCTCCTCGCCGATGACCGACGGGTCCAACAGACGCGAGGTCGAGTCGAGCGGGTCCACGGCCGGATAGATGCCAAGCTCCGAGATCGCACGCGACAGAACGGTCGTTGCATCAAGGTGCGCGAACGACGTGGCGGGCGCAGGGTCGGTCAGGTCGTCTGCCGGAACGTAGATGGCCTGCACCGAGGTGATCGAGCCATTCTTGGTCGAGGTGATCCGCTCTTGCAGCGCACCCATGTCGGTCGCCAGCGTCGGCTGGTAGCCCACGGCCGATGGGATACGGCCCAGAAGTGCCGACACTTCCGAAC
>JALOSF010000087.1 GCA_025458525.1 Cypionkella sp. | reverse complement strand
GGGACCAGCCGGTCATAAACCACAGTCCGCGCGTTTTGCGCCCCGGCCAGCCGGTGGAACCGCGGCGCCTGCGATTCGGCGATATTGTCGCCAATCAGCCCAAGGTGAAGGATCTGCGTCATGTCCTGGCTCCTCGCGGGATCATCGGGGGGCGTGCGCCGCGCAAACCGGCCTTAGCCAAGCACGGCCAGACAGACAACCGCCGCCACAAAGATCAGGTTGGCCAGAATCATCAACCCGACGGCAAGCGAGCCCAGATCCTTGGCCTCTTTGGCCATCTGCGACCAACCCGGTGACAGGTGGTTCACCACAACCTCGATGGCGGTGTTGAGCGCCTCGACCGCCAGCAGGGCGCAGAACAGCGCCGCAAAGATCACCCAGTGCAGCAAGGGTGCCTGAACCGCCGCAAACAGAACCGCGCCAACCGCCCCCCCCACCAGTTCCAGCCGCGCCGCACTTTCCGCCAGCAGCCGACGCAATCCGGCCCAGGAATACCGCGCCGCATCCATCATGTGCAAAAGACCGCTTCGGCGCGGTTCGATCACGGGGGGCTTTTCGGTCATGTCAGGGCCTTTGTTCTTGCACGCAGTGGTCCGTGATGTGCCGCGTTTTCGCGCAAAGTCACGGGGTCGGCCCGTGTTTGTGGCCACTTGTGGCATGCTTGCGCGCGTCGATAGCAGTCAACTTATGGTGCGCATCCTTTCCCTTTGTCAAAGCGGGCCTATGATCGCCCCCAACGCTACGCCGGCGATCCACGCGCCGGGCCGATTCCGCACGGCCCCGCGCCGCGAACAGCAAGAGAGGGCCTGCCCGTTCATGAAACTTGTGCCGCAACTCGTCATCATCGCCGCGATTGTTGCCGTGGCAACCCCGCTGGCCGCACGTTTCGTGCCCGCCACGCATCCGCTGCTGGACCGGGCGGGGCTTCTTGCTCCGCTTGCGGCGCTGGGTGTGGTGCCTGCGGCAGAGGGCGAGGCACAGGCCGCAGGCGGCGCCCCGGCAGGGCGCGGCCCGGGTGGCGGGGGGGGCGGCGCCGTGCAGGTCATTGCCAGCGAGGCACGCATGCTGGCGCAGAATGACATCATCGAAGCCATCGGTTCTGCCCGAGGGGCGCAGGCGGTTGACCTGTCCTTTGGTGTGCCGGGTCGCATCACGGCACTGAATGTCGCGCCGGGGGCAAGGGTTGCCGCCGGGGACGTGATTGCAGAGCTTGACGCGCAGACCGCCGGGCTTCTGGTCGAACGGGCCGAACTCGTACTGGCCGATGCGCAGCGCACCATTGACCGCCTGTCGCAGCTTGCCGGATCGGGCACCACGACCACCCTGCAAAGGCAGGATGCCGAACTGGCCCTGCGGACGGCAGAGCTTGGGCTCCGGTCGGCCCAGCGCGATCTGGAAGATCACCGTCTGACCGCGCCGATTGCCGGTTACGTCGGCCTGATCGAAGCGCAGGTCGGCGATCTTGTGACCACGACCACGACCATCACCCGGATCGAGGACCGTTCCACCCTCATCCTCGATTTCCGGGTTCCCGAACGCATCGCGGCCCAGATCAGCCCCGGCGCCATGGTGCAGGCCAGCCCGATCTCTGATCCGGCGGCGCGGATCAACGGCCAGATCATCGCCGTTGACAACCGCGTGGACGAGGCCAGCCGCACCCTGCGCGTGCAGGCCAGCATCGCAAACACCGATGATCGCCTGCGCGCGGGCATGGCGTTTCGCATCAGTCTTGAGTTCCGCGGGGCCGAGGTGCCCTCAGTCAGCCCGCTGGCGATCCAATGGGGCGCGGATGGCGCCTTTGTCTGGGTCGTCCGCGCCGCAAAGGCCGCGCGGTTGCCGGTGCGCATTCTGCAACGCAACGCCGATGCCGTGCTGATCGAGGCGGATCTGCAACCGGGCGATCTGGTTGTCACCGACGGGGTGCAGGCGCTGCGCCCCGGTGCCGATGTCGCCCTTGCCGCGCCGCGGAGCTGAGCCATGCAGGACAGCCCGGCACCCCCCGCCGCCAAAATCTCGCCCACCGCGGCGATGGGTCAAAGCACGGCGCTGTTCGTGCGCCGCCCGATTCTTGCCTTCGTGCTGAACGCGCTGATCGTGATCGGCGGGCTTGCCGGGCTTCTGGGGGCGGATGTGCGCGAATTGCCCGCGGTGGACCGGCCTGTGGTGTCTGTCACCACCTCTTACGCGGGGGCCGCGCCCGAGACCATCGATCGCGAGGTGACAGCGGTGATCGAAGGCGCCGCAGGCAGGGTGGCGGGGGTGAAATCCATTTCCTCGTCGTCGCGCTTCGGGTCCAGCCGCGTGACGGTGGAATTCAACGACAGCGTCGATCTGGATGTGGCCGCGACCGATCTGCGCGACGCTGTGGCACGTCAGACCAACAACCTGCCAGACGGGGCCGATGCCCCCCGCGTGGTCAAATCCGATGCCGATGCCGATGCGATCTTGCGCATTGCTGTCACCTCGGCACGGCGCAGCGCGGACGAGCTGACCACGCTGGTGCGCGATCTGGCGGAATCGCGGCTGCTGGCTGCGCCGGGGGTGGCCGATCTTCAGATCTTTGGCGAACGGGAATTGTCGTTTCGCGTCGATGTCGATCTGATGCAGCTTGCCGCGCGCGGCCTGACGCTGGCCGATCTGCGCGCCGTGCTTGGCGATGCGGCCTTTGACGCCCCGGCGGGCGCGCTCAGTTCCGAAAGCCAAAGCCTGCTGGTGCGCACCACCGCCGCCATCCGCACCACCGAGCAGATCGAGGCGCTGACCATCGCGGGCAATGTGCGGCTGGGCGATGTGGCGCAGGTCACGCTGGGCCCCGATCCCGGGGCCTCCATCCTGCGCGCCAATGGCGAAACCGGTATCGGCATCGGGATCATCCGCCAGGCCAACGGCAATTCGCTGGCGATATCTGAATCGGTGCGGCAAGTCGTATCCGATCTGCAACCGCTGCTGCCCGAGGATGTGCGCATGTTCGTGACCTCGGACAGCGCCGATTTCATCGAAGGCGCGATCCACGAGGTGGAGCTGGCGCTTGGCCTTTCGGTGCTGATCGTCACGGCGGTGATCTATCTGTTTCTGCGCGATGCCCGCGCCACGCTGATCCCGATCATCGCCATGCCCGTCGCATTGATCGGCACCGTGGCCGCGATCTGGCTGGTCGGTTTTTCGGTGAACATCATCACGCTTCTGGCCTTGGTGCTGGCCACCGGGCTGGTGGTCGATGACGCGATCGTGGTGTTGGAAAACATCGTGCGGCGCAGGTCCGAAGGCATGGGCGCGCGTGCCGCAGCCGTGCTGGGCACCCAGCAGGTGTTCTTTGCGGTGCTTGCCACGACGACAACCCTCGCCGCCGTTTTCGTGCCGCTGTCTTTTCTGCCGGGGCAGACCGGAGGGCTGTTCCGAGAGTTCGGCTTTACCCTGGCCATCGCCGTTCTCCTGTCTTCTGTCACGGCGTTGAGCCTGTGCCCGGTGCTTGCTGCAAAATTGCTGCGCGGCGAGGAACCAAGCCGCGGGCCGCTGTCCTGGCTGGGCGATCGGCTGGCGGCACTTTATGCGCGCCTTCTGCGCGCGTGCCTCTCGGCGCCTTTGGTTGTCGTCACGGTGGCCGTGCTCTTTGGCGGTCTTGCGGTGGCCCTTTTGCCCACGCTGCGCCAAGAACTGACCCCGCCCGAAGACCGGGCCGTGATCCTGTTGTCGGTGCAGGCCCCGCAAGGCGTCTCGCTTGATTACACCGATGCCCGCATGCGCGAGATCGAGGCGCTGGTCGATCCGCTGCGCGAAAGCGGAGAGGTGACGAGCGTCTTTGCCATTGCCGGGATGGGCGGGCAGGACAGTCGCGGCTTCATAGTCATCACGCTGGCCGACTGGGCCGAGCGGACGCGCAGCCAGCAAGAGATTGCCGCCGAACTGAGCGGCAAGCTGCGCGGCGTCATCGGCGTGCGGGCCTTTGCGATCCAGCCCAATTCGCTTGGCATCCGCGGCGCGGGGCAGGGGCTGTCGCTTGCGCTTGTGGGCGACAATTATGACAGCCTGGCAGAAACGGCCCGCGCCTTGGTGGAACGGCTGGAGGCCGACCCGCGCTTTGGTCAGGTCCGTCTTGGTTATGACACGACCCAACCGCAGCTTTTCGTCGAAATCGACCGCGCCCGCGCCGAAGACTTGGGTGTCGAAATCGGCGGCATGGGCGAGGCCCTGCAAGCCGTTCTGGATGGCCGCACCGTTGGCACGCTGTTCCTTGACGACGACAGCTTTGACATCCGCCTTGTTTCGACTGCCGATCCTGTCAATGACCCCGGTGATCTGGAACGCATTTTCGTGCCTTCGCGCGATGGGCTGATGGTGCCGATCTCTACCTTTGTCACGCTGACAGAACGCGCCGTGGCCCCCGAACTCGGGCGCGAGTCGCAGCGCCGGTCGGTGCCGATCACGGCGGGGCTGACGCCGGACCTGGCCCTCGGCGATGCCTTGGCCGAAGTGCAGGCGCTCTCTGCCGATCTTCTGGCCGAGGAGATGAGCATCGTGCCGCTGGCTGAGGCGGCGACACTGGGCGAGGCGTCGTCTGGCCTGCTGATCACCTTTGGCATCGCGCTGATCGTGGTGTTTCTGGTGCTGTCGGCGCAGTTCGAAAGTTTCGTCTCGGCGGTCATCGTGATGGCGACTGTCCCGCTGGGTCTGGCCTGTGCGGTCTTTGCGCTTTTGCTGACCGGGGGAAGCCTGAATGTTTACAGCCAGATCGGCCTTGTGCTTCTGGTTGGGATCATGGCCAAGAACGGTATTCTGATCGTGGAATTTGCCGATCAGTTGCGGGAACGCGGCGCCACGGTGCGTGCCGCGATCGAGGCCGCGTCCATCGCCCGGCTGCGCGCGGTGATGATGACGATGGTGGCAACCGTGCTGGGCGGTTTCCCACTTCTGATTGCCACGGGTGCCGGGGCCGAGGCGCGCGAGGTTCTGGGATCGATCATCGTGGGCGGCCTTGGTCTTGCGACGCTTGCCACTTTGTTCGTCACACCCGTGGCCTATCTGCTGCTGGCTGGTCTGTCCAAGTCGCGCGCGGCCGAGGGTGATCTGCTGCGCGAAGAACTGGCAAAAGCCCCGGCCGCCACGCCGGCCGAATGACCGGCACGGGTGGGGTTCGGATCCTGCGCCTCGTGGGCACGCAACCGTCGCGGGGCGTTGCCCGACCCGTCACCCCGGCTGGTGACGCGATACCGCACGCGCAAACAGCCGCGCCAAGTGGCGCTGGCCGGTGCGATAGCCGTCCAGCGTCTGGCCCGGGAATTTCAACCCCATCGCTGCGGAAATGATGGTGCGCGCCACCGCTTCTGGCGTACCGATCCCCTCGGCCATCGGCAAGGACCCGAGCCAGCGCGCCAGCACCGCGATCTTCTGCGCCTCTGCCCGCTCTGCCAGATCGGCCGTCAGGCTTATCCCTGCGTCCATCAGTTCCGACCCGTGCGGCGTGCCCAGAACCACATCCATGAACTTGCCGTCCTTGGCCACAAACCCGGCCATCAGCGCATCTTCTGCGTTTTGGCCCGGCGCCATCAGGGCGGCTTCCATATCGGCAATCGCTTGGGCAAAATAGCGCTCGGCCAGCGTGCGGAAGACGTCTTCCTTGCTGCGGTAATGCAGATAAAGCGCCGACCGCGACAGACCGACCCCGCGTGCGATGTCATCCATTGTGGTGCGGCGATAGCCATAGGTCGCAAACGCATGGAACGCCGCGTCAAGGATCAAGTCCTGACGTTCGGTCATGCGGCCCGTCCCGGGTGGCGACGGCTTGTCACAGTCATCTTCCATGACCAGATCAGTGGCGCCTTCCCCGCCGAATGTCAATTGACAGAATGACATTTTGCACTCATTTTGTCATAACGACATAAGGAGCATGCCATGTCCACCACCCTTACCGTCAATGGCGCCAGCGCCACGCTGGACCTGCCCGCCGATACGCCCCTGCTCTGGGCGCTGCGCGACGGGCTTCATCTGACCGGCACGAAATATGGCTGCGGGGTTGCCGCTTGCGGGGCCTGCACCGTGATGGTGGATGGTGTCGCGGTGCGGTCCTGCCAGACGGCGCTGGGCGATGTGGCGGGGGCAAGCGTGACCACGATCGAAGGCTTGGGCACGCCCGAGGCGCTGCACGCCGTGCAGGCCGCGTGGATCGACCATCAGGTGGCGCAATGCGGCTATTGCCAGTCGGGGCAGATCATGCAGGCGGCCGGTCTGCTTGCGGCAAATCCCAATCCGACGCCCGCCGACATCGATGCCGCCATGGATGGCAACCTGTGCCGCTGCGGCGCCTATCCCCGCATCCGTGCCGCTGTTCTTGATGCCGCCAACCGCCTGCGCGAGGTTTGAGACATGAGCCGCCTTGGAACCATCGCGCGCCGCACCTTTCTGATCGGATCCGCCGCCATTCTGGGCGGGGTCGCCTTTGGCACTTATGCCTATCACCGGCCGCATCCGAACCCGCTGGCCGGTCGTCCGGCCGATCAGGGCATCGGGGCGATCACCCCCTATGTCCTAATCGACCCGCAAGGCGTGACCATCATCACCCCACGCGCCGAAATGGGGCAGGGCATCCAGTCCACCCTTGCCGCTTTGGTGGCCGAGGAGTTGGACCTGCCGTGGGATCAGGTGCGCGTCCTGCACGGCCCGCCCGCCGCCGCCTATTACAACGCCGCGATGCTGGAGGAGGGCGTGCCCTTCGCCCCGACGGATGAGTCATGGCTGGCCGAAACGGCGCGCCACGCCATGGCGATCCCGGCCAAGTTCCTTGCGATGCAGATCACCGGCGGGTCAACCTCGATCCCTGACGGATATGAAAAGATGCGCGCCGCCGGGGCCGTGGCCCGCGCCGCGCTGGTGCAGGCCGCCGCGCGCCGTCTGGGCGTCGATGCCGGCACGCTGCGCACCGAAGGCGGCGCGGTCATCGCCGCGGACGGCACGCGCATTCCCTATACCGATCTTGCGGTCGATGCGGCGCAGGCCGATCTGCCAGAGGTGCCGCCGCTGAAGGATCGCGCCGACTGGGTGCTGCTGGGCAAATCGCTGCCGCGCGTCGATATGGTCGCAAAATCCACTGGCACGGCGCAATTTGCGGGCGACATCCGCCTGCCCGGCATGCGCTTTGCCACCGTCAAGATGAACCCGGCCCTGGGCGCCGCGATGAACAGCTTTGACGCCAGCGCCGCGCTTGCCCTGCCGGGGGTGGAGCGGGTGATTGATCTGGGCAACGGTGTCGCGGTGGTTGGCACCACAACCTGGGCCGCGATGCAAGGCGCCGAGGCTGTGGTGTTCGACTGGGCGCCTGCGGCCTATCCTGCGACCAGCGCCGAAATGCGGGCGCAGATCAGCGCGGCCTTTGGGCCCGAGACATTGGACGCCACCCCGCGCAACGAGGGGGATGTGACGCAAGCCACGGGCGAGCCATGGGAGGCAGAGTATCACGTGCCGCCACTCGCCCATGCCACGATGGAGCCGATGCAAGCCACCGCGCATCTGGTCGATGGCAAGCTGGAAATCTGGGCAGGCGTGCAAGGCCCCGGCTTTGCCCGTGCCGCCGCTGCCAAGGCTGCGGGCCTCGCCGAAGAAAACGTGACCCTGCACACCACACTCATGGGGGGCGGCTTTGGCCGGCGCACCGAGGTGGATGCCACGGTCTATGCCGCAAAGGTGGCTGCGGCGATGCCCGGCACCCCGGTCGTGGTCACCTGGAGCCGCGAGGAAGACATGGCGCATGGCTATTTCCGCCCCATGGCCTCGGCTCGGATCAAGGGAAGCGTGAAGGACGGGGCGATCGAGACGCTGGATATCGCCATTTGCGCGCCCTCGATCATGGAAACCTTTGCCGAACGTTTTGGCATTCCGATGGGCGGACCGGACAGCACCTTGTCGCAGGGCGCATGGGAACAGCCCTATGGTTTTGCCAATTACCGTGTCAGCACCTACCGCGCGCCGCGCACCGTGCCCTTGGGCTTCTGGCGGTCGGTCGGCGCCTCGCACAACGGGTTCTTCCACGAAAGCGCCGTGGACGAACTGGCCCATCTGGCCGGGGTGGACCCTTTGGCGTTCCGGCTGAACCAGATGACGCATGAGCCGTCGCGCAAGGTGTTGGAGGCGGTGGCCGAGATGTCGGACTGGGGCCGCCCGCGCCCCGGCCGCGCGCTTGGGGTGGCTTATTGCCTTTCGTTCGGCGTGCCCACCGCCGAGGTGATCGAGGTCGAGGATACGCCGGACGGCATCCGCCTGACCGGCGCTTGGGCGGCGGTCGATGTGGGCGTGGCCCTTGATCCGCGCAATATCGAGGCCCAGGTGTCGGGTGCGATGGTCTTTGGCCTTTCGGCCGCGATCAACGGTCAGATCACCTTTGCCGAGGGGCGGGTCGAGCAGACGAATTACTGGGACTATGAACCGCTGCGGCTGCATCAATGCCCCGAGATTCAGGTGCGCATCCTTGAAAGCGGCGGCAAGATCCGCGGGATCGGAGAGCCGGGCACCCCACCCGCAGCCCCCGCGCTTGCCAATGCGCTGTTCGCCTTGACCGGCACCCGCGCACGGGAATTGCCGCTTGCGTCCAGCTTCCGCTTTGCGTGACGGGCGAGGGTGAAAGATGGCGGGCCGCGCCTTGCCCATGGCGGGCGCTGTCCGGCGGCCCTGTCGCTTGGTCGGCGGCAAGGCCATGTCTTAATCTGCGACCACCACCCGTGTGCCCCAGTCGGCGCAGGCGTCCATCAGGTTGTCGGGCAGCGGCTGGTCGGTGAACACGGCGTCCAGTTCTGAAAGACTGGCAATGCGCGCGGGCGCCGATCGGCCCAGCTTGGTGTGATCCATCACCAGGAAAGACTGCCGCGCCTGCCGGATGATTGCCCGGCTGACCCGCACCTCGGCCAGATCGAAATCCAGCAGATCGCCGTCCTGATCCAGCGCCGATGTCCCGATGATCGCCAGATCGACCTTGAACTGTTCGATGAATTGGGTGGTCAACTCTCCCACCAACCCGCCATCGCTGCGCCGCAACGCGCCGCCGGCTACCATGATCTCGCAGCTGCTGTTGGCGACGAGGATATTGGCCACGTTCATGTTGTTGGTGACGACTGTGATGTTGCGATGATGGATCAGTTCGCGCGCCACAGCCTCTGTCGTGGTGCCAAGGTTCAGGATCATCGACGAATTGTCGGGGATCGCCGCCGCACAGGCGCGGGCGATCGCGGTCTTGGCCGCCTCGTTCATCCGCCGCCGCGCTTCGTATCCGATGTTCGAGACGCCGGTGCGTGGCACGGCGCCACCATGCACCCGGTCCAGATGCCCGGCCTCGGCCAGTTCGGTCAGATCGCGGCGGATCGTTTGCAGCGTCACGTCAAAACGCTGCGCAAGATCCTCGACCACAACCCGTCCTTCTTGCCGCGCGATTTCCAGAATGCCTGTCTGTCGAAAGTTCAAGTTCACCCATCCCCGACCATATGATCATTTGTTCTGACACAGACCCGCGCCGTTTGTCACCTGCCCTTGATGCATGCTGCATCTGCATTCGTTTTTGCGCGTTTGCAGCATCGATGGTGCCCATGGGCCAAATTTGCCGACCTGCACCTGCGAAAATGTTCGTTTCAAATAAAATCGCGCATAAGCGAAAATAATTATTGACGCAGCTTTGCTGTTTGTTCCATGGTCCGGGCTGTGGAGGGGCAACCTTTCCAAGGGGGGATACGATCTTGACCGATGCCCAGCGGCCCGGCGTGGCCGACCTGTTCATCATTGGCGGCGGCATCAACGGATGCGGCATCGCACGCGACGCGGCGGGGCGTGGCCTTTCCGTTGTGCTGGCCGAGCAGGGCGACCTCGCGCAGGCGACATCCTCGTCCTCGACCAAGCTGTTCCATGGCGGGTTGCGCTATCTTGAATACTTCGAGTTCCGCCTGGTGCGAGAGGCTCTGGAGGAGCGCGAAACGCTGTTGGCCGCCATGCCGCATATTTCCTGGCCCATGCGCTTTGTGCTGCCCTATCACCGCGACATGCGGTTCGAAAGTGACACGCCGACCAGCCGTCTTTTGGGGCTGGCGATGCCGTGGATGAAGGGGCGTCGCCCGGCCTGGCTGATCCGGCTTGGCCTGTTCCTTTATGACACGCTGGGCGGGCGCAAGGTTCTGCCTGCCACGCGCACCCTGGACCTGACCCGCGATCCGGCGGGGAAACCCTTGCTGCCCAAGTTCGTGCATGCCTATGAATATTCCGATTGCTGGGTCGAAGATTCGCGCCTTGTCGTGCTGAACGCCCGCGATGCAGAGGCGCGCGGCGCGCGTATCATGGTTGAAACCCGTGTGATCAGCGCCAGCCGCATCGGCGATCACTGGGAAATCCTGACCGACGGGCCAGAGGGCCGCGCCACCCACCACGCCCGCGTTCTGGTCAACGCCGGCGGCCCGTGGGTCGAGGATGTCATCCGCAATGTCGCCCGCATCAACTCCAGCGAAGGGGTGCGTCTGGTGCGCGGCAGCCATATCGTCACCCGCAAGCTCTATGACCATGACCGCTGCTATTTCTTTCAGGGCGAAGACGGGCGCATCATCTTTGCCATTCCCTATGAGCAGGATTTCACCCTGATCGGCACCACCGACAAGGACCACCAGGGCGCGCCGAAGGATGCGGTCTGCACCGATGAGGAGCGCGATTATCTTCTTGCTTTCGCATCGAAATACTTCGCCAAGCCGGTCACGCAAGACGATGTGGTCTGGACCTATTCCGGCGTGCGGCCGCTGTATAACGACGGGGCGAAATCGGCCACCGCTGCCACGCGCGATTATGTCCTGTCGCTTGATGAGAGCGGGGCGCCACTTCTGAACGTCTTTGGTGGCAAGATCACCACCTATCGCCGTCTGGCCGAATCCGCGCTGGAAAAGATCGTGCCGTTCTTTCCCGGCACCAAGGGCCCATGGACCGCGCGCCAGCCGCTGCCGGGGGGCGACTTCCCGATCGATGGCGTGGCCGATCTGACCGCGCGCCTGAAGGTCGCGCATCCCTATCTGAGCGCCTATCACGCCGCCCGCCTGATCCGCGCCTATGGCACCGAGGCGGCCACCGTTCTGGGTCAGGCGAAAAGCCTGGCCGACCTTGGTCGCGATTTTGGTGCCACGCTGACCGAGGCCGAGGTGCGCTGGCTGATGACGCGCGAATATGCCCGGCACGCCGCCGATATCGTCTGGCGCCGCACGAAACTTGGCCTGCGGATGACCAAGGAGCAGATCGCGGCATTGGAAGACTACATGACCACGCCCCGGGCGATCAGCCCGGCTGCGGAATAAGGGAACGTCCATGGCTTTGGAACTCCAGTCAGTGTCGCGGTCGGTCGAAGGGCGGGTCCATATTCACCCGACCAGCCTGACGCTGCAAAAAGGCACGATGAACGTCTTGTTGGGACCGACTTTGTCGGGAAAGACCTCGTTGATGCGCCTGATGGCAGGGCTTGATGCCCCCACGACGGGGCGCATTTTCTGGGATGGCAGTGATGTCACCGGCATGCGCGTGCAGGACCGCAAGGTCGCGATGGTCTATCAGCAGTTCATCAATTACCCGGGCCTGACGGTTTACGAAAACATCGCCTCGCCGCTGCGGATCATGGGGCGCGATGAGAAATCGATCGACAAGGCGGTGCGCGAAACGGCC
>JALOSF010000020.1 GCA_025458525.1 Cypionkella sp. | reverse complement strand
CCCATATGGCAGCGCCGTCCCCAAATGAAAAGACCCAGCCCCCCGGGGCAGACAGAAATCCCCCCGTCACAGCGGCAGCACCCGGGGGCAAAGCATGTTTTCGCCCGGTCGGGCACGATGAATCACATTGAACCCGGACGCCCGCACGATTATCTTGCGCCAGCGAGAGACAACCACACAAGGACGCATACCATAGCCCGCAGACCCCACAACGCCCCGCCGCAACGTGAAACCGGCCCGCGTATCAATGACCGCATTCGCAGCCCCGAGATCCGCCTGATCGGCGCCGAGGGCGAAAATATTGGCGTGGTGACGCCGGCCCGCGCGATGGCCCTTGCCGAAGAAGCAGGCCTTGACCTGGTCGAGATCAGTCCCAATGCGGAACCCCCGGTCTGCAAGATCATGGACTTCGGCAAGTTCAAGTATGAGACGCAAAAGCGCGAGGCCGAAGCGCGCAAGAAGCAAAAGATCATCGAGATCAAGGAAATCAAGTTCCGCCCCGGCACCGACACGCATGACTATGATGTCAAGATGCGCTCGGTGCTGAAGTTTCTTGGCGAAGGCGACAAGGTCAAGGTGACGTTGCGCTTTCGCGGCCGCGAGATGGCGCACCAGGATCTGGGCCTTGAACTGTTGAACCGGGTTGCCGCCGATGTCGGCGAGAACGGCAAGGTTGAATCGATGCCCCGGCTGGAAGGCCGCCAGATGGTGATGATGATCGCCCCGAAGTGACGGCACGAATTTTTCTGCGAAAATTCCGCCTGGGCGATCCCGCATCACCACACGTTTTCGCAGAAAATCGGGGGCCCTTATCGGGCCTCTTTTCGTTTCTGGCGCGTCAGGTGCTGCTGGCACCTTCTCGCGGCTGCGGGCGGATCGGGATTTCCTTCAACAGGCCGCCCACCCCCATTTCGGCGATATCACGGTCGGTCAGATCCAAGCCGCAGGCCAGCCGCTCCAGCACCCAGTCGGCGCCGTTCAGCGCCGGGCTGCGGGCACAGCCCGGCAGGCCGATGACAGGGCGTGCGCCGTGGCGGCCGTGAAACAGCAGATTGCCCGGATCGACCGGCATGCCGAACCGCGCGACCTGGCCCCCGGCCCGGCGCAGGGCTTCGGGCGCGGTATCGTGCAGGTCAGACGTGGCAGAGCCGGTCAGGATCAGCACCATCTGCCCGCCAAGCCCGCCAATAGCCCCGGCAATCGCCGCCTCGTCATGCGCGACACGGCGGCAATCGACCAAAGCCATGCCAAGCGCGCGCAAGCGGCCCTCGACCGCCTCGCGCCCCTTGACGACCAGCTTTTCGGGCAGGCCCGGCACCTCTGTCAGGATCAACCCCGCCTCGCGCAGCACGACCGGGCGCACCCGGACCGCGGCGCGGGCGACGGCCTCGGCCTCGGCAAGCGCCGTCTCGCGCACCGCATAGCTGATGATCTTGACGGTCCCCACAAGCGTTTGCGCGGCCACCCTGGTATAGGGGGCAAGGGTCGCAAGGGTGATCGACGGATCGATCGCGTTCAGCGCATGGATGGCCGCCACGTCCAGCTCGGCCAAGCCGGGCGCGGTGGCATAAAGGTTGACCCGCCCGGTGAAGGCCGGGGTCAGCCGCAGACCGACCGCCCCTGCATCGGGCACCAGCGCCCGGGCCAGCCGGGTTGCCGCCGCATCCTCGCCCACATCCCCCGGCTCCAGCCGCGCAACCGTGACCTGCGCAATCCCGGCAGCCCGCAATTGCGCAAGCTCGGCCGGGCCAAGCCGCACCCCCTTGCGCAGCCGCCCGTCGCCCTCAATCACCGAATGGGCAAGGATCGCGCCCTCTGCCGCCTCCAGCACGACGGTGGCAAAGATCATGCGCCCCTCCGCAGGCTTTGGGTGATCTGCGCCAGGATCGACACCGCGATTTCCGCCGGGGTTTTCGCCCCGATATCAAGCCCCACCGGGGCATGGATGCGGGCGATCGCGGCCTCGGACACCCCCGCCGCGCGCAGCCGGTCCAGCCGTTTGGCATGGGTGCGGGTGGACCCCAGACACCCAAGGTAGAAGCACGGGCCGTTCAGCGCGGCAAGGATCGCCGGATCGTCAAGCTTTGCATCATGGGTCAGCGTGACAACGGCCGTGCGCGCATCCGGCGCCAGGGCCGCAAGCGCCGCATCGGGCCAATCGTCCAGGATCACCTCGCCCGGGAAACGCTCGGTGCTGCCAAAGGTGCCGCGCGGGTCGATCAGCGTTGGCGCATAGCCGCAGGCGCGCGCCATGGTCAACAGCGGCTGGGCTATATGCACCGCACCCACCACGATCAGCCGCAGGGGCGCATTGTGCACGGCGATGAACCGGCCGTCCTCCTCCAGCCCCGACCGGTCGGTGCGCAGCCGCGCATCCACCGCCCGATCCTCCCCCGGCCGGATCAGTGCGCGCGCCCAGCCTTTGGTATCGACCGCATAGCCAAGCGCCTGCCGCGCGGCGCGGGCGGCCACCAGATCGTCCAGCATCTGCACGGGCAAGCGGTGGCCGCCCTGCCCCACCGGCTCCACCAGCACGCGGATGGTGCCACCACAGGCGAGCCCGACGGCAAAGGCGCTGTCATCGCTGACCCCAAAGGTCAAAAGCCGCGGCGTGCCGTCCTGCATCGCCTCCAGCGCCTCGGTCACTACGGCGCCTTCGACACAGCCGCCCGAGACCGAGCCCATGATCTGACCGTCACCCGAGATCGCGAGTTGGCTGCCCGCCTGCCGCGGCGCGCTGCCCCAGGTTTCGACCGCCGTGGCCAAGGCCGCTCCCCGGCCCTGCGCATGCCAGGCGCGTGCGGTTTCCGGTATCCTGTCATGCGCTGCGGCGTCCATCGCCCCCCCCTTTCTGCCCGGTTGCCCGTCTGCCCGGTAAACGGCCCGGCGCTCTCGCGGGCCGCCCGGCGACTATGCGACAGCGCCCGGCGCATGGCCATTGCCAAAACGTCCCGAGCATGTGCAAAGCGCCGCGGGATATGCCCCGCGGCGCTTGATGGACAGGGACAGCGCGGGCTGACCGGATGCCGCGCCTTGCGTCAGCGCAGCGAAGCGGTTTGCAGCAAGGGCGTGATCACACGCAGCACGGCACGGCGGTTGCGGCGTTCATCCGCCTGCGTCTCGACCCGCAGTTCGGATTCGCCATAGCCTTGCACCACCATGTTCTCGGGCGGCACCCCGTAATATTCGGTCAAGGCAAGCGCCACCGATTCCGCCCGTCGGTCCGACAGCGTCAGGTTATAGGACGCCGAGCCGACGGCATCGGTATGGCCTTCGATCAGGAACACTTCGTTCGGATTATCGGCCAGAATATCGGTGATGATCCGGCCCAGCGAGGCAAGTTTGCGCGCCTCGGACGGGCGGATCACGGCAGAGCCGGAGTCGAAGGTCACATTGTCCACGTCGATGGTCGCGGCCAGCGCTCGCACCTGCGGGATCTCGCGGATCTGGCGCAGGCTGAAGCTGCGGCCAATGGCGCGGGCTTCTTCGGCGGCAAGGGCTGCCTTGAGGGCTGCATCGCCATCATTGGTGGAAATGGTCACACGGTCCGGGCGCGGGCGCGGCAGGGTCGAGACATCGATCCTTTCCTCGCGCACCAGATCGTTGATCAGCACCACCTCGTTGCCGCGCGCGTCATAGGTCGCCCGGCGCAGCACACGGCCCGAGGCATCGCGGATGGTGACAACCTGTGTGCCATCCTCACGCTCGACGATCGACCGGGTCGAGCCATCGGAGAAGGTTTCGGTGCGCACCGTCGAACCGGGGCGGCGGAGCAATGTGTCGTCGTCCTTGTAGACCGAATAATTGCCCTGCGGGTCGCGCACCACAACACGGTCGCCCGTGTTTTCAACCACTTCGCGGCCATCGCTCAGCACCGCGCCAACCACCAGCGCCCCAAGCGCAAGCAGTCCGACCTTTTCAAGGTCCGACAGGCCAGAGCGTTGGCGCTCCGACACCGCCGAAGGGGCTGCGGCGAATTCCTCGGCCGAGGAGCGGGTGGTGTCCTCGGTCACTGTGGTCACGGTCACATCGGCGGGCGCCGGCTGTTCGGCCGCGTCATCGCTGCCCGCTGCCGCCCCGCCCATCAAGGCGCCAATGGCGGCTGCGGCGGCCGGAAGGCTCACCTCGCCGTCAGTCTCGGCTTCTGCGGCGGGCTGCGCGGTCAGCAGGTCAAGAAGGCTGCGGTTTTCTTCCTCGGTGACGACCGGAACGTCCACCGGCTCCGCCTCGGCGACAGGCTGCTCGGCCGGGGCGGATTCGGCGTCGGGGGCCGTTTCTGCGGTCGCTTCAACCGCAGGATCGGCGGCAGGCTCTGGCGCGGCTTCGGCCGCCTCGGTGGCTGGCTCGGCCTCGGCCTCTGGCACGGCCTCGACCGGCGTTTGGGCGGTGGTATCGTCGGCAGGTGCTTCGGGGGCGGCTTCCTCTGTCACTTGCTCCTCTACCACCTCCTCGACGGCGGGGGCGTCCGAAGGCTCCACGTTCTCCGCCGCCTCTGGCGCTGCGTCTTCGGGTATCACCTCCGGTTCGACAGCAGCTTCCGCGGCGGCAGCTTCAGCGGCAGCGGCTTCAGCGGCAGCAGCCTCGGCGGCGGCAGGCTCGGCGTCGGCAGCTTCGGCTGCGGCAGCTTCGGCGGCGGCGGCTTCGGCGGCGGCGGCTTCTGCGGCGGCGGCTTCTGCGGCGGCGGCTTCGGCGGCGGCGGCTTCGGCAGCGGCGGCTTCGGCAGCGGCGGCTTCCGCAGCGGCGGCGGCTTCGGCGGCGGCTTCGGCCTCCGCATCGGCTTCGGGCACCTGCACCATGCCAAGCAGCGATTGCAGATCACAGGGCGCCTCGGGCGTTGGCGCGCAGACCACCGTGCCATCAGAAGCGATGATCGACCCGTCTTCGGCCTGGGTCAGGCCCATATCCTGACCCAAGGCGGACAGGCCTTGTGCAAAAACCGGCACCGGGTGAACCGGCGCCAGGGCCAAGGACAGGACAGTGGTCGTGGAAAGCAATCGTTTCATGGTCTTCCTTTCGCGTGGGACAGGCCGGACAAACGCCCCCGACCCGCCGTTGAGCATGGCCAGAACATAGGCCCGCACCCCTTGCTATGCGATATCAAGGCGCGGAACCGGGGCGGGCCCGCCTCAACTCTTTGTCTAAAACGCAGGGGACCGCCGATCGGTTCCTGCCATAAGGGCCATCAGACGGTCTTTTTCGCCGCCATCCCCCGGGTCCGAGATCACGGCGCCAAGCGCCTCGAGCGAGGTGATCGAATGGGCGGCGCGAAAGGCGTCGCAATGCGGCAGCATCGCCCGGATGCCTTGCGCCTTTGGCGCAAACCCCTCCCAGCGCAGCAAGGGGTTCAGCCAGATCAGACGGCGACAGGACAGATGCAGCCGTTCCATCTGCGCGGCCAGCAGCCCGGCATCGTCCCGGTCCAGCCCGTCGGTGATCAGCAACACCACCGCCCCCTGCCCCAGCACCCGGCGCGACCAGTCGCGGTTGAAATCGCCAAGACAGGCCCCGATCCGCGTGCCACCCGACCAATCCTGCGCCTCGGCCCCGGCGGCAGCAAGCGCCGCATCCACATCGCGCGTCCGCAGATGCCGGGTGATATTGGTCAGCCGCGTGCCAAAGGTAAAGCCATGCACCCGCGCCCAGCCCTGCCCGCGCCGATTGGCGACCGCATGGATGAAATGCAGCACCAGACGGGAATACTGGCTCATCGAGCCGGAAATGTCGCACAGCACCACCAGATTGGGCCAGCGCGGGCGCGGCTTTTTCAAAGCAAGCCGGGTGATCTCGCCGCCCTGACGCAAGCTGCCGCGCAAACTGCGGCGCATGTCGATCTGCCGACCGCCCTGCGCCGCCATCGCGCGCCGCGTGACCAGTGGCCGCACCGGCAAGGACAGGCGCGCCAGCATCCGCTTGGCCTCGGCCACTTCCGTCACCGACATCAACTCGAAATCGAGCCGGCGCAGCCGTTCCTCGGCGCTCATGGTGGCAGAGGCGTCGATCTCGATCTCCGTCTCCTCGGGCGGGGCTTCGCTGCGCTTTGGCAGATCGGGGCGCGCGCCATCAAGCAGGGCCTCTGCCGCACGCTTTTCGGCGGCGGCGGCCGCCCGCTCCTCCTGCACCCCATGCACGGCGGGCAACAGCAGGCTCATCATATGGTCAAGATAGCGCGGATCGCGCCAGAACAGGCGAAACACCTGGTCAAACACCGCGCGCTGCTCGGGGCGGTTCACGAAACAGGCGTGCAGCGTCCAGTAGAAATCGGCCCGCTCGGTAAAGCCCGCAACCTCTACCGCCCGGACCGCGTCCAGCACCCGCCCCGGCCCGATCGGCAGCCCCGCCCTGCGCAGCGCGCGGGCGAAATGGGTGATGTTCTGCGCCAGCTTGCCATCTTCGGGCAGATCAAGCGGGGCATATCTTGTCTCTGGCGCGTCGGCTGCCATCGGTCAGGCGCGCCTCATGCCGGGGCCAGATCCTTGCGCGCCTGATCGAGCAGGCGCTTGGCTTCCGACCCTTGGATCTTCTGGATGTCATCTTGATACTTCAGGATCGCGCCCAGCGTATCGGAAATCACCTCGGGCGAAAGCGCCATCACATCCAGCGCAAGCAGGCACTTCGCCCAATCGATCGTCTCGGCCACCCCGGGTTTCTTGAACAGGTCCTCGCGCCGCAGCCGCTGCACGAAGGCCACCACCTCCTGGCTCAGCCGCTCTTGCGCCTCGGGTGCGCGCGCGGCCAGGATCTGCAATTCGCGCTCGAACCCGGGGTAATCGACCCAATGGTAAAGACAGCGCCGTTTCAGCGCATCATGCACTTCGCGCGTGCGGTTCGAGGTCAGGATGACAATCGGCGGCTCGGGCGCGCGGATGGTGCCAAGCTCGGGGATCGTCACCTGAGTGTCGGACAGCGCCTCGAGCAGAAAGGCCTCGAACGGCTCGTCGGTGCGGTCCACCTCGTCGATCAGCAGAACCGGCGCGCCGCCGGGCTGCGGGCGCATCGCCGCCAGCAGCGGCCGCTCGATCAGATAATCCTCGGTGAACAGATCCGCCTTCGCAGCCCCCGCGCCACCCGCGCCTTCGGCGGCCCGGATCGCCACCATCTGCGCGGCAAAGTTCCACTCTGCCACGGCCGAGGCCGCGTCCAGCCCCTCATAGCACTGAAGCCGGATCAGCCGCCGCCCCAGCGCGGTGGCCAGCGTCTTGGCGATCTCGGTCTTGCCGACCCCGGCCTCGCCTTCCAGAAACAGGGGCCGCCCCAGTTTCAGCGACAAGAACACCACCGTCGCCAGCGCCCGCGCCGCGACATAGCCCTGCCCCGCCAGCATCGCCTCGGTCGCCTCGATCGTCGCCGGAATGGATGTCACGTCCTGCCCTCCCCTTCGCAGGCCCATGCTGGTGCCTTGGTGCAGCAGGGTCAAGCGGGCAGAGGCCCGGATGCGACCAAGGAACTAGGCCCGGGCCTCGCCCGGCCCCGAGTGAAACCCGGCACAGGCGCGCGCCTAAAGGCTCATAAGCCCTTGCCGGATATAGCGGTTGTCGCCCCGCGTCAGCACCCAGCGCCCCAGCTTGCGCGCAAGATCGGGCCGCCCGCGGTCCAGCGCGCGCTTGAACAATTCGCGCTGATAGCGGGCAAAGCTCTTGCGGGCGCGCAGGCTGCGGTAGAATTCGGCCGGGGTCAGCGTGCCGTTCAACGCGGCCAGGGTGATCGGGGCCAGGATGCCCATCTGCTGCAAGCTCGACCCCAGCCGATGGCCCAGCAAGGGCGCGCGCAGCTTGACCACATTGGCGCCGGTGAACCGGGCCGCATGGCCGCTGTCGAGCGGTTCATAAGGGTCATAGAGCAGGAACACCCGCCCCGCCGCCGCGCTGACCTGTGCCGCATCGCCATAAGGCCCGCTGAAATCGCGGCCCCAGGCGGTGTGATAGCGCGTCTCGAACGGCACAAGGGTCTTGTCCAGCGTGGATTGCGGCGAGATCGCCACCACATCAGCCCCGGGACAGGCGGCAACAAAGGCCGCCGCCGCATAGCCGCCCATCGATGCGCCATAAAACACCACGCGGCGAAAGCGGTCAAAGAACCCTTCCGCGCGCAGCGCGTCGAACTGTTGCCAGACCCATGGGTCACGATACCAGGTCCAGCCGTTCGCCATCACGCCCAGCATCGACCAGCCCTGCTTTTCGATGAAGGAAAAACCCCAGGGACGGCGATCCTCGCGCTTGCCCATCGCGATGTCGAGGTTGTCAAAGGTCACGACCAGCGTGTCAGAGCGCGGGATGAACACAAAGGAATGGTCAGGGCTTTCGCGGTAAAACCCCTCTGGCCCGGCAAGGCGGGTGGCGATGTCGCCCCAACTTGTCTCGGTCGGGGGCTGGGCTGCGGCGTCGGCCTGCCCCCTGGCTTGCGTTTGCGGGCCGGCGCGGAACAGCGCGCGGGTGATCTGAACGCCATCCGCCTCGCGCAGGCTCACCGTCTCGCAGCTGCCATAGCTGTTCAACAGCGGATAGGCGCCCGAGCCTTTGCGGATATCGGTCAGCACCCGGCTGCCGGAATGGAGCGCGCGCTGCAAGACGCCGTCCAGCGGCTTGACCTTGTTGACATCGCCAAAGCCCGACAGGTTGGCGATCACATCGACTGGGCGCAGCGCCTCGGCCGCGGCGATCCGGGTGATCCGCTCGGGCGGGACGCCTTGCGCCACCAAGGCCTCGGTATAGGGCGCAACCCAAGGCGAGGGCGTCTGTGGCCACTGCCCCTTGTGGTCCATGTCAATCAGCTGGATGTCGCAATCCCATTTTTCCCAGGCGGCCAGCGCCACCGCCTGCGCATTGCCGCCCAGATCGGCAAAGACCTGCACATCGTCCAGATCCAGCTTTTCGATCAGCCCGGCATCGAACACCAGCTTGCCCCGCCCGCGGATCGGCGCGGCCTGGGGCGAGACGTCGTGCAGGCGCAGCAGCTTGTCCAGAAAACTGCCCTTGGGCGGAATGCCGTGATGGCGCAGGCCAAGTTCGCGCTTGTTCGACGCCCACAGATGCAGCGCGGTGGTGCGCGGGGTCAGCGCCGCCTCGACCACAGTGGCGGGGCGCAGGAATTTCATCCGGTCGGGAAAGGGCACGGGATAAAAGGCATCCAGCGGCTGCACCGTGCCGGCAAGGCCAAGATCATGGGTGAAATGCGTCACCATCATCGGCCCCCAGACGCCCCAGGGCTGTTGGCTGACATGCACCGGCGCGCCGGCTGCCGCTGCCGCGCGGTATTCGGCTTGCAGCTTTGGCTTTACAAAGGGCGGAATGCCGAACAGGTCAGAGGTATAAGCCAGCATCGCCGCCAGCAGCGGGCCATCGGCCGGCAGTCCCAGCACCGCATTGTTGACCCGGTGTTCCCCCGGCAGTTCGAACCCCAGCACGTGATCGCTGTCATAGGTCATCGGACGGTGGCAATAGACATCCGTATCGACCCAGATCATCCCCGGATTCTGCGCGATCATGTGCAGGCGGAACAGATCTGCGAACAGCGCAAAGCTGTCCTTCTTTTCGTATTTCAGAAAATTGTCGGTATCCAGAACCTCGCGCCCATCCCGGCGGATCACGCCTTCGGGCACATTCGGGATCGGCTCATAGGAAAACAGGGTGATCTTCTGGCCCCGGTCCACAAAGGATTTCAGGCAAAGCTGTTCCATCCATGACAGGCTGCCCCCGATCCACAGCGTGCCGACTTCTCTGACCCTGCCCATACCCGAAACACGCCCCCAAAGACCCACGACTGTTGGTCCTAAGGAAACAGTCTGGCGAAATTTGGGCGGTTTGCCAAGGGAATGGCAAAAAGCTGCGGGGCTTTGCTTTGCCGCATCCTGCGCATCATGCTACAGAACGGGGGAAAGGCGGCACCAGACCGCAAGGCAAGGGCGGGGCAAGCGATGGCGGGTAGGCCAGAGACAAAAGGCGCGGCTGTGCATCACCGCAGCTTGGGCGCGCGCGACATCGGGCAAGACGGGGTGACGCGGCTGCTTGACTGCATCGCCCTGTCCGATGGCCGGGTGATCACCGCCTTTGGCAGCGGCACCGCCCCCGGCGCCTTTGTGCCCGACGCGGTGCCGGGCTGTGCCCTGCCGCTTGACCTGCGCGAGATTTCGGGCGGCACATTGGTGGTGAGCCAAGGCCCGGGCCCGCTTGCCCTTGTGTCGGGCGGACAGGTGGCGCTGACGCCCGACGCCGAGGAAACCGGTCTTTTTGCCGGGCTGAACACCATCTTCGGCTTTCGGCACGATGAAAGTGCCGCGCAGGTGGCCGAAGGTCTGCTTTATCACGAACGCCACCATGGCTTGCAGGGCGCGCTGATCGTCAGCCGCCTGCCGCCCGACGCGGGCTTTGCCAAGGCGCTTCGGGCCGCCTTGCGCGGATCGGCCTTGACGGTGGTGGTGCTTGATTGCCCGCTGCCTTTGGGCAAGCCGGATGAAGGGCCGATCAACCACCCCTGGTTCGTGCCCGAGGCCCCCGGCAAGGACAGGATGACCGCGCCCGCCCCCGACCCCTGGCGGTCGGGACTGGCCGAACAGATCCTGTTCGAGGCGCTGAAATGGCGCTTTCTGTCACGGGCGCGGGCTGTCCTGACGCTTGATGTCAGCGATATTCTGGAGCTTGGCGCGCCCAACGCCTTTGATCTGTGCCTGTCGGCGCGGCGCGGGGTGATCTCGCTGATCGGGCGGCCGATCTATCCCTGGCGGGTGCGTCCCAAGGGTGAGCCGCGCTTTGGCGATCACATCTGCCGTCAGTTCGACGGGCGGCGCGGCATTGCGCGCTGGGGGGTTGCCCCCGAACGCTCGGGGCTGGAAAACACCTGGCGCATGGTGCGCGTGGCCTATGCCAAGCCTGACCCCGCCACCACGGTGCCGTTCTTTCGCGCGATGGCGATCCGCGTGCCGGGGCGCCAGCCGGGCGAGCTTGCGGCCAAGACCTCGCTGATCGAGGACCCCGGCCTGCTGGCCATGGCAGAGACCTGCTTTGCCCATAGCCCGGTGCGCGCCCCCAGCGCCGCCCCCCGCGCCGCACCGACCGCCGCAGTGCAGGCCGGGCGCACGGCGATTGTCACCACGATGAAGAACGAAGGCCCCTTCATCCTCGAATGGATCGCCTATCACCGCGCGATCGGGGTGGATGATTTCCTGATCTACACCAACGACTGCACCGATGGCACCGACACGATGCTGGAGCTGTTGCAAGCCAAGGGCCTGTGCCAGCACCGCGTGAACCCCTGGGTGCCGGGCGGCGAACTGAAACCCCAGCACGCCGCCTTGCAGGCCGCCGAAGCCGAACCCGTGATGCAGAATTGCGGCTGGGGCATCTGCATGGATGTGGATGAATTCATCAACATCAAGATCGGCGATGGCAGCTTGCGCGCGCTCTATCAGGCGATGGGGGATGCCAACATGATCAGCCTGACCTGGCGGCTGATCGGCAATTCGGATGTCGATCTGTATCAGGATCGCTTCCTGCTTGAGCAATTCACCGATTGCGCCCCCGAGGTGATCCGCAAACCGCATCAGGCCTGGGGCTTCAAGACCCTGTTTCGCAACATCGACATCTACAAGAAACTGGGCGTCCACCGGCCAAAGGGGTTGCGCCCGGAATTGTGGGATCAGGTGCGCTGGCTCAATGGCTCGGGCAAGCCGATGCCCAAGGAAATGTTCCGCAACGGCTGGCGCAGCACGCTGGAAACCTATGGCTATGACTGGGTGCAGCTGAACCATTACGCCGTGCGCTCGGCCGAAAGTTTTCTGGTCAAGCGCGACCGCGGCCGCGTCAACCATGTGGACCGCGATCAGGGGCTGAACTACTGGTTCCGCATGAACCACAATGCCGACCGCGACACCTCGATCCAGCGGATGATCCCGGCCTTGCAGGCGGAATTCGACCGCCTGCTGGCCGACCCCGAGATTCGCGCCGCGCATGACCATTCGGTCGCCTGCCACCGCGCCAAGATCACCGAATTGATGCAGACCGAGAATTACCAGAACTTCTATGCCGAACTGACCGGCGCGCGGATGAAAAAGCTGTGCCGGATGCAGCATCATTTCGGCTCGGCGGTGTTTTCGGCAGGCCCCGGCGTCATCCCGCCCGATCTGCACGAACGCGACCTGCCGCCGGAATTCTTCTTCACCGTGGAACACACGGGCGAGGCCGAACATTGAGCGGCCACACCGTCATCACCACGATGAAGAACGAAGGCGCGTTCTTGCTGGAATGGGTGGCGCATCACAAGGCTTTGGGCTTTGACCATATCCTGATCTGCACCAATGATTGCGCCGACCATACGCGCCGCATGGCGCTGCGGCTGCAAACGCTGGGGCTGGCCGTGCATCATGCGACACGGCCTTGGGCGGCCACGTCGATCCAGCGCTCCGCCCTCAAACAGGCAACGCGCCATGACATCGTGCGACAGGCCGATTGGGTCTATGTCTGCGATGCCGACGAATTCCTGACCATCAAGATCGGCGATGGCAGCGTGCAGGCGCTGACCGCAGCGGCCAGTGCTGCGGCAGAGGTGATTTCGGTCCCCTGGCGGGTGTTCGGGCCGAATGGGCGCATCCGCTATGACGACATGCCGGTCACGCGACAGTTCACCCGGGCCGAGCCGCCGCCCCCGCGCGGCCATACCTATGGCAAATCGCTGTTTCGCGGCACGGCCCCGGTGGGGCGCATCGGCATTCACGCGCCCATCCCGCGCGACGGGCTTGGCCGCGCGCTGCTGCGCGAGGAGGCGGGGGGCCGCCCTTACCGTGCGCAGCCGCATGACATGTTTGTTGCCGCCGATTACGGCGCCGCACAGATCAACCATTACGCGCTGCGCAGCGCCGAGAGCTTTCTGGTCAAGCGCGATCGGGGCCGGGTCAACCATACCGGGCAGGACATGGGGCTGGAGTATTGGCGCCGCTTCGACCTGGCAGAGGTGCCCTGTGACGCGATCCGCCGCCATGACCCGGCGGTGCAGGCCTGGCGCGACCAGCTTATGGCCGATCCCGAGCTTGCCTTCATGCACCGCAAGTCGGTGGCCTGGCACCGCGCCCGCATCGCCGCCCTGCGGTCCGATCCGACCCATGCCGCAGTTTGGGCACAGATCGGGTGCCCGGCGCAGGCCTGACCGGCACAGCCTTGCCGACGGCGGGGGCCGGAAACAGTCTGTCCCGGGAAGAAGGCTTGCCTCGCCCCGCGCAAAGGCCGACACTTCAGGGGTTACGGTCCGGCTGAGTCCCGGCACGGGCGCGCCGTTGGCCGCCTTGCGATGGAGAGTGCGATGTCAGATACGCTTGCAGCGCCGCCCGCCCCTGATGCCGCCGCACCGCCTGCGGCGGATGGGCCGCTGACGCGCGACGGCGTGCTGGCGATGCTTGACCGCATGGGTGAAGACTCCGGCTATTTCGAACCGCTGGGCACGCGCCATTGGGCGTTTTTCGTGGATGAAGCGCCCACCCTTCTGGTCAGTTTCGAACAGCTGGAGGATATTCGCGCCCGCCCCGATCAGCTTCCTCTGGGGCATGCGCTTGCCAAGGAAAAGGGCTGGTCGCATCTGTGCCTGATCGCCGATGGCGACACCTGGTATCGTGATCCGCGGGTCTATGGCTATTTCGACCGGCTGGTCGATGATGCGTTCTTTGAGGATTTCGATCACGTCCTGTTCATGGGCGCCGGGGTGCAAGGCTATGCCGCCGCTGCCTTTGCCGTGGCGGCGCCCGGGGCTGCCGTGCTGCTGATGGCGCCGCAGGCGACGCAAGCCCCCGCCATTGCCGGTTGGGACAAGCGGATGCCACAGGCGCGGCGGCTTGATTTCACCAGCCGCTATGGATACGCGCCCGACATGGTCGAAGGCGCCGGCCGTGTCTTTGTGCTGCACGACCCGACCGTGCCACAGGATGCGATGCATGCCGCCCTGTTCCGCGGCCGCCATGTCACGCATCTGCCGTGCCGCCACCTTGGCGGGCGGATCGATTGGGCGCTGTCGCATATGCAGATCCTGGCCCCCCTCACCCAGGCCGCGATGGATGCAAGCCTGACCCGCCAGCGCTTTGCCGTTCTGTGGCGGGCGCGGCGCAACTTTGGCCCCTACCTGCGGGTGCTGCTGACAGAGGCGCAGGCCAAGGGACGCACGGGTCTGGAAAAGATGATCTGCCGGAACGTGACCAAACGGGTCAACGCGCCACGGTTCCGCAAACGGCTGGCCGATATCCTTGCGGCCGAGGCCGAGGCGGCGCTGCGCGACTGACCCAAAGGCCAGATCAGCCGTCGAACCCTGCGGCCAGATCCCACAACGCCTCTGCCCGCTGGTCGGTCAACCGGGCCTTGCACCCATAAACCAGCAATGGCTCGGCAGATCCGCCGCGCATCTGGAACCCTTCGGCAGCGCAGGCCTTGTCGCGAAAGGTGATCCAGGCCCGCTGGGCATCGCGCAGCGCCACCTCGCCCCCGCGCAGATCGGATGGCAGATCGGCATCCACCGCGCGCAAGGCCCGGCGGGCCGCGGCATAAGCCTCGTTCAGATCGGCATCGGCAAGGGCGAATTCCTGCGCGGCGCAGGCGTTCATCTCGCTCTGCGTCATCGCCGCTTCGCAATCAAGTTCCTGCGCCAGCACGGCCGCAGCCGGCCCGACGCTCAGCCCGCAGATCAGCGCGACACGCGCATAAACCCCGCCACAGCGCAGCAGGCCGACGACGGGGTCAATTGGCATAGACCGTCACCTCGGGCAATGCGGTCAGCGACAGGCCCAAGGCCCGGAACGCCGCCAGCGACAGCTGCGCCGACCCTTCGCCGGGCAGCAGATCGACCGCGACCGACTGGCCCGATGCGGTGACGACACGGCCCTTGCCCGGCGCGGACACAAGCGCCGAGCGCAGCCAGATGCCGGGCTCTGCCGGACTGCCAAGGCTGACCGCAACCGTGCCAAGCGAGCGCTCGCCGCTGGTCGCAGGCGCGGCAAGGGCTGCCTCTTTCTGCGCGGCGGTCGTGGTGTCCAAGGCTGCGGCCGTATTGCCGGCGCCCAGCACGGGGGCCGGGGCCGCGGCGACAGGCGCCTCGGCCGCGGCAGAGGGAGGCGCTGCGGGCGCGGGGTTCAGACGATCCAGCACCGCACATCCAGAGGTGGCGGTCAGGGCGAGGGTGAGGGCAAACAGAATACGCATGATCCGACGATAGTATGCCACCGCCTGCCCTGCAATGGTCCGATCACCACTTGTCTTGCCATCGGCGGGGGCTTACCTTTCTGGCCATGAGCCAGCACGCCCCCCTGATCGACCCCTTTGCCCGCGCCATCTCTTACCTGCGGGTGTCGGTGACGGATCGTTGCGATTTTCGCTGTGTCTATTGCATGGCGGAAAACATGACCTTTCTGCCCAAGGCCGATCTTCTGACGCTGGAGGAGCTGGATCGGCTGTGTTCGGCCTTTGTCGGGCTTGGCGTGGAAAAGCTGCGCATCACCGGGGGGGAGCCTTTGGTGCGCAAGGGGATCATGACGTTTTTTGCCGCGATGAAGCGCCATCTGGACAGCGGCGCGCTCAAGGAACTGACGCTCACCACCAACGGCAGCCAGCTTGGCAAATATGCGCAGGAGCTGGCCGCCTGCGGGGTGCGGCGGATCAATGTCTCGCTCGATACGCTGGACCCGGACAAGTTTGCCGCCATCACCCGCTGGGGCCGCCTGCCGCAGGTGCTGGACGGCATCGCAGCCGCAAAGGCGGCCGGGATGCGGGTCAAGATCAACGCCGTTGCCCTGCGCGGCTTCAACGAGGATGAGCAGTTCAGCCTGACGGAGTGGTGCGCCCGCGAGGGCCATGACCTGACCTGGATCGAGGTGATGCCGATGGGCGATCTGGGCAACGAGGATCGGCTTGACCAATACTGGAGCCTGCGCGATCTGCGCGCCCGCTATGCCGCCCGCTACAGCCTGAGCGATCTGGCCGAACGGACGGGCGGGCCTGCGCGCTATGTACGGATCGAGCAGACCGGGCAGAAGATCGGCTTCATCACGCCGCTGACCCACAACTTCTGCGAAAGCTGCAACCGGGTGCGGCTGACCTGCACGGGCGAGCTTTACATGTGCCTTGGTCAAGAGGACATGGCCGACCTGCGCGCCCCCTTGCGCGCCAGCCCCGACGATGCCGCGCTGGTAGCCGCGATCCGCGCCGCCATCGCGCGCAAGCCAAAGGGCCATGACTTCGACTACACGCGCCAGACGGTCGCGGGCCAGATGACGCGCCACATGAGCCATACGGGCGGCTGACCCCGGCCTGCAAGGGATGGAAACTCTTTCATTTCAAGGTTGAAC
Source organism: Cypionkella sp. (assembly GCA_025458525.1). Taxonomy (GTDB): domain Bacteria; phylum Pseudomonadota; class Alphaproteobacteria; order Rhodobacterales; family Rhodobacteraceae; genus Pseudotabrizicola. The sequence continues at coordinate 21,513 of JALOSF010000020.1, read as the reverse complement.
CGCGCCCGTGCCTTTGGCAGAACCGCGCCGCACGTTTCCTTTGAAAGATCCTTCCATGACCTATCTCGGCTACAAGATGAAATGCGACTTCAGCGTGGGCGAGGCGATTGGCCAGCTTGTCATCTGGGTGCTGCTGTCGATCCTCACGCTTGGCCTCGCGCTGTTCGTGCTGCCCTATTATTTCGTCAAGGCCCCGATCAACCGCACGAGCCTTGTGGATGCCACCGGGCGCAAGGTGGCGCGGCTGCATGTCGATGTCGGCTTTGGCGACATTCTGGGCCATGCGCTTGTCTGGCTTTTGCTGACCATCGTGACGCTGGGCCTTGCCTATCTGATCTACTGGCCGGCGGTCATCAAACGGGTGCTGAACGCGGTCGTCATCACCGATCTCTAGACCGCGCGGACCAGCGTGGCGGCTGGTCGCACCACCTTTTCCCGCCCCGGCGCGTCCCTACATCCGATGCAACAGAAAGGTGCATCATGGACGCGTTCCTCCTCTCGCGCATTCAATTCGCGGCAAACATCAGCTTTCACATCCTGTTTCCCACCATCACCATCGCGCTGGGCTGGGTGCTGTTGTTCTTCCGCTACCGCTTTGCCCGCACGGGCCTGCAAAAGTGGATAGATGCCTATATGTTCTGGGTCAAGGTCTTTGCCCTGTCCTTCGCGCTTGGCGTGGTATCGGGCATCACCATGTCGTTCCAGTTCGGCACCAACTGGCCGGGCTTCATGGAAGCGGTGGGCAATGTCGCAGGCCCCCTGCTCGCCTATGAGATCATGACGGCCTTCTTCCTTGAGGCGGTATTCCTTGGGATCATGCTGTTTGGCGCGCGCAAGGTTCCGGCATGGCTGCATATTCTGGCGACCTTCCTTGTCGCCTTCGGCACCACGATGAGCGCGTTCTGGATCCTCGTCCTGAACTCCTGGATGCACACGCCGCAAGGGTATGAATTGCGCGACGGCGTCGTGCATGCCACCGACTGGTTTGCCATCATCTTCAACCCCTCGCTGCCCTATCGCCTGTCGCACATGCTGCTGGCCTCGGGTCTGACGGTTGCCTTCCTGATCGCGGGCATCGCCGCCTTCCGCCGGCTGATCGGCGACCGGGGCGAGGCGGTCAGCACGCAGTTGCGCTTTGGCCTGATCCTGGGTGCGGTGCTGATCCCGCTGCAAATCCTGATGGGCGATCTGCACGGGCTCAACACGCTGGAACACCAGCCGGCCAAGGTGGCCGCGATGGAGGGCAACTGGGAAACCGGCCCGAATGTGCCCCTGCTTTTGTTCGCGATCCCGGACGAGGCGGCGCGCATGAACCATGCCGAAATCGCCATCCCGAACGGCGCCAGCCTGATCCTGAAACACAGCGCCGATGGGGTGGTGCCGGGCCTGAACGACTTTGTCGCCGAAGACGGCACGCCCCTGCACCCGCCCGTGGCCCCGGTGTTCTGGAGCTTTCGGGTCATGGTCGGAACCGGCATGGCGATGCTGGCCCTGTCCTGGCTGGGCGCGGGCCTGATCTGGCGCCGCGGTGCGGATGCCCTGCCCCGCCCGTTCCTGATGGCCACGACGGCAATGGCCTTTTCGGGGTGGGTCGCCACGCTTGCCGGCTGGTATGTCACCGAGATCGGCCGTCAGCCCTGGCTTGTGACCGGCGTTCTGACCACCGAAGCGGCGGTGGGCGATGTGGCGGCCCCGATGGTGATGGGCACGCTGATGGCCTATCTTGCGGTCTATCTGTTCCTGATGATCGCCTATATCGGCGTGATCTTCTACCTTGCCCGCCGCGCGGCCGAAGGCAAGTCGCCCACCCGCGAAGACCCGCGCCGCGACACCCCCATCGCAGTTCCGGCGGAGTAAGGCCATGACGCTTGATGCAACCACGCTGCCGGTGATCTTTGCCGCGCTGATGGGCCTGTCGATCCTGCTTTACGTGATCCTTGACGGGTTCGATCTTGGGGTGGGCCTTTTGTTCCCCTTTGCCACGCCCGAGGAACGCGACAGGATGATCGCCTCGATCGGGCCGTTCTGGGATGCCAATGAAACCTGGCTGGTGCTGGCGATCGGCATCTTGCTTGTGGCCTTTCCGGCGGCGCATGGGGCGATCCTGACCGCGCTTTACCTGCCGGTGGCGGTGATGCTGATCGGGTTGATCCTGCGCGGCGTCGCGTTCGAGTTTCGCGCCAAGGCGCCACTGGCGCACAAACGGTCATGGGATGCGGCGTTCTTTGCCGGCAGCCTGATGACCTCGGCCGCCCAAGGCTTCATGCTGGGCATGTATGTCATGGGGCTGGAATGGACGCTGTTTCACGCGGCCTTTGGCCTGTTGACGGCCGGGGCGCTGACCGTGGCCTACAGTTTCATCGGCGCGGCCTGGGTGATCTACAAGACCGACAGCGCCTTGCAGATCAAGGCGGTGTCTTGGGCCCGTGGCGGGATCTGGGGCATGACGCTGGGGCTGGGGGCCGTCTCGCTTGCCACGCCCTTTGTCAGCCAACGCCTGTTCGAGCGCTGGTTCAGCTTTCCCGAAGTCATGCTTCTGGCGCCCCTGCCGCTGTTGTCGGTGGCCATTCTGGTCCTGCTGTGGAAATCGCTGCGCCATCTGCCCACCAAGGGCGACCATTTCGCCTGGTTCCCGCTGGCCGGGGCGACGGCGTTGATGGTGCTGGGCTTTTTCGGCATGGCCTACAGCTTTTACCCGTTCATCGTGCCCGAGCAGCTGACGATCTACGAGGCGGCCTCCAGCCCTGAAAGCCTGACGATCATCCTGATCGGCACGCTGTTCGTTCTGCCGATGATCCTTGGCTACACCATCCTGTCCTACACCGTGTTCCGCGGCAAGGCGACCAACCTCAGCTATGATTGACGCGGGCGCGGGCGGCGGCGGTTGCGCCCTGCGCCGCCGCGCTCATGCTGCGCTCATGCCGCGTTCATGCCGCGGGCATCCGCGCCTCGACCATCCCGGCATACCAGCTTGATCCATAGGGAATGGCCGTGTCGTCGAAATTATAGGCGGGATGGTGGACCATCGCCGTATCGCCATTGCCAAGGAAGATATAGGCCCCGGGCCGCGCGTTCAGCATGAAGCTGAAATCCTCGGCCCCCATCAGGGGTGCTGTGTTGTCATCCACCTTGCCAGAGACGGCGCGGGCCACCTCCACCGCGTGGCGTGTGTTGTCCTCGGCATTGATCGTGACCGGATAGCCGCGGTTATACTGCACCTCGGCCTTGGCCCCAAGCGCAAGCGCGGTGCCGGACGCAATCTCGGCAATCCGGCGTTCGACGTAATCCTGCACCGCGGGGTCCATCGTGCGCACCGTGCCCTTGAGCTTTACCACCTGCGGGATCACGTTATGCGCGGTGCTGTCGGTCTGCACGGTGCAGACGCTGACCACCACCTGCTTCATCGGATCGACATTGCGGCTGGCGATGGTTTGCAGCGCCACGATGATATGGGCCGCCACCACCGTGGTGTCGATGCAATCATGCGGTTTCGCGGCATGGCCGCCCTTGCCTGTCACCACGATGTCGAACTGATCCGCCGCCGCCATGATCGCGCCGGGACGAATGGCAAAGGTGCCGACCGGAATGCCGGGCATGTTGTGCATGCCATAAACCTCTTGCACGCCAAAGCGGTCCATCATGCCATCGGCAACCATTTCGCGACCACCGCCGCCACCTTCTTCGGCGGGCTGGAAGATCACCACGGCACGGCCGTCAAAATTGCGCGTCTCGGCCAGATATTTCGCCGCCCCCAGCAGCATCGCGGTGTGCCCGTCATGGCCGCAGGCGTGCATCTTGCCGGGCACGGTGCTGGCATACTCCACCCCGGTCTGTTCGGTGATCGGCAGCGCATCCATATCGGCGCGCAGCCCGATGACACGGCCCGATGTGTCGGTCTTGCCATGGATCACCCCAACCACGCCGGTGCGGCCGATGCCTTCCACCACCTCGTCACAGCCAAAGGCGCGCAGCAGATCGGCCACCTTTCCCGCCGTGCGATGCACATCGAACAACAGTTCGGGATGGGCGTGAAAATCCTGCCGCCAGGCGGTGATCTCGGGCAGCAGTTCGGCAAAACGGTTCTTGATTGGCATGGCGGCCTCCTGTGCAGCGCTGCGCCGGATGGTGGGCCGGATCGCGGCGCGCTTCAAGGGGGGCCGGTGCAAAACCTGACCTCTTGATCAAACCGCGTCTCAGGCCAGCGCCGGCCCCACCTTGCGGGCCGTCCCGTCGGCAAAGCGGGACAGGCGGAACCGGGTCAGATCATGGCCGGTGGCGCGCCCCATCATCAGATCGGCCAGCACCCGGCCCATACCCGGGCCGATGCCAAAGCCATGCCCGCTCATCCCCGTGGCGATGGTCAGACCCGCGATCGGCGCATGATCCACCACCGGCACCACATCGGGCATGGTGTCGATCATCCCCGCCCATGCCAATCTGATCCGCGGCCGCCCCAGCGTGGGAAAGGCCGCGGCAAAGCGGTCTTGCACCCGGCCAAGGCTTGCCATGTTCGGCGCGGGGTTCAGGATGCGCATCGCCTCGAACGGGCTGGGCCCGTCGCCCCAGCGCCGGGGCGTGCCCCAAGCGTCGGGATAGCCCCTGGGGGCCATCGCCCGGAAATGGGTCGAGCGGAAATCCTGTTTCAGCACAGGCAGATAGGCGCCAAAGCTGCGAAACGCATCCGGGCCTGTGAAAAAGTCATGCTCGGCCCCGGGCGCGAGCGTATAGCCGCCATCGACCCGGCGGCGAAAGGCGAAATGGCTGTCGGTGGCGCCGCCTGCAAACACCTCGGGCATGGGGTCGGTCTGCGCGACCGACGCCAGCACCGAAAGCTGCGGAAGGGCGATGCCATGGGCCGCCAGAAACAGGCGCGACCATGCGCCACCCGCCACCAGCACCCGGTTCGCGCGCACCCGGCCCTGTTCGGTGATGACCCCCACCACCGCACCGGCCTGCACGTCAAGCGCGCGCACGGCGCAATGTTCCACCAGCACCGCGCCCGCCTCCGCCGCCAGACCGGCCAGCAAGGGCACGGCGGTCCAGGGTTCGGCCCGCGCATCGGAGGGGGTGAACATCGCGCCCTTCCAGCGGGCCGAGGTGCCCAGCCGCGCCTCGATCTCGCAGCGGGCCAGCATGCGCGTGTCCACGCCATGCGCCTGCGCATGGGGCAGAAATGCCTCATACGCCTCCAGCGCGGCATCGCTGTTGGCCAGATACATCACCCCGGTCTGGCGAAAGCCCAGCGCATCGCCAAACACCTGCGCAAAGCCCTGCCAGAGGCGCAGGGATTCGACGACGATCGGCAATTCATCCTTGTCGCGGCCCTGTTGTCGGATCCAACCCCAGTTGCGGCTGCTTTGCTCGCCCGCGATGCGGCCCTTTTCGCACAACACCACCTTTTGCCCGGCCCGGGCGAGGTAAAGCGCGGTCATCACCCCGATGATCCCGCCGCCCAGCACCACCACATCGGCCGCCGCGGGCAGCCGCCCCGGAAAGCGCAGCGGGCTTTCGAGAGAGATCGGAAAGCTCATGCCAGATCGGCCAGAAGCCGCTCCATGAAATGCTGACCGGCGGCAAATTCCGAAAGCTCCAGATATTCGTCGGCCTGATGGGCCTGTGCGATATCGCCCGGCCCGCAGATCACCGCCGAATAGCCTGCGGCCTGAAAATGCCCGGCCTCGGTGCCATAGCTGACGACATGGGTGGCATTGTCCCCGGTTAGCCGCCGCACCATCGCCTCGGCCCCCCCCCCCGCCTCGGGCACAAGGGGCGGCACGTCGAAGAACCGCTCTAGAAAGATATCCGCCTCGGGGCGCACGGATTTGATCGCGGCGCGCAAGACATCGACCTCGGCCTCGAAGGCGCGGCACCAGTCTTGCGGCGATTCACCGGGGATCACGCGGAATTCCATCACATGGCGGCAGTCGGCGGCGGTGATGTTATGGGCGGTGCCGCCGTTGATCATGCCGACATGGACGGTGGTAAAAGGGGGATCGAACAGCTGCGCCAGGGGCCCGACCGGCTTTGCCCGGTTTTCCGCATTGCGCGCATTGGCCCACATGATCAACCGCGCCGCCTCCATGATGGCAGACACGCCCTGCGGCAACAGCGAGGAATGGACCTCGAACCCGCGCACATGCACCCGGTAGCCCGCACCGCCCTTGTGCCCGTTGACCGCCTTCATCCGGCTCGGCTCGCCGATGATGGCCAAAGCGCCCTTTGGCATCACCTGTTGCATCGTCTGGATCAGCGGAGGCGCGCCCATGCAGCCGGTTTCCTCGTCATAGGACAGCGCAATCTGCAACGGGCGGCGCAAGCTGCGGTGATGACCCTCCACCAGCGCCCAAAGCGCCAGCGCGTCAAACCCTTTCATGTCACAGGTGCCGCGCCCGTAAAGCCTGCCCTGCCGCTCGGTCACGGCAAAGGGATCAGAGGTCCAGTGCTGCCCATCGACCGGCACCACATCGGTATGGCCCGACAGAACCACAGCCCCTGTCACCTGCGGCCCGACATGCGCCATCAGCGCGGCCTTGCTGCGATCCTCGTTCCAGTGCCGATGCGCGCGGATGCCGTGACTTTGCAGATAGGCCTCGACCCAATCGATCAGCGGCAGGTTGCTGTCGCGGCTGACGGTGGGAAAGGCCACCAGCCTGTCCAATATCTGCCTTGGGGAAAGTCTGTCAGCCATCGACGCATCCTTTTGCCGCTCCATGGCAAACCTGCGCCGCGAAAACAGGCAAGGTCAAGCCCGCCGAAGATGACGTAACGAAAGCCATAACAAGCCGCTTGCGGGATGCAGGAAAATAGCTGACACTTGTTTCAATCACCGGGAAGGCCACGGCCATTCACCGGAAAAATAAAGAAAAAAGAACCACTTGGGGGTTAACATATGGCCGATGGGGCCACGCCCGTCCTTGATGTCCGGGGGCTGAAAACCGTATTCCGCACGCGCGGGGGGGAAGTCCATGCCGTGAACGGGGTCAGCTTTCATCTGGACCCCGGCGAACTTCTGGGCGTGGTCGGCGAAAGCGGTTCGGGCAAGTCCGTCACCATGATGTCGCTGATCGGGCTGCTGCCGTCGCCGCCCGCTGACGTGCGCGGCGGAACGGTCATGCTGGGCGGGCGCGACCTGTTGCGGATCGGCGCGGATGACTTGCGCGATGTGCGCGGCGCCAAGGTCGGTTTCGTGTTCCAGGACCCGATGACCAGCCTGAACCCGGTGTTCACCGTGGGCAACCAGATCATGGAACCCCTGATCCGCCATATGGGCATGACCAAGCAGCAGGCCGAGGTGCGGGCGGCCGAACTTCTGTCTCTGGTCGGTATTCCCGATGCGAAAAAGCGGCTGAAATCCTATCCGCACCAGTTTTCCGGCGGGATGCGGCAGCGGGTGATGATCGCCATCGCCCTGGCCTGCGACCCGGATGTGCTGATCGCAGATGAGCCGACCACCGCGCTTGACGTGACCATTCAGGCGCAGATCCTCGAACTGGTGAAGGATCTGCGGCAAAAGCTGGGCATGGCCATCGTCTGGATCACGCATGACCTTGGCGTGATCGCGGGCATCGCGGACCGGGTGATGGTGATGTATGGGGGGCAGGTGGTGGAACAGGCGCCGGTGCGAGAGCTGTTTTCCAACCCCCAGCACCCCTATACACGCGCGCTGCTCAAGACCATTCCGTCGCTGACCGGCGCGCGCGAGGACCGGCTGCAAGTGATTCAGGGCCAGCCGCCCATTCTGGCCGGAGAGCCGACGGCCTGCCCGTTCCGCGCCCGCTGTGCCCATGTGTTTGACCGCTGCCACGCCGAAAATCCGCAACGCCGGGCGCTGGATGGCCGTCCGGTCGGGCGCGGCCATGATGTCGCCTGCCACTGGACAGCGGAGGCCCGCGATGCTTGACGCCACGGCCGCGCTCAGACCGCTTGTGCAGGTGCGTGATCTCAAGATGTATTTCCCGATCTACTCGGGCCTCCTGCGCCGCCACACCGGCGACGTGAAAGCGGTTGATGGCGTCAGTTTCGACATCCTGCCGGGCGAGACCCTGGGGCTTGTCGGCGAATCCGGCTGCGGCAAATCGACCGTGGGGCGGGCCTTGTTGCGGCTTTATGAGATCACGGGCGGCACCGTCGTGGTCAATGGCACCGACATCGCGTCGCTGGACAGCGAGGCGTTGCGCCGCGCGCGGCCGCAGATGCAGATGGTGTTTCAAGACCCGCAAGCCAGCCTGAACCCACGCATGAGCCTTGCCGACATCATCGGCGAGCCGTTGCGCGAACATACCGATTGGGACGCGTCGCGCAAACTGGCCCGGGTTTATGAATTGATGGATGCGGTCGGCCTCAACCGCCGCTTTGCCAACCGTTTCCCGCATGAATTTTCTGGCGGGCAGCGCCAGCGGATCGGGATCGCGCGGGCGCTGGCGCTCAACCCGCGGTTCATCGTCTGTGACGAACCCATCGCGGCGCTGGATGTGTCCATTCAGGCGCAGGTGGTCAATCTGCTGGAGGATTTGCAGGATCAGTTCGGGCTGACCTATCTGTTCATCAGCCATGACCTGTCGATGGTGCGCCATATCGCGGACCGTGTTGCGGTGATGTATCTGGGGCGGATTGCCGAACTCAGCCCGCGCGATGCGCTTTATGCGCGGCCCCTGCACCCCTATGCCGAGGCGCTGCTGTCGGCCGTGCCCGAACCTGACCCGACCCTTGCGCGCGCGCGCCAGCGGATCGTGCTGCAAGGCGATGTCCCCTCACCCGCAAACCCGCCCAAGGGCTGCAATTTCTGCACCCGCTGCCCCAAGGTCTTTGACCTGTGCCGCGAGGTGAAACCCGAATTGGCCGAGGTGGAGCCCGGGCGCTTTGTCGCCTGCCATCTTTTTGCCAATACCAGCGTCGCCGGATCAACCGGCGCGTCCGATGCCACAGAGCAAACCCAACAAGGAGTCCCTCGATGAAACTGAGAACCGCCCTTCTGGGCGCTGCCGCCACACTGGCCTTCGCGCCGGCCGCCTTCGCCGAGCGCGGGGCCGATGGCAACGTCAAGGTCCTGTATTCACAAGCCGTTTCCATCATGAACGCCTATCTGTCCTCGGGCACAAAGGATGTCGAGGTCGGCAGCCTCGTGCTGGAGCCGCTGGCAGGCTTTGACCAGGATGGCAATGTCATCCCGCGCCTTGTGACCGAGATTCCGTCGGTGGAAAACGGCGGCATTTCCGAAGACCTGACCACCATCACCTGGAAGCTGATCCCGGGCCTGCTGTGGTCGGATGGCACGCCGGTCACGGCGGCGGATGCCGTGTTCTCGTATGAATATTGCACCCATCCCGAAGGCGGCTGCGCCCAGGCCGCGCGCTATGAGGGCATCGAAAAGGTCGAGGCGATCGACGATCTGACCGTCAAGATCACCTGGACCGCGCCAAAGCCGAACCCGTTCACCGCCTTTGTCGGCGCGACCTCGCCCATCCTGCAAAAGGCGCAGTTCGCCAATTGCCTTGGCACCGCCGCCCCCACCTGCACCGAGCAGAACTTCAAGCCGATCGGCACCGGCCCGTTCATGGTGACGGATTTCAAGGTGAACGACGTCGTGGAACTGGCCGCCAACCCGAATTACCGCGACCCGGCCAAGCCGCGCTTTGCCACCATGACGGTCAAGGGCGGGGGCGATGCCGCAGGGGCCGCCCGCGCCGTGATGGAAACCGGCGAATTCGACTACGCCTGGAACACCCAGATCAACCCCGAATTGCAAGCCCAGATGGAAGCGGGCGGCAAGGGCAAGTTCGTGTCGGCCTTCGGCACCCTGGTCGAGCGTATCGAGATGAACATGACCAACCCCGACCCGGCCCTGCCCGAAGGCGAGCGGTCCACCGCCAAGCATCCGCACCCGATCCTGTCGGACATCCGCGTGCGCAAGGCGCTGTCGATGGCGATCGACCGCAACCTGCTGGTGGAAGTCGGCTATGGCAATGCGGGTCGTGCGACCTGCAACTTGGTGCCGGCTCCCGCGATCTTTGCCTCGCCCAACACCGATTGCCTGACGCAAGACATGGCGGGCGCCAAGGCGCTGCTGGACGAGGCCGGCTGAACCGTCGGCGCCAATGGCATCCGCGAAAAGGACGGCAAGCCGCTGAAGCTCTTGTATCAAACCTCGGTCAACCCGGTGCGGCAGGACTTTCAGGCGCTGATCAAGGGCTGGTGGAACGAGCTGGGCGTCGAGGTGGAACTGAAATCCATCGACGGCGGCGTGTTCTTTGGCGGTGATCCGGGGTCGCCCGACACGTTCCAGAAGTTCTATGCCGATGTCGAGATGTATGCCAACAACTTCGACGGCACCGACCCGGAGCCCTATCTCGCGCAATATCTGTGCGACAAGGCCCCCAGCCCGGAAAACGGCTGGCAGGGCGAAAACGTCAACCGCTTCTGCGACCCGGCCTATGACGCGCTGGTGGCGGAACTGGCCACGACCCGCGACATGGCGAAGCGTGGCGAAATCGCGATCCGCCTGAACGAGATGCTGACCAAGGACAGCTATGTGATCGTGCCGCTGGTGGATCGTGGCCGTCTGTCGGCCCATTCCAACACCCTTGGCGGCGTGGTGCTGAACACCTGGGATTCCGAGCTGTGGAATGCCAGCGACTGGTTCCGCATCCAGTAACCCGATCCAGGGCGCGCCGGGCACGAGTTTTCACGCGAAAATCCCCCGGCGCGCCCATCGCCCGCCGCTTGCCGATCATCACCGTCGAATTTTCGCCTGAAAATTCGTGCCCGCGCATCCGTTCACCCGAGGCGTCGCTCATGCTTACCTTCACGTTGCGTCGGTTGCTGCTGGCGATCCCGACGCTTCTGTTCATCTCGCTGGTGATCTTCCTTCTGGTCGATTTCGCCCCGGGCTCGCCGATGAGCCAGATCCCCCTGACCGTGCCGCCCGAGGTGCGGCTGCGGATCATCGAGGCAATGGGCGCCAACGAGCCGATCCTTGTGCGCTATCTGCTCTGGCTCAAGCAGTTCTTCTGGGTCGAACCGCTTGTCCTGTTCGACGCGATCTTTGGCACCAGCCATTCCGAGGGCATGCAGCGCATCGTCAGCTGGCAGTCGCGCAGCCCGGTGATGGATATCATTGTGGAACGCCTGCCCCAGACACTTACCGTCGTGGGCTCCGCCTATGTGATCGGCGTGCTGATCGCGCTGCCCATCGGGATCTATTCCGCCTATCGGCAATATTCGTGGTTCGACCAGATTGGCACGCTGTTTGCGATGATCGGCTTTTCGGTGCCCACCTTCTTTACCGGCGTGGTGCTGATCCTTGTGTTCTCGGTCAATCTTGGCTGGTTCCCGTCGATCTATGACACCAGTCTTGAGGTGGTGGATTGGGACACGTTCTGGCAGCAGGTCCGGCAAATGGCGATGCCGGTGGCGGTGCTGGCGCTCTATAACGCGGCGCAGATCAGCCGCTACATGCGGTCGTCCATGCTTGACAACCTCGGGCAGGATTACGTGCGCACCGCGCGGGCCAAGGGGATGTCGGAACGGGTGGTGGTGCTCAAACACGTCTTGCGCAATTCGCTGATCCCGGTCGTCACGGTGATCGCGCTTGGCATTCCCACCATTTTCGGCGGCGCCATCATCACCGAGCAGGTGTTCAAGGTGAACGGTCTTGGCGCGCTGTTGATCAACGCCATCCAGGGGTCTGACCTGCCGATGGTGCAGACGCTGACCTTTATCTTCGCGGTGCTGATCGTGCTGTTCAACCTGATCGCCGATGTGCTTTACGGCATGCTCGACCCAAGGATCCGCTATGACTGAGACATCCACCCTCGAAAAACCGCGCAGCCAATGGGCCGATGTCTGGGCGCAGTTCAAGACCCACAAGGGCGCAGTCGCGGGCCTGAGCGTGTTCGTCGGCCTGATCCTGTTTGTCACCATCGGGCCGCTGATCTGGCGGGTGGACCCGACCTATATTAACCCCGATGCGGCCCAGATGATCCGCACCCGCAACAAGCCGCCCAGTTGGGAATTTCCGCTGGGCACCGATCAGCTGGGCCGCGACATGCTGGCGCGGATGATGAAGGGGGGGCAGGTCTCCATCGCGGTGGGGCTGGTGGCCATGGCGATCTCCATCCTGCTGGGCACGCTGGTCGGCGTGCTGGCGGGGTATTTCCGCAGGCTCGACGGGCCCTTGATGCGGCTGACCGATCTGTTCCTTGCGCTGCCGCTGCTGCCCTTGCTGCTTGTGATGGTGATGCTGTTTCGCGACCCGCTTGCCAATGCCTTCGGGCCAGAGGGCGGCACCTTCCTGCTGATCGTCTTTGCCATCGGGGTGACAAGCTGGATGCAGGCGGCGCGCATCGTGCGCGGCGATGTGCTGGCGCTGAAGGAGCGGGAATTCGTGCTGGCCGCCCGGTCGATCGGCACCCCGCCCCGACGGATGATCCTGCGCCATGTGCTGCCCAATGTGGTCAGCCCGATCATGGTGTCGGCCACGCTGGGCATCGCCAGCGCCATCATCACCGAAAGTGCCTTGTCCTTCCTCGGCCTGGGCTTTCCGCCCGATTTCCCGACCTGGGGGCGGCTGCTCTTTGATGGCGTCGATTACATCCAGCAATACCCCGAACGGGTGATCTGGCCCGGCGTCGCGATTTCGCTGACCGTGCTGTCGGTGAACTACATTGGCGACGGGTTGCGCGATGCGCTTGATCCGCGCATTCGCGGCCGCTAAGGCCTGCGCCCCTCGCCTTTGAGCCGGGGCCGCGCGTCTTGTGGGCCGAAGGGCGCGCCCTATATAGTGGCCATTGACCAAGGTGCCGCTCGGCGGCAACAGCGTGGAGCGGCAAGCGTGGACAGCAGACTGGACCTGCCAGAGCCGGATGCAGACAAGGCGGCATGTGTCACCTTGACCGTGTCCGAAATGGAACGGCAGGCCAGTCTGGCCGCGGCCTTCCTCAAGGCGCTCAGCCATGAGGGGCGGCTGATGATCCTGTGCCACCTGTCCTCGGGCGAGAAATCCGTGACCGAGCTTGAGAACCTGCTGGAATGTCGGCAAGCCGCCGTCAGCCAGCAACTGGCGCGGCTTCGGCAAGAGGGGTTGGTCTCCTGCCGCCGGGACGGCAAGGTGATCTATTACGCGATCCACGACCCAAAGGCCGAGCGCATGATCGCACTGGTCTATGACATGTTCTGCGCCTCGGCCCAAAGATGACGGGCGCGGGCGCAGCGCCCCGCCCGCCCGGTCAGGCCGTCAACTGACGAAGGCGCCGGGGATCAGCTCGTTCATGTCCGCGGCCGCAACACCTTCGAAAACGATCGTGCTGCCGCTGGGCAAGGTCAGCAACGCCCCACCCGCCACGTCCTGAAAGACCAGCCCATTGTCGGCGGCATAGGCAAAACCATTGCCCTCGTTCACCGTGAACTGATCAAGCCCAGGCTCGAAATCGGTGACACGGGTGTCAGACTGGCGCCCGGCCCGCGCGCCAAAGAACTCGAACGTGTCGGCCCCGGCCCCGCCGGTCAGAACGTGGTCGCCCCCGGTTTCCTGCCGCGCCACCAGAACATCATCGCCGGCCCCGCCCTCGATCGTGCTCGAATCGCGCCCGCTGGACAACAGGTCATCGCCATCGCCGCCAAAGATCTGGTTGTTGCCAAAGCGGCCATAGATCGCGTCATCGCCCGCGCCGCCGATCAGCGTGTCATTGCCCCGGTCGCCGCCCAGCGTGTCGTGCCCTGCCCCGCCGTCCAGCAGGTCATTGCCATCGCCCCCGCCCAAGACATCGTCGCCTTCGCCGCCCGCGATCTGGTCATGGCCGGCCTCACCGTCAAAGACATCGGCCCCATCCGACCCGGTGAACAGGTCGTCACCCGACAGGGTCAGGTTGGACACAAGGTCTTGCGCCGTGACACCGTCAAGAACCAGCGTCCCGCCCAACTGCGGCAGAAAGATCGCCACGCTGCCTGCGCCGGCGGTGATCTGCACCCCGCCCGCGACGGCCGCCTGCAATCCCTGTCCGTTGATGGTCAGGCTGTCTTGCGCAAAGGAAAAATCACCCAGCCGCGCGACAAAGGCGCCGCTGGCCTGAAGCAAGGCAAAGGCATCCTGCCCCGCCCCGCCGTAAAGCACGACCTGATCCCCGCCGTCGAGAAAGGCATTGATCCGGTCCGCGCCATCGCCGCCAAACACCAGATCATTGCCATCCCCCGTGTCGATCGTGTCATCGCCGCCGCCGCCGATCAGCGTGTCATCCCCGGCCCCGCCCGCGACGATATCATTGCCCGCGCCGCCATCGATGTAATCGTTGCCCCGCAAGCCGCTCAAGACATCGCGGCCATCGCCGCCATAGATCAGATCCCCAAAGGCCGAGCCTCGGATCTGATCGTTGCCGGTGGTGCCGGTCAGAGTCTGGAAAAACGATCCGACAGGATCGGGGGGAAGTGCGGGCATGAAATTACTCCGGGCAAAATGCGTGACCATCATCCCTGCCCGACAGGGGGTGCCGGGTTAACCCCGCGCTTGGCACAAACCTAGCAACCGCCCCCACCGATTCGCCAGAAATTCACGGATTTGCGCCTTGTTTCCGCCCCAATCCCGCCACAATCCTGAAATTGTCGCCGTCAGCCTCGACCAAGATAGGGCATGTCACGCGCCATGATTGTCATGAATGGCACGTTCACATCCAAAGGTAGATTTGCCATGTGCAGCACCGCCTCGGCGACATGCACCACCGGCATCAAGGGCTCTGGCCGGATTTCGCCGCTGGCCTGCGGCATCCCGGCCGAAAAGCCGGCCGTCATCTCGCTGGCGGCATTGCCGATGTCGATCTGACCGCAGGCGATGTCAAACCGCCGCCCATCCACGGCAAGCGTCTTGGTCAAGCCGCTGACCGCATGTTTCGACATGGTATAGGGGGCCGAGCCGGGACGCGGGCGATCGGCGCTGATCGATCCGTTGTTGATGATCCGCCCGCCCTGAGGCGCCTGCCGCCGCATCAGGCCAAAGGCCGCGCGGGCGCAAAGGAACATGCCGGTGATGTTCACATTCGACAATTGCAGCCAATCGGCCACGGCGATTTCGTCAATCGGCTTGCCGGGCAGCGACATGCCCGCATTGTTGAACAGCACATCAAGCCGCCCCCAGTCTGCCTCGATCCGGGCAAAGGCCGCGTCCACCTGCGCGGGATCGGTGACATCGCATGGCAGCACCAGCGCCTCATGCGTGCCCGCCGTTTCGCGCAAGGCCGCCTCGCGCCGACCGATCAGCGCCACGCGCCAGCCTGCCGCGATAAACCCGCGCGCCGTGGCCCGCCCGATGCCCGACCCTGCCCCGGTGATCAGAATGCTGCGCTGTGCCATATGTGGTTCCTCCCTCATGCGGCGGGAACCTTAACGAGCGATCCTGCGCAGGACCAGTGGGTCCGGGTCAGTGCAGCCGGAATTCCCCCACGACATTGCGCCATTCATTGGGGCCGATCAGCCGCTTGTGGCTGAACCGCACCGAATGCAGCGGCCCCTCGATCTGGTCCTGCCAGAATTCGATGAACTTGAACAGCCGTGGATAATCGGGGGCCAGATCATAGTCCTGCCAGACGAAAGTATTGAGAACATTACGATAATCCGGCAGGCGATAGAACATCTGGGCCGTGGTCAGCCCATAGCCTTGCAACATCAGTTCGGTTTCGCTTGGTTTCATGCCTCACTCCTTTGGCGACTCCCGTGCCGAAAATCATGCCAAAGACAGATTAAAAATCAATGATTTCAATTTGTTGGCACTGTCCGACCCCTGCTGCCAAATCGCAGGACGGGGCGCCATTGCACCCCATCGCTTGCATGGTGTAAGGTTGGCGCAACAAAATATAGCCCCCCCGCAAGGAAGGCCGCGACAAGATGAGCGACACGCCACAAGACACGGATCTGAAAGACGAAATGCCGGAAAAGCCGGTTCATTCCGGCCCGCAGATCGACATCGCCGCCGAGATGAAGACCGCCTATCTCGATTACGCGATGAGCGTGATCGTCAGCCGCGCCATTCCCGATCTGCGCGACGGCCTGAAACCCGTGCACCGGCGCATCCTGTTCGCGATGAGCGAATCCGGCAACACCCATGACAAGCCCTATCGCAAATCGGCCCGTCCGGTGGGCGATACGATGGGCAAATATCACCCTCATGGCGACAGTGCGATCTATGACGCGCTGGTGCGGATGGCGCAGCCGTTTTCCATGAGCCTGCGGCTGCTGGACGGTCAAGGCAACTTTGGATCGATGGATGGCGATGCCGCCGCCGCCATGCGCTATACCGAAGTGCGCATGGACAAGCCCGCGGCGTTTCTTCTGGCCGATATTGACAAGGAAACCGTTGATTTCCAAGACAATTACGACGGCAAGGACAAAGAGCCCACGGTCCTTCCCGCGCGCTTTCCCAACATGCTGGTCAATGGCGCGGGCGGCATCGCGGTTGGCATGGCGACGAATATCCCGCCGCACAACCTGGGCGAGGTGATCGACGGCACCCTTGCGCTGATCGAAAACCCGGACCTGTCCTCCGAGGCGTTGATGGAGATCATCCCCGCCCCCGATTTTCCGACCGGGGCCACCATCCTTGGCCGGTCGGGCGCGCGCAAGGCCTATCTCGAAGGGCGCGGGTCGGTGATCATCCGCGCCAAGACCCATATCGAGGAAATCCGCAAGGACCGCTTTGCCATCGTCATCGACGAAGTGCCCTATCAGGTGAACAAGGCGGCGATGATCGAAAAGATCGCCGAACTGGTGCGCGAGAAAAAGATCGAAGGAATCTCGGGCGTTGCCGACGAATCCGACCGTATCGGCATTCGCGTGGTGATCGAGTTGAAGCGCGACGCCACGCCCGATGTGGTGCTGAACCAGCTGTTCCGCTTCACCCCGCTGCAAACCAGCTTTGGCTGCAACATGCTGGCGCTGAACGGCGGGCGGCCAGAGCAGTTGACCTTGCGCGATTTTCTGACCCATTTCATCACCTTCCGCGAGGAAGTGGTGGCGCGACGCACCGCATTCGAATTGCGCAAGGCGCGTGAGCGCAGCCATATCCTCTGCGGTCTGGCGGTGGCTGTGTCGAACGTGGACGAGGTGGTGCGCACCATCCGCGCATCCGCCGACGCCGCCGAAGCGCGCGAAAGGCTGATGACCCGCCGCTGGCCCGCAGCCGATATCGCGCCCTATATCCGGCTGATCGACGATCCCAGCCACACGATGAACGACGACGGCACCTATAACCTGTCCGAGGTTCAGGCCCGCGCCATTCTGGACCTGCGGCTGCAACGCCTGACCGCGCTTGGCGTCAAGGAAGTCACCGACGAGCTGGAGGAACTGGCTGGCCGCATCAAGGATTACCTTGACATCCTGGGCTCGCGCGACCGGATCATGACCATCATCTCGGACGAATTGCGCGAGGTGAAGCAGCTTTTCGCCGTGCCGCGCCGGACGGAAATCGTCGATTGGGCCGGCGATATGGAAGACGAAGACCTGATCGAGCGCGAGGACATGGTCGTGACGATCACCTCCGGCGGCTATATCAAGCGCACGCCCTTGGCAGAATTCCGCGCCCAGAACCGCGGCGGCAAGGGTCTGGCCTCGATGCAGACCAAGGAAGACGATGTGGTGACAACGCTGTTTGTTGCCAACACGCACACTTGGCTTTTGTTCTTCACCACCGATGGCATGGTCTACAAGCTCAAGACCTGGCGCCTGCCGCTGGCGGGGCGCACCGCGCGGGGCAAGGCGATCGTCAACATCCTGCCGATCCAGACCGGGGTGTCGATTGCCGCCCTGATGCCGGTCGATGTGCCCGAAGAAGACTGGGAAACCCTGCAAATCGTCTTTGCCACCAGCGATGGCGATGTGCGGCAAAACGATCTGTCGGATTTCACCAATGTCAAACGCAATGGCAAGATCGCGATGAACCTGCCCGAGGGCGTTTCACTGGTCAACGCCGCCATCGCCGATGAAAACGACGATGTGATGCTTGTGACCGCCCTTGGCCGCGCCATCCGCTTTTCCACCCAGGAAATCCGCGTGTTCAAATCGCGCGGATCGACCGGCGTGCGCGGCATTCGGCTGGCCGAAGGCGACAAGGTGGTGTCGATGGCGATCATCCGCCATTTCGAGGCGACGCCCGAGGAACGCGAAGCCTATCTGAAACAGCGCCGCCTGATCGCCGGGGCCACCGAGGATGATGCCGAGGCCGATGACGACGAAGAAACCGTCGCCGCAGGGTCACTGCCGCCCGAACGCTACGCCGAAATGTCCGCCGCCGAAGACCTGATCCTGACCATCACCGAAGGCGGCGCGGGCAAGTTGTCGTCCAGCCATGGCTATCCGGTGCGCGGGCGCGGCGGCATGGGCGTGATGGCGATGGACAAGGCGATGCGCGGCGGGCGGCTTGTCGCGTCTTTCCCGGTGGATATGAGCGATCAGATCATGCTCGCCACCTCGACCGGTCAGTCGATCCGGGTGCCGGTCGATCAGATCAGCTTCCGCTCGCGCTCGGCGGGCGGGGTGCGGGTGTTCAACGTTGGCCGTGACGAGGTTGTGGTCTCGGTCGCGCGGGTTGCCGAACAGGGCGATGACTGATCTGGACCAGCGGCTCGCCGCGCTTGCCACGGCGGGCCAGACCATCGCCTATGGCGCGCTGGCCCGCGATCTGGGCTGGCGCATGGGCCAGTTGACCGCCGCGCTGGAGCGTCTGATGGAGGAGGATGCCCGCGCAGAGCAGCCGCTGCGCGCCGCGCTTTGCGAAGCGCGCCTTGGCGGCGGCCTTCCGGCGCGTGGCTTCTTCGAAAAGGCGGCTGCCCTGGGCTTTGACACCACCGATCCCGTTGCCTTTGTGGCCCAGCACCGCGACCGGCTTTTTCGGCGCGGTTAAGCGCTTCTCAACACTCCGCCCCCATTCTGCCCAAACGGATGGAGGGATGGATGAACCTGTATCACTGCATGATCGAATTGCGGCAAGACTGCCGTGCGCTGTCCTTTGCCAAGGCGGTCGAAGGGTGGATGACCCTGCTGCACAGCCGTGGCCTGATCTCTGGCTGGCGGCTGATGCGGCGCAAGTTTGGCCTCGCCTCCGGCGCCCATCCCGACTTCCTGCTGGAGATCGAGGTGCCCGGCATGGCCGCCCTGGATGAGGCGTTTGCCGCCCTTTCCGCCGCGGATGAGGAGGCCGGGCGGCGCTATGATCTGATGCATCAGATGATCGCCTCGGTCGATGTCGGTCTTTATCGCCCCTACCCCGATCCGGCGCAGCGCGAACGCATCGCCCTGATCTGACCGCGGCTGAAGCCATGCCTTGAAAGCGGTCCCCGCGCGGGATATCTCCCCCCGCATGGACAAGACACTTCACATCATCGGCGGCGGCATGGCCGGGTCAGAGGCCGCCTGGCAAGCGGCACAACAGGGCATCCGCGTGGTGATCCACGAGATGCGGCCAAAGGTTGGCACCTTTGCCCACCGCACCGGGCATCTGGCCGAGATGGTCTGTTCAAACTCCTTCCGCTCGGACGATCACGAACGCAATGCGGTGGGCCTTCTGCATTGGGAAATGCGGGCCGCGGGCGGTCTGATCATGGAACAGGCCGCGGCCCACCGGCTGCCCGCCGGCGGCGCGCTTGCGGTGGACCGTGATCCCTTTGCGCAAAGCGTGACCGCGCGCCTGATGGCCCATCCGCTGATTTCGGTGTCTTACGAAGAAATCACCGACCTGCCCGACGATGGCCACTGGATCATCGCCACCGGGCCGCTGACCTCGGGTGCCTTGGCCGAAAGCATCCGCGCGGCCACCGGCGCCGATGCGCTAGCGTTTTTCGACGCCATCGCCCCCATCGTCTATGCCGACACGGTCGACATGTCGGTGGCCTGGATGCAATCGCGCTATGACAAGGGCGAAACGGTCGAGGAACAGACCGCCTATATCAACTGCCCGATGACGCGCGAGCAATATGAGGCCTTCATCGATGCCCTGCTCGCCGCCGACAAGACCGAATTCAAGGAAGGCGAAACCGCGGGCTATTTCGACGGCTGCCTGCCGATCGAGGTGATGGCCGAACGCGGGCGCGAGACGCTGCGCTTTGGCCCGATGAAACCCGTCGGCCTGACCAACCCGCATCAGCCGGGGGTCAAGCCCTATGCGGTGGTGCAGTTGCGGCGCGACAACAAGCTGGGCACGCTCTACAACATGGTCGGTTTTCAGACCAAGATGAAGTATGGCGCGCAAACAGCTGTTTTCAAACAGATCCCCGGCCTGACCGAGGCGAGTTTTGCCCGGCTGGGCGGCATTCACCGCAACACGTTCATCAACTCGCCCACGCTGCTGGACGATCAGATGCGCCTGAAATCGCATCCGCATATCCGCTTTGCCGGACAGATCACCGGGGTGGAGGGGTATGTCGAATCCGCCGCCATGGGCCTGCTTGCCGGGCGGATGGCCGCGGCCGAGATCGCGGGCACGACCCTGCCGCCCCCGCCCCCCGAAACCGCGACCGGCGCGCTGATCACCCACATCACCGGCGGGGCCGAGGCAAAGACCTTTCAGCCGATGAACGTGAACTTCGGCCTCTTTCCCCCGATCGACGCGCGCGGGGGGCGGCGGGGCCGCAAGGACCGCTACAAGGCCTATACCGACCGCGCCAAAGAGGCCTTTACCGCGTGGCTTTCGTAACCCGCTTTGCCCCGTCGCCCACCGGCCCGCTGCATCTTGGCCATGCCTATTCGGCCATCCTTGCGCATGACATGGCCCGCGCCCAAGGGGGGCGGTTTCTGCTGCGGATGGAAGACACCGACCTCGAACGCTGCACCCCGGCGCATGCGGCGGCGATCCTTGACGATCTGGCCTGGCTGGGCCTGTGCTGGGATGGGCCGGTGCTGCACCAATCGCAGCACATCGCCCGCTATAACGCGGCCTTGGCGCCCCTGGCCGCCGCGGGGCTGCTTTACCCCTGCGGCTGCACCCGGTCCGACATTCGCGCGGCCCTTGCCGCGCCGCAAGAAGGCGTCGCCCATGCGGTCTATCCCGGCACCTGCCGCGGCCGCCCCCTGCACAGCCGACAGCCCGAAGATGCCCTGCGCCTCGATCTGGCCGCGGCCCTGCGCGGCCTTGACCCGATGCCCGGCTTTGCCGAAACCGGCCCCGCCCACGGGGGCCAGCACCGGATCGATCCGACGCAGGCGCAGACGACCATCGGCGATGTCGTCCTGTCGCGCAAAGGCGAGGATATCGTGGCCTATTTCCTCGCCTCGGCGCTGGATGACGCGCATCAGCAGATCACGCATGTGGTGCGAGGCGAGGATCTGTTCGACTTCACCCCGGTTCAGGTGATGCTTTTGCACCTGCTCGGCCTGCCTGTCCCGACCTATCACCACCACCGCCTGATCCGGGACGAGGCGGGCAAACGCCTGGCCAAGCGCGATGACGCACGCGCCTTGGCGAAATTCCGTGCCGAAGGCGCAAGCCCGCAAGACATCCGCCGGATGGTCGGCCTGTAGCGCCGCCCTTGGCCTTGGCGCCCT
>JALOSF010000177.1 GCA_025458525.1 Cypionkella sp. | reverse complement strand
TTTCCGGCGTGCAGCGGTTCGGCCTTTTCGTGCGGCTGGACGAATCGGGCGCCGACGGGCTGATCCCGATCCGGGAAATCGGGCGCGAGTTCTTTCACTACGACCCCGACAGCCAGACCCTGATGGGCGCCGATACCGGGCTGACGCTGGGCATCGGCCAGCGCGTGACCGTGCGCCTGACCGAGGCGGTGCCGGTCACCGGCGGGCTGCTGCTGGAACTGGTCGCGATCGAGGACAAGGGCCTGCCATCGGGGCGCGCCGCGCGGACCCGCAAGGGCGGGCCACCGCGCAAGGGCGGGCGCCCGCCGGCGAAATCCCGCAAGGTTGTCCGCACCCGGCGATGAGTGCCGCTTTGCGCTTGGGCGGAATCCGGCTAGATTGTTGCCAAAGAGCAGACAAAACCGGAATCGGGCAGGTGATCACATGCGGCATGTTCTCAAGGTATTCGGTCTGGGGCTTGCCCTCTTGCCGATGGGTTGCGGCAACGCAGGCCCCGAACGGGTCGCCGCGCGCCCCGCGGCGGCGGTGACGGCGCCCGCGCCGCAGGCCAGCGCCGAACAGCGCTCGGGCTTTGACCGCTGGGCGCAGGGGTTCCGGGGCCGCGCTGTGGCCAAGGGCATTTCGGCCGGTGTCGTGGACCGGGCGCTGGACGCCGCCTATTACGACCCCGATGTGATCCGGCTGGACCGGCGGCAGGCGGAATTCGCCCGGCCGATCTGGGAATACCTCGACAGCGCCGTGTCCGACACCCGCCGCGCCAACGGGGCCAAGGCGATGTCGGAACATGGCGGCAAGCTGCGCCAGATCGAGGCACGCTATGGCGTGCCGGCCGAGGTGGTGGCCGCGATCTGGGGCATGGAAACCAGCTACGGCATCAACCGCGGAAAAAAAGGGGTGATCCCCTCGCTTGCCACATTGGCCTATGACGGGCGGCGCGGCGCGTTCTTTGAAGAACAACTCGTGGCTGCGCTCAAGATCCTGCAATCGGGCGACACGGATCCTGCGAACATGAAAGGCTCATGGGCAGGCGCAATGGGTCATACCCAGTTCATGCCGACCAGTTACCTCGCCTATGCGGTGGATTTCACCGGCGACGGGCGGCGCGACATCTGGAGCGATGACCCCACCGATGCGCTGGCCTCGGCCGCCAATTACCTCGCGCGGATGGGCTGGAAGACCGGCCAGCCCTGGGCGGTGGAGGTGACGGTTCCCGCAGGCTTCCGCGAGGCGGGCAAGGCCACGAAAAAGCAACCTTCGCAATGGCAGGCCCAGGGGGTCAAGGCCGTGCGCGGCGGGCGTATCCCCGACCATGGCCCGGCGTCGATCCTGATGCCTGCAGGTGCAAACGGCCCGGCACTGATGATCTTCGACAATTTCCGCGTCATCAGCCGCTACAACAACGCCGACAGCTATGTGATGGGCGTGGGCCTTCTGTCCGACCATCTGGCCGGGCGCGGCGGGCTGGTGAAGGCCTGGCCGCGCAGCGACCGCGCCCTGACGGAATCCGAGCGCAAGGAAATCCAGCGCCGCCTGACCGACCTAGGCTTTTACAGCGGCGAGATCGACGGGATCACCGGATCGGGCACGATGGAGGCTGTGCGCGCCTGGCAAACCGCCCAGGGCCTGACGCCGGATGGCTATGTCAACGAGGCGCTGCTCAAGCGGATGCGCTGAGCGGACCCCGCGGACCGGGGCGCTGCCCCGGACCCCGGGATATTTGGACAAGGCAAAGAGCCTCGCGCGGCGCAGGACAGGGTGTTGTTTGCCTTGTCGAAATATCCTGCGGGGGGTCCGGGGGGCGGCACACGCCCCCCGGTTCCGCACTTAACCGCCCCGCGCCATGGCGTGGTATTCCGGGTTCGGCGCCATCTCCACCGCCGCAGCCATCCGGTTCGACATGTTGTAGAACGACGCCACCGCCGCGATGTCCCAGATGTCGCGGTCGGAAAAGCCTGCCGTGCGCAAGGCGGCGCGGTCGGCCTCCTCCATGTCCTGCGGGCGTTGCGTCAGCTTCACCGCAAAGGCCAGCATCGCGCGTTGCCGCGCATCCAGCCGCGCCACGCGCCAGTTCTGCGCGATGGTTTCGGCCAGGATCGGGTCGCCCGTCAGCTGGCGCAGCGCGGCGCCATGGGCGGTCAGGCAATAGACGCATTTGTTTTCCGCCGACACCGCCACCGCGATCATCTCGCGTTCCGCCTTGGACAGGCCCGATGGCGCCAGCATCAGGTCGTTGTACATCGCCATGAAGGCGCGCAGCTTGGCCTGATCAAAGGCATAAGCCTGCAGCACGTTGGGGATCAGCCCCAGCTTTTCGGTGCATTTGTCGAAATAGGCGCGGATGTCGCCGTCCAGCGGGTCGGCCTGTGTCAGGTCCAGTGCGGTGATCGGTTCCATGGTCACACCTTCCGTATGGTATCGCCTGGTTGCAGCACGGGTTCCAGTTCCACGACATGCCCGCCGATGATGCCGCCGGGCAGTTTGCCTGCGATGATCTCGGCCGCCTTGCGCCCGATTTCGCGGCGGCAACTGTCCATCGTGGCCAGGCGGCGTGGCAGCCCGTCCAGCAGTTCCACTGCGTTGAACCCCGCCAGCCCCAGCCGCCCCGGCACATCAATGCCGTTTTCCAGGCACCAAAGCAGACCGCCAGCCCCGATCATGTCGTTGGAATAATACAGGAAATCCAGATCCGGGGTGCGTTTCAGCATGGCTTGTGTCATCTCGCGCCCCTTCAGCAGGGCCGAGCCGCCGGCATAGAATTCGCGGTCGGCCAGTTCCACACCGGCCTCGGCCAGGGCTTCGACAAAGCCATCCATCCGTTTGCGGGCGCGGTGGTCATCGGGCATCTTGGTGCCCAGAAACCCGATGCGCCGG
This sequence comes from Cypionkella sp., assembly GCA_025458525.1. Taxonomy (GTDB): domain Bacteria; phylum Pseudomonadota; class Alphaproteobacteria; order Rhodobacterales; family Rhodobacteraceae; genus Pseudotabrizicola. Next base: position 311 of record JALOSF010000177.1, on the reverse strand, counting down.
TATCCGGCCGCCAGGATCGCCTGCGCCATCTGCCGCCCGGCCCGGCGGTGCGAAATGCCCACCGCGCTGTCCACCGGCGTGCCATCGGTATCCATGATTTCCACCACCGGCACACCTGCGGCCTCCAGCATGGCGCGGGCGGATTCGGAATGTTCCAGCCCTGCGATCACGATGCCCGACGGGCGCCAGGACAGCATCTCGTACAGCACGCTTTCCTCGCGGTCGGCGGAATAATGGGTGACGCCGAACACGGGTTGCAGGCCGGTATCCTCCAGCACCTCGGAAATGCCTTGCAGCACTTCGGGAAACAC
>JALOSF010000086.1 GCA_025458525.1 Cypionkella sp. | reverse complement strand
GCGCCCGTTACTTCAGCTGATCGGCGGTGTAATAGCCCGACCCCACAAGGATTTCCTCGTAGTTGGTGACATCCACCGACACCGGCTCCAGCAGATAGGACGGCACGACCTTGACGCCGTTGTCATAGGTGGTGGTGTCGTTGATCTCGGGCTCGGACCCGGTCAGCAGCGCCTCGACCATGCCCACGGTGACGCGGGCCAGTTCGCGGGTGTCCTTGAACACGGTCGAATACTGCTCGCCCGCGATCATCGACTTCACGCTCGGGATTTCGGCATCCTGCCCGGTGACGATCGGCATGGCCAGATCGCCCGACCCATAGCCCACGCCTTTGAGCGAGGACAGAATGCCGATCGACAGCCCGTCATAGGGCGACAGCGCGCCATGCAGCACCTTGTCGCCGTAATTGGCCGACAACAGGTTGTCCATGCGGGCCTGCGCCACGGCGCCATCCCAACGCAGGGTGCCGACCACATCCATGCCCATCTGACCCGACGGGATGGTGATCTCGCCCGCGTCGATCAGCGGCTGCAAGACGCTCATCGCGCCGTTGTAGAAGAAGAATGCGTTGTTGTCGTCGGGCGAGCCGCCGAACAGCTCGACGTTGAGGGGCTTCACATCGGGGAAGCGTTCCTTCATGCCCTTGACCAGGCTTTCGGCCTGCTGCACGCCGACCTTGAAGTTGTCGAAGGTGGCGTAATAGTCGACATTGCCGCTGTCGCGGATCAGGCGGTCATAGGCGATGACCTTGATGCCGCTGGCGGCGGCGTTTTCCAGCGCGTTCGACAGCGTGGTGCCGTCGATGGCCGCGATCACAAGAACATTGACGCCCTTGGTGATCATGTTCTCGATCTGCGCCAACTGGTTCGGAATGTCATCCTCGGCATATTGCAGATCGGTGGCATAGCCCGCTTCGGTGAACTGCTTCACCATCGACTCGCCGTCCGAAATCCAGCGGGCCGAAGATTTGGTCGGCATCGAAATGCCGATGGTGCCTTTGTCCTGAGCGACGACCGGCGTGCCGAGGAATGGGGTGCTCAACAACGTGGCGGCGACTGCCATCGTCAAAAGCGCGCGTTTCGTGAGTTTCATAGGTTCGTTCCTCCCTTTTGCCGCACATGGGGCGGCGCTGTCGCGGCGTTTTGCCTGCCTGTTGCGCTTGGCGCAGAGGACTCGCGATCATGGCGCAGATTGACGCCGCAACACATTCAGGTCAAATCGGATTACAGATGGCATATACTTCAATATTGATATGAATCAGCGCGCGCCCCTGCATCACCTGAAGATGACTCATCTGCGCTTTCTGGCGCATCTGGCCGAAACCGGGCGGGTGACGGCGGCGGCCGAGTTGATCGGCGTCTCGCAGCCCACGGCCTCGCGCCTGATGGTCGAGATCGAGGAGATCCTTGGCCAACAGGTGCATGAACGCAGCGGCCGCGGTGTCGCGCTGACCCCGGTCGGCACGGCGCTGGCCACGCGGGCCCGGCGCATTCTGGCCGAGCTGCACGAAGCCTCGGTCGAGGTTGCCGGCCTTGCCTCGGGCGAGGCGGGGCATCTGCATCTGGGCGCGGTGACGGCGCCCGCGATATCTCTGATCCTGCCCGCGCTGCGCACGCTGCGGCTGACCCATCCGGGGATCACCGCAGATGTCGCCGTCGCCCCGTCGGCCCTGTTGTGCCAGGAATTGCGCGCCGGTCGGCTTGACCTTGTGCTGGGCCGCCTGACCGACCCGCGCGACGAGGAGGATTTCCAGTTTCAGCCCCTGGGAACCGAGCCTGTGGCGCTCTTGGTGCGGCAGGATCACCCCTTGGCCGGGCAGAGGGCTGTCAGCCTTTCCGACCTCATGCGCTATGATTGGGTGATGCCCGAACCGACCTCGCCCTTGGGTGCGGCCCTGTTGCGGGTGTTCCGCGCACATGGGCTTGGCCCGCCGCGCCAGACCCTGACCACGGCGTCGTTCCTGCTCACCCTGACGGTGGTGCGACAAACCAATGCGATTGCCCCGCTGGCCCGCGCCGTGACCGATGTGTTCGCGGGGGCGAACACCACCGGTTATGTCACCCTGCACGCGCCCTTCGAGGTGGATGTCGGCCCCTATGGCCTGATCACGCGGGGCGGGCAGGCCCGCACGCCCGCCCTGACCCGGTTCATCAACCAGATCCGCCGCCCCGGCCCGGTCAGTTGACCCGCGTCAACAGCGGCTTGCCGGCAAAATGCGCGGCCAGATTGTCCACCATAAGCTGCGCCATCGCCGCCCGCGTTTCCCGCGTGCCGCTGGCGTGGTGCGGATACAAGGTCACATTGGGCAGGGACGTCAGCGCCGGGTCTGCCTCCGGCTCGTTCCAGAACACATCCAGCGCCGCATGGCCCAAGGCGCCCGAGCGCAACGCCGCAATCAGCGCCGTCTCATCCACCACCGTCCCGCGGCTGACGTTGACCAGCGTCCCCTCTGGCCCCAGAGCCTGCAACACCTCGGCGCCGACCAGATTTTTCGTGCCTGCCCCACCGGCAACAATCACGATCAGCACATCGGCCCAGGCCGCAAGCGCCACCAGATCGGGCTGAAACGGCCGGCCCACATCGGGCTTTTCACGGCGGCTGAAATAGGCAACCTCCATCCCCGACGCTTCGGCCCGCGGGATGATGGCCTGCGCGATCCGGCCCATCCCGGCAATGCCAAGACGCTTGCCCCGCAACGACGATTGCAGCGGATACATCCCCTTGCGCGCCCAATCCCCCGACGCGACATAGGCATGCGCCCCGATCAGGCCCCGCCGCGCCGCCATCGTCAACATCATCGCGGTGTCGGCCACATCATCGGCAAGCGCGTCCGACGTGTTCGTCAGCGGGATGCCCCGCGCGGTCAGGGCGGCGACGTCAATCGTGTCGTAGCCCGCAGAGACGCAAGACACCATCTGCAACGCAGGCATCTTGTCGATCATGGCCGCCGTCAGGGGCGCATGGCCGCTGGTGGCAATCGCCAGAATGCGGGGCCCGACCTCGTCCAGCATCGCATCCTTGCCCGCGGCATCGGCAAGATCATGGCGGTGCAGGGTATAGCTTTGCTCCAGCATCGCGAGGTGACGGTCCTGCGGGGCAGAGATCACCAGAACATCGGGCTTCATCATCGGATCCTTGGCTAGGTCGAAAGGTCAGGTGCCTGCATAGCCCGTGCCAGCCCGGAAAGGCCAGCCCCGGCGCAGAGAAACGGGCCGGGGCAGAACGTTCTGCCGCCGGCCCATCCCCGGAAGGGAAAGGTTCACTTGCCCCAGATCGCGGCATAGGCCTCGCGGTAGCCGTTGTTCGGATCAAAGGCATTGCCGGTTGTCCCGGCCAACCCTTCTTCCGTCACCAGCGCGGGCGCGGTGACATAGCCCGAGCAGGCCTCGCCCTGAATGGCGCGGTTCAATTCGTCCACCAACTGCCAGCCTTGCAGGTTCAGGGGTTCCGCCACCGTCACCGCCTGATATTGCCCGGTGCGGATGCGCTGGAACGCGGCTTCCGATCCGTCGCCTGCCGACCCGGCCTTGGGCGCCCCCTTGCCATCGATGCCCGCGGCGGCCAGCGATGGCCCCATGAAATCGAAATACAGATCATTGATGGCCAAGGAATGGGTCCAGCTTGCACCGTATTTTTGCAGCAAGGTGGTGGTCAGTGGCCCCATCCGGGTCGAAGTTTCGGCAATCGGCGTATCGACATATTCCAGAACCGTGCCACCCGCCGCCTCGATCGCGGCCTTCATCCGGTCGGCCTTGTCGATGGCGATCTGATAGGTGCTGTCGGTAAAGATCACCACACCGGGCTTGCCGCCCGCGTCGTCAATCGCCCATTTTGCCGCCACATCCGACACTTGCATCGCATCGGTGGACACGTTGGCAAAGATGCCGCCCGGTGCATCGCAGCCGATCTTTGGCCCCGAATGCCACGACACCATGGGGATGCCTGCCGCTGTCACACCCTCCAGCGCGGCAGCCTGTTCGGCGGCGTCAAAGCCGTTGATGACAATGCCGTCCGGGCCAAGCGCCAAGGCCTGCCCCACGGCGGCCGACCGGCTTTGCACCGAACCTGCGCCGTCCAGAACCTTGACCTCCCAGCCGATCTTGGCGGCGGCTTCCTCGATCCCGGTGGTCACGCCCAGAATCCCGCCGTTCTTCAGATCGCCGGCCAGCACGACAATTGTCTTGCCTTCGGCCGCCTTTGGCCCCGCCGTCGGCCCGTCAAACGCATCCTGCGCAAAAACCGCAAGCCCGCTGGTCGCCAATATGGTGCCCGCAAAAAGCCCGCTCAGCAAAGTCCGCTTCAGCATGGTAATCCTCCCGATTGTGCTGATCATTTCGATTTCGTCCCCTTCTTGCGCTGCGCATATCCGGCGATGCCGATTGCGATCAGAAGGGTTGTGCCGTTGAACAAGGGTTCGACCCAGAAACTGCCGCCGAACTGCTGGATGCCGGAAATCCCGACGGCAAGGATCATCACCCCGACGATCGTGCCCCAGACGTTCACCCGCCCCGGCTTGATCGTGGTCGATCCAAGGAACGCCCCCACCAGCGCGGGCAGCAAAAACTCAAGCCCCACACTCGCCTGCCCGATCCGCAGCTTGGATGCCAGCAGAACCCCGGCAAGCGCCGTCAACCCGCCCGAGGCGACAAAGGCGCCGATCACAAACTTGCGGGTGGGAATGCCGTTCAACTCTGCCGCGCGCTGGTTGGCGCCGATGGCATAGAGATACCGCCCCGTCGGCGTGTATTCGAGGATGATCCACAGCGCGACCGTGATGCCCAGCACGTAATAGGCGGTGATCGGCAGGCCGAACACGAATGTCCCGTTGATCGCATAAAACGCATCGGGCAGCGCGCCCACCATCTGCCGCCCGCCCGTGTGCCACAGCGCCAGCGCATAAAGCACGGTCCCGGTGCCAAGCGTGGCGATAAAGCTGTCGATCCGCGCCACCTCGACCAACAGGCCATTCAGCGCCCCGGTCACAACCCCCAGCGCCAGCACGATGCCCACCGCCACCGGCCAGGGCAGGCCATACAGCGTTTGCAAACTGATGGCGAGGATGTGCCACAGCACGATCCCATACCCCACGGTCAGGTCGATCCGCCCCGCCACCATCGGGATCATCGCGGCCAGCGCCAGCAGTGCAATGATCGCCTTGTCCGACAGGATCGACCGCAGGTTCAGGACGGTCGGAAAGGTGTTGGGCAACAGCACTGAAAACAGCACGATCAACCCGACCATCAGGATCACCAGCCCATAGGTCGGCGCAAGGCGGATCGCCTTTTGCACGGCGCTCAGGCCCCGCAATTCGTCGCGGGTCGGTTCAACGGCGTTGGAGTCAATTCCCGGCATGACAGCCCCTTCAGGCAGCTTCACCGGCCGATGCGGCCTGGATCAGCGATTCGGTGGAAAGTTCGACGCCCGACAGCTCGGCCACGGGCAAGCCCCGGCTGAACACGATGGCGCGGTGACAGATATTGGCGATTTCCTCGAAATCGGTGGACACGACCAGAACGCCCATCCCGCTGGCCAGCGCCTGATAGAGCAGGTGGTAAATCTCGGCCTTTGCCCCCACATCGACGCCCGCGGTCGGGTCTTCGGTGATCAAGAGCCGCCGCCCGGAATCAAGCCAGCGCCCCACCACCACCTTTTGCTGATTGCCGCCCGACAACGCCTCGATCGTCAATGTGGGGTCATTGGGCGACAGGCCGACGCGGCGGCCAATCTCCTGCGCCATGGCGTGCTCCGCCGCTGGCCGCAAAAAGGACAGCATCCCCCGCCCGGTCGCGGATGGGTTCAAAAACGCATTCTCGCGGATCGACAGGCCCGGCGCCACGCTTTCGCCGACCCGGTCCCGCGCGACCAGCCCGATGCGCGATTGCATGGCGGTCTGCGCAGATCGCAAATCCGGCACCTTGCCGTCCAGCGTCACCCGCCCGGCATGGGGGATCGCGCCAAACAGCGCCCGGCCAATGTCTTCGTGCCCCGCCCCGCGCAGACCGGCAAGGCCGAGCAATTCGCCACGCCGGATCTCGAAACTCGCCGGCCCGACCAGCGGCGTGGCCAAGCCTTCAACCCGCAGAATCGCAGGCCCCTCCTGCACGGCGGGGCGGTTGATCTCTCGCGCCTTGCGGCCCACGATCAGGCTGACCAGTTCCTCGGGCGTGGTGTGGTCGATCTGGCGCATCCCCACCATCTGCCCATCGCGCAGCACCGCAACCCGGTCCGCGATCTGAAAAATCTCGTCCAGACGGTGGCTGACATAAATCATCCCGACGCCCTTGGCCTTCAGCGGGCGCAGCGCGGTGAACAACCGCTCCACCTCATCGGCGGGCAGGCTGGCGGTCGGTTCGTCCAGCACCAGAAAATCGCAATCCGCCGCCAGCGCCCGGGCAATCGCCACCAGCGATTTCTGCGTGCGGGTCAGGCTGGACACCCGCGCCGTGCTGGAAAACTCGGCATCGACCAGCGCCAGCGCGGCATCGGCCGCCGCCTCGGTCGCCGCCCAGTCAATCCGCCGCCCGCGCCGCACATAGCCCAGCGCCAGCGCGATGTTTTCGGCCACGCTCATCCATTCGATCAGGCCAAGGTCCTGGTGAATGAAGGCAACCTTCTGCCCCCCGGCCTTTCCCGCCTCATGGGCATAGGGCACGCCATCAATGCTGACGCTGCCGTCATCGGGCCGGTGAATGCCGCCCAGCACCTTGATCAGCGTGGATTTGCCCGCGCCATTTTCACCCAGCAGCGCAACAATCTCGCCCCGGCCCACGCGCAAGGACACACCCTTCAACGCCTGCGTGCCGCCGAACGACTTTATCACGCGGTCGAAAAACAGGCCGTCAGCCGACGGTTGCATGGCGATTTCCCCTCCCAAGGCCGGACCCATTGCCACAGGTTTACCGGTAACGTAACCTGACCGTGAACCTGCCCGCAGATTCTGTCAAGCGGCAAAGTTATCGATAACAACCACCGCAGCAACGACAGGGACACCCGATGTCGGACCGCAAGGGCAAGGCCAATCTGGAAGACATCGCCCGGCAGGCGGGGGTGTCGAAGATGACGGTCAGCCGGGTCTTGCGCGGCGGAACCGGGTTTTCCGATGACACGCGCGACCGGGTGATGGCGACGGCGCGGCAGCTTGGCTATGTGCCAAACCGTCTTGCCGCGGCCTTCGGCTCGGATGCGGCCTCTACCCTTGTCGGCATGTGCGTGCCGCGCCTGACCTCGGGCCTTTTTGGCCATGTGCTTGATGGCGTGGACCGCGCGCTCAGCCGCCTTGGCTATCAGGTGATGATCGGCGCCAACAACCACTCCACCGAGGAGGAGGAGGCATGGGTGCGGCAGGTCATCAGCTGGCGACCGGCGGGGGTGATCCTGTCAGGCCGCAGCCACAGCCCCGGCACAGTTGATCTGTTGCGCAACGCAGGCATGCCGGTGGTGGAAATCTGGGATCTGACCACCAGCCCGATTGATATGTCGGTGGGGTTTTCCCACCATGATTGCGGGGCGGAAATCGGCCAGTTCCTCTTGCGCCGGGGGCGCAGGCGGGCGGGCTATGTCGGGGCGCTGGCCCGCGCCGATGTGATGGGGCAATCCCGGCTTGACGGGTTTCAGGCGGCTTTGTCGGGGGGCGGCCATCCTCTGGTCGGCAAGGAGGTGCTGAGCGACACGCCCGGCTTTTACGCAGGCTACTACGGTCTGGAAACGCTGCTGGCGCGGAACCTGCACCTCGATGTGGTCTATTTCCACAATGACGAAATGGCGATCGGCGGGCTGGCCTATTGTCAGGCGCGCGGCATTCGCGTGCCCGAAGATCTTGGCATCGTCGGCTGGGGCGGGATGGAGGCGGCGAGCGTTCTGCCCAAACGCCTGACCACCACGGTCGTGCCCACCACCGCGATCGGCAAAGCCGCGGCCGAGGCGCTGGTGGCCCGCCTGCGCGGCGAGCCGGGGGCAGATGTCACCGTGATCCCCACCCGCCTTGTGCCGGGGGAAACCGCCTAGGGCGTCAGGCCCCCCAAGGCCCGTGCTTGCCCGGCTTGCCATCGACCCGGTCAAACCCATGCGCCCCAAAGAAATCGCGCTGGCCTTGGATCATGTTGGCCGTGCCGCGCGCCTGACGCATCAGATCGAACCACGCCAGACCCGCCGACAGCGCAGGCAGCGGCACGCCTTGCAGCGCGCCCGCCGCCACCACGCGGCGCAACGCGGGCAAAGCCGTTTCCAGCTTGGCGGCAAAGAACGGCGCCAAAATCAGGTTGCGCGCCGGATCATCGGCCAGCGCCTCGGCCATGTCGTTGAGCATGGCCGACCGGATGATGCAGCCCGCCCGCCAGACCCGCGCAATCGCGGGCATGTCCAGCGCCCAGCCAAACTCTGCCGCCGCCGCCGTCATCATCGCAAAGCCTTGGGCATAGCACAGGATCTTGCCCGCGATCATCGCCTGTTCCAGATCCTCCAGCGGCAGATCAACCTTGGCCGCCGCCTTGCCAAAGCATGCCTCGCCCGCCGCCCGCTCGTCGCGTCGGGCCGAAACGTTGCGCGCCATTACCGCCGCCTCGATCACCGGAACCGGGGCAGCCAGATGCTGCGCCTCGATCGCGGTCCAGCGCCCGGTGCCCTTTTGCCCCGCCGCATCTACGATCATATCCAGCATGGGCTGGCCCGAGACAGGGTCCGCCGCTGCCGCCGCCGCCGCCGAAATCTCGATCAGATAGGATTGCAGAACCCCTTCGTTCCAGCGCGCAAAGACCGGGGCAATCTGCGCGGCCCCCATGCCCATGCCATCGCGCATCACGCCGTAAACCTCTGAGATCATCTGCATATCGGCGTATTCGATGCCGTTGTGCACCGCCTTGACGAAATGCCCCGCCCCCGACGGGCCCATGTGATCGGCACAAGGGGTGCTATCCTCGGCCCGCGCCGCAATCGCCTGAAGCACCGGCTTCATCTGCGCCCAAGCCGCCGCAGGCCCGCCCGCCATGATCGCAGGCCCATGCCGCGCGCCCTCCTCGCCGCCCGACACCCCAATGCCCATGAAGCGGAACGGCAAGCCCGCCCCATCCCGGCGGTTGGTGTCGCGGAAATTGGCATTTCCGGCATCGATCACCAGATCATCGGCCCCCAGCAAAGGTGCAAGGGCCGCCAGCTGGTCATCCACCGCCTGCCCCGCCGGCACCATAAGGATGATGGCGCGCGGCGGGGTGATTGCCGCCACCAGATCGGCAAGGCTTTGGGTCGGCGTGATCCGCGCGGCCAGATCGCCGGCACCGGCGTGAAACGCCTCTGTCACCGATCCAGTCCGGTTCCACACCGCAATCGGAAACCCCTTTTCCGCGATGTTCAGCGCCAGCGCGGCGCCCATCGTTCCAAGGCCGATCAGCCCGGTGTGTGTAGTCGTCATGGCCATTGGTTCCCCTTGCGGTTCAGTATCACAGAATAAACGCTGGTGGTCGCCGTGATGAACAGACGGTGCTTTGCCCGCCCGCCAAAACACAGGTTCGATACCAGTTCGGGCACGAAGATCTTGCCCATCAGATGCCCGTCCGGCGCGATGCAATGCACCCCGTCCGCGGCCGAGGACCACAGATTGCCGTCGCTGTCCACCCGGATGCCATCGGCGCAACCGGGCGCAATGGTGTGAAACAGCCGCCCGCGCACCGGCCGCCCATCGACCATGTCATAAACCCGGATATGCTGCGGATCGGGGTGAAACATCCGCCCCGTATCCGCCACATAAAGCCGCGATCCATCCGGGCTGAAGGCCAGACCGTTCGGGCAGGCCATGTCGGTGATCACCGCCTCGATGCCGCCCTCGGAGTCCACCCGATAGACCGCACAGGGCAGTTCCTGCTCGGCCTTGAAGCCTTCGTAATCGGTCATGATCCCGTAATGCGGATCGGTGAACCAGATCGCGCCATCGGCTGCCACGATCACATCATTGGGGCTGTTGAGCCGCTTGCCCTGATACCCGTCCGCGATCACCGTGACAGAGCCGTCCCATTCGGTGCGCGTCACGCGCCGCGTGCCATGCTCGCACGAAATCAACCGGCCCTGACGGTCGCGCGTATGCCCGTTGGCATAATTCGACGGGCCGCGATAGAGGCTGACCCCCTCCTCGGTCCAGCGCAGGATGCGGTTGCTGGGAATATCCGAAAACAGCAGACATCCGGCATCGCCAAACCAGACCGGCCCCTCGACCCAATCAAACCCGGTTGCCAGCCGTTTGACCGGCGCATTGCCCATCACAAACCGGGCAAATGCCGGGTCATGCACCTCAAAGAAAGACATCGCGATCCCCTTCCCTTTTGCTGGTAGCGCCAGCACCCCCAAGCGTCAAACCGAAAGCCGGTCAGCCGGAAAACACGATCTGCGCCTTCATCGCCTGACTGCGGTCACTGGCAAGCCGGAACGCCGCCTCGGCCTCGGCCAAGGGCACCGCATGGGTGATCAGGGGTTTGACATCAATCAACCCTTTTTGCATCAGCCCGACCCCCACGGCAAATTCCGAATGGAACCGGAACGATCCGCGCAGGTCCAACTCCTTTGCCGTGATCGCCATCATCGGCAGCGCCATGTCGCCGCCAAGGCCAAGCTGCAAGATCACCCCGCGCGGGCGCAGCGCGGCAATCCCGCCCGTCAGCGCCGCCGCAACCCCGGTGCATTCGTAAAGGACGTCAAAATAGCCCTTGTTCGCGCCATAAGCGGCCAAAGCATCCGGTTCTTTGCCGGTGTTGATCACCCGGTCGGCACCGGCCCGTGCCGCCAGCGACAGCGTGAAATCCGACAGATCGGTGGCCACAATCTCGGCCGCCCCCGCCCGCCGCGCGGCAAGGATCGACAGCACCCCGATCGGCCCGCAGCCGGTGACCAGCACCCGCTTGCCCAGCATCCCGCCCGCCCGCGTGGTCGCATGCAGCGTCACCGCCAGCGGCTCGCCCATCGCGGCCTCGCCCGGCGTCAGGCCGGTTGCATCCACGCATTGCGTGGCATCGGCGACAAGGCTTTCGCGGAACGCGCCCTGAATATGCGGGAAGGGCATGGCAGATCCGTAAAACCGCATGTTCAGGCACTGGTTCGGCAGCCCTTCAAGGCAATACTGGCACGCGCCGCAGGGGCGGCTGGGCGACACCGCCACCAATTGACCGGGCGCAAAGCCGCTGACCCCCGGCCCCAATTCCTCGACAAAGGCGGAAACCTCATGGCCTAGGATCATCGGTTCTTTCAGCCGCACCGCGCCAAAGCCGCCGTGGTTGTAATAGTGCAGATCAGACCCGCACACCCCGCCCGTGGCCAGCCGCAGGCGCATCTGCCCCGGCCCCGGTGCCTCGACCTCGCGCTCCTCGATCCGCAGGTCGCGCGCAGCATGGATCACAATCGCTTTCATCACAGCACCGCCGTTGGCAAAGGGTTCCCCGCGAAATGCGCGGTCAGGTTGTCACGCAAAAGCTGGCCCATAGCCTTGCGCGTTTCCACCGTGCCGCTGGCATGATGGGGTTGCAACAGCACATTGGGCAGGCGCAGGAAACGCGGGTTCAAGTTCGGCTCGCCCTCGAACACATCAAGAGCGGCCGACCCAAGCCGCCCTGCCTCCAGCGCGTCCAGCAGCGCCGCCTCGTCGATGTTCGACGCGCGGCTGATGTTGATCAGCATCCCCTCGGGGCCCAGCGCCTCGATCACCTTTGCGCCCACGATATGGCGTGTCGCTGCCGATGCGGCCAGCGTGACAAACAGGAAATCCGACCGCGCGGCCAA
>JALOSF010000085.1 GCA_025458525.1 Cypionkella sp. | reverse complement strand
GCGGGCCATGGCGATGGTCTGGGTTTTCAACTCGGCGATGATTTCGGCCGAAAGCGAGTGGGGCGGCAGGCAGCAGGCCGAGTCGCCGGAGTGGACGCCTGCTTCCTCGATATGTTCCATGATACCGGCGACATGCACATTCTGCCCGTCCGAGAGGGCATCGACATCCACTTCGATCGCGCCGGCAAGGTAGCTATCCAGTAGCACCGGGTTGTTGCCCGACACCTGCACCGCCTCGCGGATATAGCGTTCCAGCTGCGAGTCATCGCGGATGATCTCCATCGCGCGCCCGCCAAGGACGAAGGAGGGGCGGATCACCAGCGGATAGCCGACCTCGGCCGCGACGGCAAAGGCCTCGTCGCGCGACCGCGCGGTGCCGTTGACCGGCTGGCGCAGGTTCAGCGTGTTCAGCAGCTTCTGGAACCGCTCACGGTCTTCGGCCAGGTCGATGGCGTCTGGCGTGGTGCCAAGGATCGGGATGCCTTCTTCATGCAGGGCATTGGCGAGTTTCAGCGGCGTCTGGCCGCCAAATTGCACGATGACCCCGTGCAGCGTGCCGTTTTCCTGCTCCACCCGCAGGATTTCCAGCACATGCTCAAGGGTGAGCGGCTCGAAGTAAAGCCGGTCCGAGGTGTCATAGTCGGTGGAGACGGTTTCCGGGTTGCAGTTGACCATGATGGTTTCATAGCCCGCGTCGGTCAGCGCATAGCAGGCATGGCAGCAGCAATAGTCGAACTCGATCCCTTGGCCGATGCGGTTCGGACCGCCGCCAAGGATGACGACCTTTTTGGCGTTCGAGGGCCGCGCCTCGCATTCCACATCGCCCATCACGGGGGTTTCATAGGTGGAATACATGTAAGGCGTTTGCGCCTCGAATTCGGCGGCGCAGGTGTCGATGCGCTTGAACACGGCCGTGACGCCCAGGTTACGGCGGGCGCGGCGGACCTGTGCCTCGTCCCGGCCGGTCAGCTTGGCAAGCCGGGCATCGGTGAAGCCCATCATTTTGAGCTTGCGCAGGCCGGGCGCGTCGAGCGGCAGGCCGTTCTTGCGGATCTCGGCCTCGGCCTCGATGATTTCGCGGATACGGGCCAGGAACCACGGATCGAAAGAGGTGATCGCCTGAATCTCGTCGTTGGAAAAGCCGTCGCGCATGGCTTGCGCGATGACACGCAGGCGATCAGGGGTTTGCAAGCTGAGCGCCTTGGAGATCGCTGCGCGGTCGGGGCCGCCCGGAATGGCGATTTCGTCAAAGCCGGTCAGCCCGGTTTCCAGCGAGGCAAGCGCCTTTTGCATCGATTCGTGGATCGTGCGGCCAATCGCCATCACCTCGCCCACCGATTTCATCGCGGTGGTCAGGTTGGGCTGCGAGCCCGGGAATTTCTCAAAGGCAAAGCGCGGGATCTTGGTCACGACATAGTCGATGGACGGCTCAAAGCTGGCGGGCGTCACCTTGGTGATGTCATTGTCCAGCTCATCCAGCGTGTAGCCGACGGCGAGCTTGGCGGCGATTTTGGCAATCGGGAAGCCGGTGGCCTTGGAGGCGAGCGCGGAACTCCGCGACACGCGCGGGTTCATCTCGATCACCACCATGCGGCCATCGGCGGGGTTGATCGCCCATTGCACGTTGGAGCCGCCGGTTTCGACCCCGATTTCGCGCAGCACGGCGATGGAGCCGTTGCGCATGATCTGATACTCCTTGTCGGTCAGCGTGAGCGCCGGGGCCACGGTGATGGAATCGCCCGTATGCACGCCCATCGGATCGACGTTTTCGATGGCGCAAACGATGATGGCGTTATCGGCTTTGTCGCGCACCACCTCCATCTCGTATTCTTTCCAGCCGAGCAGCGATTCATCGACCAGGATCTGCGCCATCGGCGACGCCTCCAGCCCCGAGCGGCAGATCGCCTCGTAATCATCGCGGTTATACGCGACGCCGCCGCCGGTGCCGCCAAGGGTAAAGGCGGGGCGGATGATCGCGGGCAGGCCGACATAGTCAAGCGTGTCCAGCGCCTCGCGCAGGGCGGCGTTGATGTCATATTTGCCATTGGGCAGTTTCGGGGCGGCGATGATGGTGGCCTTGGGGTTTTCAAGGCCGATCCGGTCCATCGCCTCGCGGAACAACTTGCGATCTTCTGCCATTTCGATGGCTTCGCGCTTGGCGCCGATCAGTTCCACGTTGAACTTTTCCAACACGCCCATATCGGCAAGCGCAAGCGCGGTGTTCAGGCCGGTCTGCCCGCCCATGGTGGGCAACAGCGCATCGGGGCGTTCCTTTTCGATGATCTTGGCCACCACTTCGGGGGTGATCGGTTCGATATAAGTCGCATCGGCAAGGCCGGGGTCGGTCATGATCGTGGCGGGGTTCGAGTTCACGAGGATGACGCGATAGCCTTCTTCGCGCAGCGCCTTGCAAGCCTGGGCGCCCGAATAGTCGAATTCGCAGGCCTGCCCGATCACGATGGGGCCTGCACCGATGATCATGATGGATGTGATGTCGGTTCTTTTCGGCATGATCAAAGCCCCTGTCCATGGCAAAGCGCGGATCGGATGCCCGGTTCGCGGATTCGTGCGGATTGCGCAAATTGACGGGGGTTTAGGGGGTTGCGGGGCAAGGCGCAACCCTTCTTGGATCGGTCGCTTGCGCCCTGTTCCGGTCTGGGGGCGCGTGCTAGATGCTGGGGCGGGTGCAAGGCGGGGTTGGCGGCGATGATTGTCATGGAACATGGGCCCGAGGGGCGGCCGATCGCATTTTCCACGCCCCGCGCCCTGTTCGTGGCGCACAAGGCCGAGGAGGTTGCCCCGGCGCTGGCGCAGGCCGAGGCGGCGCGGGCGGCGGGCGCCTGGATCGCGGGATATGTCGCCTATGAGGCGGGTTATGCGCTGGAACCGCGGCTGGCGGCGCGCATGCCCGAGGGGCGGCGCGGGCCGCTTGTCTGCCTCGCCGCCTGCGATCCGCCCGTGGATGCAGGCCCGGTTCTGGCCAAAGCGGCCGAGGACGCGCCCGTGGTCGAGCTTACCCCGCCCGAACCTTGCATGGCGCGGTCCAGCTATGCCACGGCCTTTGCTGCGGTTCGCGATTACATCGCGGCGGGCGACTGCTATCAGATCAACCTGACCTTTCCCATGGCGTCACGCTTGCGCGCCGGGTCGGCGCTTGGGCTTTACGGCGCGCTGCGGGCGGGTCAGCCGGTCGGGTATGGTGCCTTTATTGACCTTGGCATCGGCCCGGTGGTGGTGTCGCGCAGTCCCGAACTGTTCTTCCGCGTGACAGGCGGCGTGATCGAAAGCCGCCCGATGAAGGGCACGGCGCCGCGGTCGGATGATCCGGTCGAGGATGCCTGGCTTGCGGGCGAGCTGCACGCCAGCGAAAAGGCTCGTGCCGAAAATCTGATGATCGTCGATCTGCTGCGCAACGACATTGCCCGGCTGTCCGAAGTGGGCTCGGTCAAGGTGCCAGAGCTTTTTGCGGTCGAAAGTTTTGCGACCGTTCATCAGATGAGCAGCCGGGTGCAAGGCTGCCTGATTGCGGGGGCGGGGCTGCCGGGGTTGATGGCGGCGCTGTTTCCCTGCGGCTCGGTCACGGGGGCGCCCAAGATCCGGGCGATGGAAATCATTGCCGAGGTCGAGGCCGAGCCGCGTGGTGTCTATTGCGGCGCGATTGGGTGGGCCGCGCCGGGCGGCGATCAGGCCTGGTCGGTGGCCATTCGCACCGCGCGGCTGTGGCCCGATGGCGAGCTGCGGTTGAATGTGGGCGGCGGCGTGGTTTACGATTCCACCGAAGACGGGGAATGGGAGGAGGCGCTGTGGAAAGCGCGTTACGCCGCGCGGCTGACACGCCGGGCCTGAAGCTGATCGAGACGATGCTGTGGGACGGCGCGCAGGTCGCGCGCTGGCCGCTGCATCTTGCGCGGCTGACGGCGGGGGCGGCGTCGCTTGGCTGGGCGGTGCCCGAGGTGGCGCCCACCGGACCCGCGGGACAGGCGGCGCGGCTGCGCTTGACGCTGGATGCGGCAGGCGTGGTGGCGGTCGAGGCAGGGCCGGTGCCCGCGCCGATTGCCCTGTGGCGGCTGGGCGAGGCCAGCGAGCGGCTGTCGTCAGCCGATCCCTGGCTGCGGGTCAAATCCACGCAGCGCGCGGTGTATGACAGGGCGCGGGCGGCGCTGCCCGAGGGGCGCGACGAAGTGATTTTTCTCAACGAGCGGGGCGAGGCCTGCGATGGCACGATCACCACGCTGTTTTTCGATCGCGGCGCCGGCCTGCGCACGCCGCCCTTGGCCTGCGGCCTGTTGCCGGGAGTGTTGCGCGCAGCCTTGGGGTGCCCGGAAGAAGTGCTGATGGCCGAGCACCTGCCACGGGTGAAACTGTTTGTCGGGAACGCGCTGCGCGGGCTTGGTCCGGCGGTGTGGCTTGGCTGATCGCAAGACCCCGGCAGGCGCCCTTCACGAAAGGTGCGCATCATGAGCGGGCTGCGGCTTTGGGCGCTGACGGCGTTGGCGATGATGGCCTTTGCGGCGAATTCCGTGCTGAACCGTATGGCGGTGGGGCCGGGGTGGATCGCGCCGATGGATTTTGCCCTGCTGCGGCTGATGGCGGGGGCAGGGGTGCTTGCGCTGATTCTGGGGCTGCGCCAGATGCGGGGCGGGGTGGTCTGGTCGGGCTGGCGCGGGCGCGGGGCAGGGGTGTTCGGGCTTTGCACCTATCTTGCGGGGTTTTCGCTGGCCTATCTCGATCTTGCGGCGGGCATCGGCGCGCTGATCCTGTTCGGGTCGGTGCAGGTGACGATGTTTTCCGGCGCGGTGCTGGCGCGCGAACACCTGCCCTTGACCCGCTGGGTCGGCGCTGGCCTGGCGTTTGCCGGCCTTGTCTGGCTGGTGGCGCCGGGCGGGGCCGAGGTTCCGCTGACCGGGGCGGCGGCCATGGCCTGCGCCGGGGTCGGTTGGGGCCTCTATTCGCTGGCCGGGCGGGGCGCCGTGGATGCGGTGGCAGCGACCGCCTGGAATTTCATCCTAGCTTTGCCGGTTCTGGCGGTTGGGGTCCTCCTGCTCTCGCCGCCCGATTGGGGCGGGATGGAGGCGCGTGGCGTCTGGCTTGCGCTTGTGTCGGGCGCGGTGACATCGGGGCTTGGCTATGCGCTTTGGTATGGCGTGGTGCCGCACCTGGGCGCGGCGCGGGCCGGAGTTGCGCAGTTGACCGTGCCGATGATCGCCGCCTTGGGCGGGGCGCTCATGCTGGGCGAGGGAATGAGCCTGCGCTTTGCGCTTGCCTCGCTCCTCATCCTGGGTGGGGTGGCGCTGGCCAGCCGTCAGAGCGCCTTGCCAAGGCGGTGAACCACATGCGGGACGGCGTGATCGGTGTCGCGCCGCGACACGCCGGTCGGGGCAAAGCCCATGCGCGCCCAAAACGCCGCGCCGCGTGGATTTGCCTCCAGCACGGCAAGGTAAAGATGAGTTGCGCCCCGGGTGCGGCACAGGGTTTCGATCTGCCGGACATATCCGGCGCCCCGCCCGGCAGAGCGCGCAGCGGGCACAAGGATCAGGAGGCCAAGATAGGCGTCCTGCGGCCCGGGAAAGCCGAAAAACACCTCTGCCAGCCCCAACAGCGTGCCGCCGTCGCCCAGACCAAGGTGCAGCGTCGTGCCTGCCGCCTGGCCCGGCGGGATGCTGGTGAAATACTCCTCCACGTCGGACGCATCGGGCGCGCGGCCCTTCCAGAGCAGCCAGTAGTCCTGACTTTGCGCCATCAGCCCGG
Source organism: Cypionkella sp. (assembly GCA_025458525.1). GTDB lineage: Bacteria > Pseudomonadota > Alphaproteobacteria > Rhodobacterales > Rhodobacteraceae > Pseudotabrizicola. Next base: position 6,529 of record JALOSF010000085.1, on the reverse strand, counting down.
CCACCGCATCCCGGTCCGCCACGGCGTCAAGCTGCCGGATCACGGTGTGCTGACCGGCGGCATGCGTCCCATCCAGTCGAAATCGCGCACCGAGATTGCGCCCGACGTGATGATGCCAGCCAATGCAGCCCAGACGAGAATGGCCCACAAGGTGGTCAGCCGCGCCTTCTTGCCCACGATTTCATTCAGCGGTGCGCTTTTCGGTGTGCCTTCGACCACGCTGCCCGCATCGCCCTGGGTGGTCAGGCGCAGCGGCAGCACGATGAAGAACACCATGAACCAGACAACGGCGAACAGGACGAAAACGGCTGTGATGCTCATATCTGTTCCAGTTCGATCAGGCAGCCGTTGAAATCCTTGGGGTGCAGGAACAGCACCGGCTTGCCATGGGCGCCGATCTTTGGCTCGCCACTTCCCAGCACGCGCGCGCCAGCGGCCTTGAGCGTGTCGCGGGCGGCAAGGATGTCTTCCACCTCATAACAGATGTGGTGAATCCCGCCCGCGGGGTTCTTGTCCAGAAACCCCTGGATCGGAGAGTTTTCGCCCAAAGGATGCAGCAATTCGATCTTGGTGTTCGGCAGGTCGATGAACACCACGGTGACGCCGTGATCGGGTTCATGCTGCGGCGGTCGCACCGCAGCGCCAAGTGGCCCGGCATATTGCGCGGCAGCGGCGGCCAGATCCGGCACGGCGATGGCGACATGGTTCAGGCGGCCGATCATGAGCGTCTCCCTGTTGCGAACGGCCCGGTTATGGTCAGCCCCGTGCTGCGAGGCAAGGGGCCGATGTGCCGCAGGGCCAAATTTGGCAAGCCAGCGGCAGGAACGTTAACCGGATTTTAGCTGACCCGAGCGTCTGATGCAAAGATGTCATCAGCAAGAAACGGGGGCCTCATGCCTGTGCCAGACCGACCGGATGCCCTTTCGTTGCCCAGTTTCCTGCCACGCGGCGGGGCGATGCCCGATCAGGCGGCGCTGCCGCTGTCGGGGGTCACGATCCTTTTGGTGGAGGATAGCCGCTATGCGTCGGACATGCTGCGCATGATGTGCCAGCGATCCGGGGCGCGGCTGCGGCGGGCCGAAACGATGGAACAGGCACGGGCGCATCTGCGCACCTATGCGCCTGATGTGGTGATTGTCGATCTGGGCCTTCCCGATGGCCCGGGGGAACGGTTGATCCGCGAACTGGCCGTCAGCCGTCGGGTGCATGTGGTGCTTGGCCTGTCGGGCAATCCCGAAGGCAGGGCGACCGCACTGGCCGCCGGGGCCGCGGGCTTTGTGGACAAACCCTTTCCGCGCATGGCGGGGTTTCAGCGTCTGATCCTGCGCCATCTTCCGGGCAGGTTCTCGCCCGTCGTGCTGGAGGATGAGGGGCATGCCGCCAAGGCCGATCCGCTGGCCTTTCACGATGATCTGGCCCATGCGGCCGATCTTATGGCAGCCAGTCTTGATGCCCCGGCGCGTGCCTACCTGGCGCGCTTCATCGGCGGCGTCGCGCGCAGCGCCGGGGACACCGCGCTTGCAACGGCCGCCGGGGCGGCCGAGGCCGGGTCTGAGGGCATGCCGGAACTGCGCGCGCTGGTGCGCCGCCGCTTGCAAGAGGGACCGCGGTTCTAGGCCCGCTCCAACCCGGGGTCAGAGGCTGCGCGCACCAGGCGCGACAGATCCGACAGGCGCTCCCTTTGCTGTCCCGTTTCGTCGAAATTGGCCGCAGAGAGCCAGGCCTTGAACGCCTCTTGCAAGGCGGGCCATTCGCTGTCGATCACCGAAAACCAGGCGGTGTCGCGATTGCGGCCCTTGACCACCATGTGGTTGCGGAAAATGCCCTCGAAGCTGAAGCCAAGGCGCTGCGCCGCCCGGCGTGAGGGCAGGTTCAGGGCGTTGCACTTCCATTCATACCGCCGATAGCCCGCGCCAAAGGCCCAGCCCATCATCAGCACCATCGCCTCTGTCGCGGCCGGCGTGCGCTGTAGCGCGGCAGACAGACAGATGTTGCCGACCTCAATGCTGCCTGCCTCTGGCGTGATGCGCAGATAAGATGCAACACCAAGCGCGTGGCCGGTATCGGCGGCGCACAGGGCAAAAAACACCGGGTCCGCGCGTCCCTGATGTTCCTTGACCCAGCGGTGATAGGCCGAGGCCGAGGAGAACGGGCCATAAGGCATGAAGTCCCACAGCGCATCATCCCCCGAAAAGGCGGCGTGCAGGCTGGCGGCATGGGCATCGGCTTCCAAGGGCTCGATCCGCACGAGCCGGCCGCTCAGGACAAGCCCGCGCGGGTGCGGTGGCGGGGTCCAGTTCGGGACCGGCTGGCCTTGGGGGGAGTGGAACTGCATCGGGGCGCCTCGGTTGGGTCTTGGCGTTATGTGCCGTGGACCACACAGCGCGCAATGGGGATTTTCGCGGCCTCAGATCAACAGGCCAGGATCGTCCCCCATGCTCAGCCCCGGAAAAATGCCGGTTTCAAGCAGGCTGCGGTCAAACCCGTAAAGGCCCCGCATCGCCCAGGCTGCCCAGGCGCGCACATCGGTGGTGGGCAGCAGGTCGCGGCGGTCGTAGAGCGCGGCCTCCTCCAGCCCCGGCCAGGCGCCAAGCACCCGCCCACCCCGCAAGGCGCCCCCCGCCATCAGCATCGCGCCGCCGGTGCCGTGATCGGTGCCCTTGGAGCCGTTTTCTGCAACCGTGCGGCCAAATTCGGTCATCGCCAGCACCACCGTCTTGCCCCAGATCTGCGGGCCAAGCTGTTCGGCCATGCGCAGCACAACCCGTTCCAGCCGCCGCAGCGGTGCGGTGATGCCGCCCGCCTGGTTGCGATGCGTGTCCCAGCCGTTCAGCGAAAAGGCCGCCACCCGCGTCTCCTCGCGCAGACGGGCCGCCGCAAAATCGACCAGCTTGTCGATCTCGGCAAGGCGGCCTTCGTCGGGCTTTGGCCCGGCCATGCCGCTTTCCATCGCCGATCTGTCCAGACGTTCCGTCAACATCAGCGCCTCGGCCGCGGCGTCGCGGAACAGCGGGTCGTCGTGATAGACATGTTCAAGCAGCAGCCGGCTTTGCGATGACAGATCCAGCCGCAGATCAGGCTGCCAGTTGCTGACGGGGGCCGGGCCATACAGCACGGGCGCCGATTCGGTGCCGATCGCAAAGGCGGTCTGCGCAGTCAGCCCCGGCACCGCTTGCAACATCCGGTTCAGCCAGCCATCGCGCACCGCACCATCGGGCACATCAAGGCCCGTCCCGGCCTCCAGAATATCCTGCCCGTCGAAATGGCTGCGCTGGTCGCGGTAGGGCGTGGAGGTGGCATGCACAAACCCAAGCTGCCCCGCCTGCCACAGCGGCATCAGGCCCGACAGCAGCGGGTTGAGGCTGAAATAGCCGGTCAGATCGGGGCCATCCGCCGGCGATAGTGTGGGGCGGTACCCGGCGAACAGCGCGTCACCCGTGGGCCGCACCACATCCAGCCCGTCCATCGCGCCGCGCAGGACCACCACCACCAGCCTGTGGTCCCCCAAGGGCGCGCTGCCCCCCGAACCGGCCAGGGTGACGGTGGTCATCATCGGGTGGGCGGCCGCGGAACAGGCCGATGCGGTCAGGGCCTTCAGAAACAGGCGACGGTCCATGGCGGCTACCTTCGGTTGAATTCGGGGCTGGCCAGCACAAGGCCGACGGCTTCGCGGATGTTTTCCGACCGCGGAACCACCCAGGCCAGCCGCCCGCCAAGGTTTGCGCCAAGGCAGCGTGTCATCAGCGCTTCGGGTTCGGGCAAGGGTGTGCGCAGCTGTTGCGGGATATCCATCGCCCAGGTGATGCGGGCGGCCATCGCCTCGGGCGTGATCCAGGCAGCGGGCGCTTCTTCCCAGCCATCGGGGCCAGCGGGGGCCTGCCAGGGTTGGCCCATTGTAGCCATCGGGTTAAGGATATGGCGCCGGAACAGGGCGTCCTGCATCTGCATGACATCGCTGCCGGTCAGTCCAAGCGCGCGCAGGGCTGCCACCATGAAATCATAGGGTTGGCGGGCCTTTTCTTGCCCCGGGCTCCAGGCTGCGGGGTGCATCAAAAGCGCCTCTGACACCGCCAGAAGATCACCGCCCGAGGCACGCCACGCGTCGGTCATCGCCCGCACGAGATCGGCGTTCGGTGCGTCGGCCACGAAATGCACGGCCAGCTTGTGCGAGATATGGGCCGCGGTCTGCGGATGTTCGGCCAGATCGTCAAGCGCGCGAAACACCGTCTCCAGCGTGTCGCCGTCATAGCTTTGGCCCAGCACGATCTCGGCCCCCGGCTCTGCCCGGCGCTTGTCAAAGGTGGGGCCAGCCTTGCCCATCGTCAGCCCGGTCAGGAGTTCGGCCATCTGCGTCACATCCTGCTGGGTATAGCCGCTGCCCAGCGTGTGCAGTTCCAACAGCTCACGCGCGAGGTTTTCGTTCAGCCCGCGGCCGCGTCTTTGGCCCACACGGGAATTGGGGCCAAAGGACAGCGACTGGTCCAGATATCCCAGCATGGCGGGATGCTGCACCACAGCGCGCAACATGTCGGCAAAACGGTCCGAGATGAAGGGGCGGATCGCTTCCTCGACAAAGGTGGCGGGCAGCGGGGCATCGCGGCGCGACCGTGCCTTGGTGGTAAAATGATCGGCCCAGAACTGGACCAGGCGTTCGCGCATCCCGTCGGTGGCATCCAGCGCGCGGGCAAAGGTGGTCTTTGCGGCGGTCAGGGCGATGGTTTCCAGCTCGGCCACCGCGCGGCGGTATTCCTTGCGCGCGGCCTCCGATTCGGGCGGTTTGGCCCGGCGCGAGAGTCGCAGGTTGGCATCCGCCCCTGCCATTGCATCAGTCAGATCGTCCAGACGGGGGCCGCGATAGGTGCTGGCCATCGCATCGGCCCCGCGCAACGCCGCCAGCATCGAGGCAGGTTCGGTCGCGGCCTGCGCCGGAAGCGGCAGGCCATAGCCAAAGCGGAAGGCCGCGGTGGTGGTGTCTTGCGTCATCTGGCGGTCCTGAACCTTGCCACCACCATAATCGCTAGCGGGCTGCTTTGCACCGGGGATCTGCAAAAACCGGGTGGCGCAGGCCCTCAGTCAAAGTGGAAATCGGGCGGATAGCCGTGAAATCCGTCGAAATCGCCCTTGCCCAGCGGCACGCCGGCGGCGCGCAGGGTTGCGTAACCCATTGTTACATGAAAGAAAAAATTCGGAAGCCCGTAAAGAAAGACGAAGTCCCGCGCGGGTTGGTCAAGGTCGGTAAAACCTGCGCGATGGGAAATCCGCCGCCCTTCGGCCCCGTCAAACTCTGCCGGTTTCATCGCCCCCAGCGTGGCCCGCGCCACCGCCATGCGCGGGGCAAGCGCCGTTGGCAGATCGGGAACCGGGCGGCCGGCCAGAGGGCAGGCGATGCGCAACGTAAAGCCTGTGGCGGTGGCAAAATGCTGGGTCGCGGAAAAGCTGTCGGCAATCCGCGCCTCCAGCGCCGTCCGCCCTGCCTTGTCCACGATCTCGGCCATCTGGCCGAGGTAATGGCGAAAGACAGGGACGGTGGCGTGATACATCAGGCGTCGCGCGGCAGGACGCGCAGGCGCAACTCGCGCAATTGCTCGTTGGTGGGCTCGCTGGGCGCACCCATCAGCAGGTCTTCGGCGCGCTGGTTCATCGGGAACATGATGACCTCGCGGATGTTGGTGGTATCGGCCAAGAGCATCACGATCCGGTCGATCCCCGCCGCACAGCCGCCATGGGGCGGGGCGCCGTATTTGAACGCCTTGACCATGCCGCCGAACCGCTTTTCCACCTCTGAATTCGGATAGCCCGCCAGTTCGAACGCCTTGAACATGATCTCGGGCTTGTGGTTGCGGATGCCGCCAGAGATGAGTTCATAGCCGTTGCAGGCAAGGTCATACTGATAGGCATAAACCTCCAGCGGGTCGGAAGGGGTTGTGGCTGAAGTCGATCTTGCCGTCGTCGGTTTTCTCATACATCGGGAAATCGACGATCCAGGCAAAGCGGAAGCAGTCCTTTTCGGTCAGGCCCAGTTCTTCGCCGATCACGTTGCGCGCGCGCCCGGCCACCGCCTCGAAGGCTTCGGGCTTGCCGCCAAGGAAGAAGGCTGCATCGCCAAGGCCAAGGCCAAGCTGTTGGCGGATCGCCTCGGTCCGTTCCGGGCCGATGTTCTTTGCAAGCGGGCCTGCGGCTTCCATGCCCGACCCATCCTCGGCCTCGCGCCAGAAGATATAGCCCATGCCCGGCAGGCCTTGGCTTTGGGCAAAGGCGTTCATGCGGTCGCAGAACTTGCGGCTGCCACCTTTCGGTGCGGGAATGGCGCGGATCTGGGTGCCCTCCTGCTCCAGCAGCTTGGCAAAGACCGCAAAGCCGGAGCCGCGGAAATGCTCGCTCACCACCTGCATCTTGATCGGGTTGCGCAGATCGGGCTTGTCGGACCCATACCACAGCAGACTGTCGCGATAGGCGATGCGCGGCCAATCCTTGTAGACGGTCTTTTCGGGGGCGAATTCTTCGAACAGGCCCTGAATGACCGGCTGCA
>JALOSF010000084.1 GCA_025458525.1 Cypionkella sp. | reverse complement strand
AGCGGGCGATGAGATTCGAACTCACGACCCTAACCTTGGCAAGGTTATGCTCTACCCCTGAGCTACGCCCGCACTCCGTTTCGGTGAGCGGTGATTTAGGGGATGGCGCCGATGGCTGCAAGAGGAAAATGCATCCGTGCGCGGTTTTTTCCTGATCCCCCTGCTGCCGCCCAAAAAACAAGGCACCCGCGCGCGGCAGGTGCCTTCAAGTCTTTGGTCAGGAACGGTTATTCAAGCTCGATCAGAAGGTCTTTTGCGTCGATCTGGCTTCCGGCATGAACATGAAGGGCCTTGACGGTCGCCTCACGGTCGGCGTGCAGCCCGGTTTCCATCTTCATCGCCTCGATGGTCAGCAACAGATCGCCCGCGCGCACCTTTTGCCCCACTGTGACCGCGATACTGGCCACCGATCCGGGCATCGGCGCGCCGATATGGCCCGGATTGCCCTCGGCCGCCTTAGGGCGCGCGGCGGTTTTCGCCTTGATCGCGCGATTGGGCACGCGGATCACGCGCGGCTGGCCGTTCAGTTCAAAGAACACTTTCACATCGCCATCTTCCGACACGTCACCCACCGCTTGCAGGCGGATCTCAAGCGTCTTGCCGGGATCGATCTCGGCCGTGATCTCCTCGCCCGACGTCATGCCGTAAAAGAACGTGCGCGTCGGAAGCACCCGCACCGGGCCATACATCCGATGGCGGGCGCGGTAATCCATGAACACCTTGGGATACATCAGATATCCGTTCAGATCCTCGTCATCCAGAATTTCGCCATCGGCCTCCTCCTGACCGATGTTGAGATCCTTGGCGAGCTTGGCCCGCACCTCATCCAGATCGACCGGTGGCAGGGTCTTGCCCGGGCGCTCGGTCAGCGGGGGCTCGCCCTTGAGCACCTTTTTCAGGATGCCTTCGGGCCAGCCACCGTGCGGTTGCCCCAGATTGCCGCGCAGCATGTCCACGACCGAGTCGGGGAAAGCGACATCGACATCCGGGTTTTCGACCTGTGCCCGGGTCAGACCCTGGGCCACCATGATCAGCGCCATGTCGCCCACGACCTTGGAACTGGGTGTCACCTTCACGATGTCGCCAAACATCTGGTTGGCATCGGCATAGGCTTGCGCCACCTCGGGCCAGCGCTCCTCCAGCCCCAAGGACCGCGCCTGCGCCTTGAGGTTGGTGAACTGACCGCCCGGCATTTCGTGCAGATAGACCTCGGACGCGGGGGCAGGAATGCCCGATTCAAATGCGGCATATTGCGCCCGCACATGTTCCCAATAATTGGAAATCTCACGGATCGCGCCGATATCAAGCCCCGTGTCGCGGTCGGTATGGCGCAGGGCTTCGACGATCGAGCCAAGGCAGGGCTGTGACGTGCCGCCCGAAAACGCATCCATCGCCGCATCCACCGCATCCACCCCGGCATCGCAGGCCGCCAGCACCGTGGCCGCCGCCGCACCCGAGGTGTCGTGGGTGTGGAAATGCACGGGCAGGCCGATTTCCTGCTTCAGCGTCTTGATCAGGATCCGCGCCGCCGCCGGCTTGAGCAGCCCCGCCATATCCTTGAGGCCCAGCACATGCGCGCCCGCCGCCTTCAACTCCCTCGCGCGCTCGACATAGTATTTCAGGTCATATTTCGACCGCTCCGGGTCCAGCAGGTCGCCGGTATAGCAGATCGTGCCCTCGCAGAGCTTGTTCGCCTCCAGCACGGCATCCATCGCGACGCGCATGTTTTCCACCCAGTTGAGCGAATCGAACACGCGGAATACATCGACGCCGGTTTCGGCGGCCTGCTTGACGAAACTTTGCACCACATTGTCGGGATAATTGGTGTAGCCCACGCCGTTCGAGGCGCGCAGCAGCATCTGCGTCATCAGGTTGGGCATCTGCGCCCGCAAGTCGCGCAGCCGCTGCCAGGGGCATTCCTGCAAGAACCGATAGGCCACATCGAAGGTGGCCCCGCCCCAGCATTCGACACTGAACAGCTGTGGCAGATGCGCCGCATAGGCCGGGGCGATTTTGATCATGTCGATCGACCGCATCCGCGTCGCCAGCAAGGACTGATGCCCGTCGCGCATGGTGGTGTCGGTCAGCAGCACCTTCTTTTGTGCCTTCATCCAGTCGGCGACCGCCTGCGGGCCCTGCTGTTCCAGCAGGTTGCGAGTGCCCATCTGCGGCTCGGCGCGCAGTTTTGGCGGCTTTGGCGCGCGTGCATCGGCCGGCGGTTTGGGGCGGCCTGCCGTTTCGGGATGCCCGTTCACCGTGATGTCCGCGATATAGGTCAGGATCTTGGTCGCCCGGTCCCGCCGCTTGCGGAAGGTGAACAGGTCAGGCGTCGTGTCGATGAACTTGGTCGTATAGCTGTAGTCCAGAAAGGTCGGGTGTTGCAGCAGGTTGATGACGAATTCGATATTCGTCGCCACGCCACGAATCCGAAACTCGCGCAAGGCCCGGTCCATCCGCTTGATCGCCTTTTCCGGCGTCTGGGCATGGGCTGTCACCTTCACCAGCAGCGAGTCGTAATAGCGGGTGATCACCCCCCCGGCATAGGCCGTGCCGCCATCCAGCCGGATGCCGTTGCCCGTGGCCGAGCGATAGGCGGTGAGCCGACCGTAATCGGGGATGAAGTTGTTCAGCGGGTCTTCGGTCGTCACCCGGCATTGCAGCGCATGACCGTTCAGCTTGACCTCGGCCTGGCTTGCGATGCCCGTCGCCTCGGCCAGGGTCTTGCCTTCCTCGATCAGGATCTGCGCCTGAACGATGTCGATCCCCGTCACTTCCTCGGTGACGGTATGTTCGACCTGAACACGCGGATTGACCTCGATGAAATAGAACTTGCCGGTGTCCATATCCATCAGGAACTCGACCGTTCCGGCGCATTCGTAATTCACATGGGCACAGATCTTGCGGCCCATCTCGCAGACTTCGGCGCGCTGGGCTTCGGTCAGATAGGGGGCGGGCGCACGTTCGACCACCTTCTGGTTGCGCCGTTGCACGGTGCAGTCGCGTTCCCACAGGTGGTAGATGTTGCCATGCTTGTCGCCAAGGATCTGCACCTCGACATGGCGGGCGCGCTGGATCATCTTTTCCAGATAGCCCTCGCCATTGCCAAAGGCCGCCTCTGCCTCGCGCCGGCCCTCGCGCACCTTGGCTTCCAACTCATCCTCGGACAGGATCGGCCGCATCCCGCGCCCGCCGCCGCCCCACGACGCCTTGAGCATCAGCGGATAGCCGACCTCGCGCGCCTGCCGCTTGATGATCTCCATGTCATCGCCCAGCACATCTGTCGCCGGGATGACCGGCACCCCGGCTTCGATCGCGACCCGCCGGGCCGAGGCCTTGTCGCCCAGTGCGCGCATCGTATCGGCCTGCGGCCCGATGAACGTGATCCCCGCCTGATCGCAGGCTTCGACGAAATCTGGGTTTTCCGAAAGCAGCCCATAGCCGGGATGGATCGCATCTGCGCCGCTCATCTTGGCCACGCGGATGATTTCGGGGATCGACAGATAGGCCCCCACCGGCGACAGACCCTCGCCGATGCGATAGGCCTCATCCGCCTTGAAGCGGTGCAGCGACAGCTTGTCTTCTTCGGCGAAAACCGCGACGGTTTTCTTGCCCATCTCGTTGGCGGCCCGCATCACCCGAATGGCGATCTCCCCCCGGTTGGCGACAAGAATCTTGCGGAACTCGGGCATCGGTCACTCCATCGTGAAGGCTCAGGTGCCCTCACTCTATTGGTGCTGCAATGCAGCGCAAGTGTGCTGCGTTACAAAATTGCAAAGTTTGCGAAATATGCAGGGCAATCTTTGCAGCTGCGAACGCCGTCAAGACCCGGCGGAAAAGTGAACAAGTCACGAACAGACACTTTTCATCGGCTTAATCCGGCGTATAAAGAGGATATGAGCGATTGGGATGAAAATGACGCCTTCGAGGCCGCCGCCGCACCCGCCTCGGTGCCGCTGTCGCAGCGTGCCATGGCCGCTCGGCCTGCGCCCTACCTGGATGACCTGAACCCCGCGCAGCGTGCGGCGGTCGAGGCGTTGGATGGCCCGGTGCTGATGCTGGCGGGGGCCGGCACCGGCAAGACCAAGGCGCTGACCACGCGGATCGTGCATCTTCTGAACACCAACCGCGCCCGCCCGAATGAAATCCTGGCCGTCACCTTCACCAACAAGGCCGCGCGCGAGATGAAGGACCGCGTCGGCCGCCTGCTGGGTCAGGTGGCCGAGGGGATGCCGTGGATGGGCACCTTCCACTCGCTGTCGGTGAAGATCCTGCGCCGGCATGCCGAACTGGCGGGGCTGAAGCCCAATTTCACCATTCTGGATACCGACGACCAGATCAGGCTGCTCAAGCAGCTGATCAGTGCCGCCAACATCGACGAAAAGCGCTGGCCCGCCCGGATGCTCGCCGGGATGATCGATGGTTGGAAGAATCGCGCGCTGACCCCGATGAACGTGCCCTCGGCCGAGGCGTCGGGCTTCAACAACATGGGGACCGAGCTTTACGCCGCCTATCAGGACCGTCTGCGCACCCTGAACGCGACCGATTTCGGCGACCTGCTGCTGCATTGCGTCACCATCTTTCAGGCGCATCCCGATGTGCTGGGTCAGTATCAGCGCTGGTTCCGCTATATTCTGGTGGACGAGTATCAGGACACCAACATCTGCCAATACCTCTGGCTGCGGCTGCTGGCGCAGGGGCATCGCAACATTTGCTGCGTGGGGGATGACGACCAGTCGATCTATGGCTGGCGCGGGGCCGAGGTGGGCAATATCCTGCGGTTTGAAAAGGATTTTCCGGGCGCCACCGTGGTGCGGCTGGAACAGAACTACCGCTCCACCGCGCATATCCTCGCCGCCGCGTCGGGCGTCATTGCCGCCAACAAGGGTCGGCTGGGCAAGACGCTGTGGACAGCCGGCGAGCCGGGCGAAAAGGTCCGCCTGATCGGCCACTGGGACGGCGAGGAAGAAGCGCGCTGGATCGGCGAGGAGGCCGAGGCTTTGCAGCGCGGCACCCGTGGCATGGACCCGGTCAGCCTTGACCATCAGGCGATTCTGGTGCGCGCCAGCCATCAGATGCGCGCCTTCGAGGACCGTTTCCTGACCATCGGCCTGCCCTACCGCGTGATCGGCGGCCCGCGATTCTATGAACGGGCCGAGATTCGCGACGCGATGGCCTATTACCGTCTTGCCGTGTCGCCCGACGATGATCTGGCGTTCGAGCGTGTAATCAACACCCCCAAGCGCGGCCTTGGCGACAAGGCGCAGGGCGATATCCAGCGCATGGCCCGCGCGGCGGGCGTGTCGCTTCTGGATGGCGCGCGCGAGGCGGTGGCCAAGGGCACCATCGGCGGCAAGGGCGGCGGCCAGTTGCGCCAGTTCGTCGAAGCCATCGACCGCTGGCATCAGGCGACGCTGACGCCCGATTACAACCATATCGCGCTGGCCGAGGTGATTCTGGACGAATCGGGCTACACCGCGATGTGGCAGAACGACAAGACGCCCGAGGCGCCGGGGCGGCTCGACAACCTCAAGGAACTCGTCAAGGCGCTGGAACAGTTCGACAATCTGCAAGGCTTCCTCGAACACGTCAGCCTCATCATGGACAACGAGACGGAAGAAGCGTCCGAAAAGATTTCCATCATGACGCTGCACGCCGCCAAGGGGCTGGAATTCCCGGTGGTGTTCCTGCCGGGGTGGGAGGACGGGCTGTTCCCCAGCCAGCGCAGCATGGACGAATCGGGCCTGAAAGGGGTGGAGGAGGAACGCCGTCTGGCTTACGTCGGCATCACCCGGGCCGAGCGGCTGTGCACCATCAGCTTTGCCTCCAACCGCCGGGTCTATGGCCAATGGCAATCGCAACTGCCCAGCCGCTTCATCGACGAACTGCCCGCCGATCACGTCGATGTCCTGACCCCGCCCGGCCTTTATGGCGGCGGCTTCGGCGCGGCGGCCAGCGTTGGCTTCGGCTCCGGGCTGGAGGAGCGGGTGGCCAAGGCCGATGTTTACAACTCGCCGGGGTGGCGGCGCCTGCAAGGGGCCACGCAGCGCCCGGTGCAGCAGCCACGGGAAGCCCGCCACATCACCATCGACGCCGAGGCGATCTCTGCCTTTTCCATTGGCGACCGGGTGTTCCACCAGAAATTCGGCTACGGTCATGTGACAGGCATCGAAGGCGACAAGCTGGATGTCGATTTCGACCATTCCGGCCTCAAGAAACTGGTCGCGCGCTTTGTCACCGCCGCCGATCAGGTGGATGATGTTCCGTTCTAGGGCTTGCCCGCCGTCTTTGCGCGCTCCAGCCCATAGATCGCAAGGCCCGTCAGCAGCCCCCAGAACGCGGCACCAACGCCAAACACCACAACGCCCGATCCGCCGACGGCCAGTGTGATCGTCGCCGCAAACCGCGTGTCCAGCGCCGCAAAGGCCCCGGCCAGCGCCCCCATCAACGGGCCAAGCAGCGCGAGCGCCACCAGGGCGCCCATCACCTGTGGCGGCAGCGCCGCCAGCAGCAGCAGAATCGCAGGCGAACACAGGCCCAAGGCCACCCAGGCGCCGGCATAGGCAAGGCCCACTTTCCAGCGCTGATCCCGGTCGGGGTGCACCTCATCGCCCATGCAGATCGCCGCGGTGATCGCCGCCATGTTCACGGTATGGGCGCCAAACAGCGCCGATACCGCCGAAACCCCGCCCGTCACGGCCAGCGCGCGCGTGACCGGGGGGGCATATCCCGCCGCACGCATCACCGCAAAGCCGGGCAGGTTCTGGCTGGCCATCGTCACCAGATACAGCGGCACGCCAAGCCCGATCAGCACCGCCCCGTTCCATTCAGGCCAGATGAACACCGGGGCAGGGGCCGGAAAGCTCAGGTCCGGCATCACCGCCGCACCCGTGCCAAAGGCCAGCGCCACCCCCGCCGCGAGGGCGGCAAGCACCGCAAGCGCCGGGTTCCATAGCCTTACCAGCGCAAACACCGCCAGCATCGGCAACACGAGGCCCGGCGCGGCCTCGGCCGCCAGCGCGCCCTTCAGGCAGAATGGCAGCAGGACGCCGGCCAGCATCGCCGCTGCAATTCCGTCGGGAATCGCCGCGACCAGCCGCCCCAAAGGCCGCACCAGAGCGGTCAGCACGATCAACCCGGCAGCCAGCACAAAGGCGCCCACCGCCTCGGCCATGCTGACCCCCGTCGTGGCGGCAATCAGCGCAGCTCCCGGCGTGGACCAGGCCAGCACAACCGGCACCCGGTTCCACGCCGAAAGCCAGGCCGACCCCAGCGCCTTGGCAAGGCTGACCGCCAGCACCCAGCTTGTGGTCTGTGCCGCATCTGCGCCGACCGCCGCCGCCGCGGCCAGCACAAGTGCAATCGTCGATCCATAGCCGACAAGCGCCGCGACAAGTGCCGCTGAGATCAAGGAAATCCGCATCATGCCCCCGTTTGCCGCGACGATGCGCAAGCACTGTGGCAACCGCAAGGGCGAAAATCCCCCTGAAATGAAAACGGCGACGCCCAGGGAGGAGGAGGGGCGCCGCCGCATCATTCACGGCCAGCCCCAGGGAGGAGGAGGGGGCCGACCTTACAGGAAACCCAGACCCCAGGGAGGAGGAGGGGGCCAAGGTTCCGCTTTCAGTTCTGCCCCAGGGAGGAGGAGGGGACAGCACCGAAGGTGTTGGGCCATTCGGCCCGAAACGGGTGCGGCGACCCCAGGGAGGAGGAGGGGGCCGCCGCCATTCCGACCGGCTCAGGGAGGAGGAGGAGCCGTTCGAAGCGATGAGGGGGCCAAGTCGCCCCCGAATTTGCGCGGCACCCTCAGGGAGGAGGAGAAAGGATGCCGCTTTTCCGATCAGCCCAGGGAGGAGGAGGGCGTCTCGTATCAGATAGGAGCCTTCGCTCCGGTTTAAAGGGCGTCGGCATCAGGGAGGAGGTTGATGCCGACGCTTTTGCTACAGACCCCAGGGAGGAGGAGAGGGGGCCTCGCAAAGAAACTCACTTGCCGTAAGCAGCCTCATTGGCCACGCGGGTGATCATGCTGCGGTGAATCCCAAGGTCCGCCAATTCGCGGTTCGACAGGGATTGCAGTTCCCGCACGGTCTGTTTGAAGATGCGGCGACGTTCCAGCGCAACGCGGATGGTTTTCACGACGGCTGCCGCCCGGTCTGCGATGCCAACGGTGGTAGCACGCGAGGAGTTAACAAAAGCCATGATACTCTAGCCTCTCAATTCAATTTCGGGTGCAGCGTTCTGCCGCTTTGTTAGGGGTAACATGGGGCAATTGCTGCACCTGCACAATAGCCATCGGGTGCAATGCTGCCATGCAGCGACCGCATGGCTTATTGTCACAAAAACGTTATTAATTTCAGCGCCTTCGAATAAAACTTGAGCATTCGGTCAAGCAAACCTTGAGCTTTCGGGCAAAGACCGCAACTGTGCCAAAAGGTCAGGCAGAAGGAAAATCCCGATGAGCGTTTCGCGCGAAGATGTCATGGCTGCGCTGGCAGGCATTGCGCTGCCAGACGGCACAACGCTTGTGTCAAAAGACACGATTCGCGCGCTTACCATTGACGGAGGCTCGGTCCGATTCGTGATCGAAGCGGCCAGCCCCGAGGAGGCGCGGCAGATCGCGGCGTTGCAGCCGCAGGCCGAGGCGGCGGTGCGTGCCGTGCCGGGCGTCACATCGGTGCAGGCCGTCACCACCGCGCATGGTCCGGCCCCCAAGCCGCCGGCGCCCAGCCTCAAGATCGGTCAGCACCCGACGCCACACCAGGGCGGGCCGCAGAAACTCTCTGGCATCGACCGGATCATCGCCATCGGCTCCGGCAAGGGCGGGGTCGGAAAATCCACCGTGTCATCCAACCTTGCCGTCGCCTTGGCGCGCCAGGGCCGCCGCGTTGGCTTGCTCGATGCCGATATCTATGGCCCCAGCCAGCCGCGCATGATGGGCGTCACCCGCCGCCCCGGCAGTCCCGATGGCAAGATCATCGAGCCGATCAAGGCGCATGGCGTCACGATGATGTCGCTTGGCCTGATGCTGAAGGACGACGAGGCGGTGATCTGGCGCGGCCCGATGATCATGGGCGCGTTGCAGCAACTGCTGACCCAGGTCGCCTGGGGAGAGCTTGATATCCTGCTGATCGACCTTCCGCCCGGCACCGGCGACATCCAGTTGACGCTGTGCCAGCGCACGCAACTCACCGGCGCTATCGTCGTGTCCACGCCGCAGGATGTGGCGCTTCTGGATGCGCGCAAGGCGCTTGACATGTTCCAGAAGCTCAAGACCCCGGTGCTTGGGCTGATCGAAAACATGTCCACCTTCTGCTGCCCCAACTGCGGGCACGAGACGCAGATCTTTGGTCATGGCGGCGTCAAGGCGGATGCCGAGCGGCTGGATCTGCCCTTCCTTGGCGACCTGCCGCTGACCCTTGCCGTGCGCGAGGCGGGGGATGCGGGCACCCCGATCGCCGCCACCGATGCCCCCGAGGCCGAGGCCTATGCCCGCCTTGCCCATCGGTTGATCGCAGGCGGCATGGCCTGAGCCGTCGGGCGGCGCCGGGATCAACCGGGAAAGCGCGTTCACGTCGAATCACGGAATTGGGAATTTCTGGGAAAACCCGGCAGAAATGCCGGGTTCTTGCCATTTTGGCGTATCTTCCGGGCGCTGAACGGATTTTGCAGAGCCGCCGGCCAAAGTTTTTTCAAGAGTTCCGGGAAATGTTGGGAAAAAATCACGCCACTAGATATAGCGCTCACGCGGCTGTGACTGCCTATAATTTGCTGTGATCTGCCGATTGTCGCCGCTAGATGCTGTTGCCGGGGGCGGCCCGGAACCAGATCTGCCCGGATGCGCCCGAAAATTCCCGTTGCGTCCCAGCCAATCCCATGTCATCCCTTGTGCATCGAGACGGGCAGTACGAACAGCAGCGGCAGCTTCAAGACCGCAAACAGGCGAACAGTCAGGCTTCATACAATCCGGCGCGCGAGCGAGCAGACATCTCCCCCAGGTGGCGCGCGTAGCTGGACGCCCAGCGATGGGACAGGCGGCGGATCGAGCAGTGGCAGCAGCTCGATCCGCCGTACGCATTTCTAAGGCCCGGTCAACGGGCCACAGGCACGGAAAGGGACGGGCGAAAGCTCAGGCAAGATGTCGGATATGTTTCGCGGTGAATACTACCAAAAGGTAGATTCCAAGGCTCGGGTCCTGATCCCGGCACCGTTTCGACGTGTCCTCGACGCCGGAGATACCCGCACCGCCGAAAGCCCCCGCACCCGCATGATCATCGTTTACGGCGGCAAGAACCGTCAGTTCTGCGATTGCTATTCGATGGCGGGCGCCGATGCGCTTGCCAAATGGGTCGAAACCATTCCGCTCGGCTCCAAGGACCGGATCAAGGCGGAGCGTGACCTCATCACCCGCTCGGCCACGGTGGAAATCGACGACGATGGCCGCATCGTCCTGCCCGGCCCGGTGCGGGAAAAGCTGGGACTGACCCCCGACATGATCAAAGAGGGCGTCGAGTCGGCCTTGGCCGGTGCGACCGACCGCTTTTCGCTGTGGCGTGCCGATACCTATCGCGACATGTTCGGCGACGACGATGATGACGATGACGGCGAAGATGCCCTTGCGGTGGTTGGCCGTTACCCAAAGGCGGTCTGACATGACAGCGCCAGGCGATCAGCCGCAGGCTCGCGCGCCCCATATCCCGGTGCTGCTCCGCCCCATTCTTGATCTGTGCGCGCCGATTGGCGGGCTGTGGCTGGATGGCACGTTCGGGGCCGGGGGCTATGCCCGCGCGCTGCTGGATGCAGGCGCCCGTGTGATCGGGGTGGACCGCGACCCGCTGGCCTTGCAGATGGCCGAGGGCTGGCGGGCGGATTATGGCGACCGGTTGACGCTGGTGGCGGGCACGTTTTCCAACCTTGACCGTTATGCGCCCGGGCCGCTCGATGGGGTGGTGCTGGATCTTGGCGTGAGTTCGATGCAACTGGATCAGGCCGAGCGCGGGTTTTCCTTCATGAAGGATGGCCCGCTTGACATGCGCATGTCGCAAGACGGCCCCTCGGCCGCCGATCTGGTAAACACCGCCGAGGAAACCCGGCTGGCCGATATTCTGTATCACTACGGCGAGGAACGCGCCTCGCGCCGCATCGCCCATGCGATCGTCGAACACCGCACCCGCGCCCCGATCACCTCCACGCTGCAACTGGCCGAGATCGTGGCGCGCTGCCTGCCGCGCCCCAAGCCGGGGCAAAGCCACCCCGCGACACGCAGCTTTCAGGCGATCCGAATCGCGGTGAACACGGAATTTTCCGAACTGGCCGAAGGGCTGATGGCGGCGGAACGCGCGCTCCGGCCCGGTGGCCTGCTGGCGGTGGTCAGTTTTCACAGTCTCGAGGACCGCATCGTGAAGCGGTTTTTCCAACTGGCCTCGGGGACCGAGGCGAATGCCAATCGTTATGCGCCGCAAACCGCCATCAACACCGCCCGCTTCGATCTTGTGACCAAGCGCGCGGTCGGCCCGGATGAGGCGGAGCTGAACGAAAACCCCCGGGCCCGCTCGGCCAAGCTGCGCATTGGCCGCCGCACCGCAGCCCCTGCCCAGACCATGGACCCTTCGGCCCTTGGCTTGCCGGAACCGCCGCAAAAGAAAGGACGCCGCTGATGCGCCCCGTCATTTACGTCTTGTCCTTCATCGCCATCCTCGGTCTGGGGTTCTGGGCTTACCGCGAACATTACGACACGCGTGAGGCGCTGCGCGAGGTCTCGGCGCTCAATGCCGAGATCGGCAACCTGCGCGAGGCGCTGGCCCTGCAACGTGCCGAATGGGCCTATCTGAACCGCCCCGACCGCCTGCGCGAATTGTCGTCGGCCAATTTCGACCGGCTTGGCCTGATGCCGCTGGAGCCGACGCAGTTTGGCGATGCAGCCAACCTGTCCTATCCGGCGGTGCAGGAGTTTTTTGGCACCATCGACAATTCGGTGATGGTTCAGGGGCAGATCACCCCCGAGGAGGACCCGCTGTGACGCGCACCCCGCTTCGCCCGCTTGCCCGCATTCTCAAGGCCCGCGCGCAGGGCGAAAACCCCGATGTGATCGAAAGCGAAAACCTGCGCTTGCGCCATGAACAGATGCGCGACGCCTCGCGCAACCGGGCCGAGGTGCGGCTTCTGGTTCTGGGTGTTGCGTTTTTCCTGGCCTTTTCCGCCATCGGCACCCGCATGGCCTTTGTCGCGACAACCGAGGCGGCAGAGCCGCGTTCTCTGGCCTCTGGTGCCGAGATTCTGGCGCAGCGCGCCGACATCACCGACCGCAACGGCCGTGTGCTGGCCACAAACATGCTGACCCATGCGCTTTACGCCCACCCCAAGGATATGGTGGACCCCGAGCGCGTGTCGAAAGAACTGGCCACGCTGTTCCCCGAGATGAAGGCCGAAGACCTGCTGCGCCGCTTTACCGACGGGCGCAGTTTTGTCTGGCTGCGCAAGGTGCTGAGCCCCGAACAGATGCAGGCCGTGCATGACATCGGCGATCCGGGCTTGCTGTTTGGCCCGCGCGAGATGCGGCTTTACCCCAATGGCACGCTGGCCGCACATGTGCTGGGCGGCAGTTCCTTTGGCGCCGAAGGCGTCCATTCGGCCGAGGTGATCGGCACCGCCGGCGTGGAAAAGGCGATGGACGCCCGTCTGCGCGATCCGGCGCAGGCGGGCGCCCCGCTGGAGCTGTCGCTCGATCTGACGGTTCAGGCGGCGGTCGAGGAAATCCTGGGCGCCGGGATGACCATGATGAACGCCAAGGGGGCCGCCGCCATCATCATGGATGTCAAGACCGGCGAGATCCTGTCGATGGCCAGCCTGCCGGCCTTTGACCCGAACAACCGCCCGAACCCGGTTCTGCCCAAGGATGCCGAACCGGGCGACAGCCCGCTGTTCAATCGCGCGGTGCAGGGGGTCTATGAACTGGGCTCCACCTTCAAGATCTTTGCCACCGCCCAGGCGATGGAATTGGGGCTGGTCAATGCCGACACCATGGTCGATGCGAATGCGCCGATGCAATGGGGCCGCCACCGCATCCGCGAATTCCAGAACAAGAACTATGGCCCGCTGCTGTCTGTCACTGATGTGATCGTGAAATCGTCGAACGTCGGCACCGCCAAACTCGCGCTTCAGATCGGCGGTCTGCGCCAGCAGGCCTTCCTCAAATCGCTGGGCTTTTTCGAGCCAACCCCGGTGGAACTGGTCGAGGCGCCCGGTGCCCGCCCGCTTTTGCCCGCCAAATGGCCCGATATCGTGACCATCACCACGTCCTATGGCCATGGCATGTCGGCAAGCCCCCTGCACCTTGCCGCGGCCTATGCCACCATCGCCAACGGCGGCGTGACCGTCAAACCCACCATCCTCAAGCAACAGGGGCCGCGCCCCGGCATCCGCGTGATGCGCGAGGATGTGGCACGATCCTCGGTCGATATGCTGCGCGCCGTGGTGACACGCGGCACGGCGAGCCTGGCCGAAGTGCCGGGCTATCAGGTGGCAGGCAAGACCGGCACCGCCGACAAGCCCAAGCGCACCGGCGGCTATTACAAGGACAAGGTCATCAACACCTTTGCCTCGGTCTTTCCGGCGTCAGACCCGCGCTATGTGGTGCTGGTCACGCTGGACGAACCTGTCGAAACCTCGGGCACCGAGCCGCGACGCACCGCAGGCTGGACCGCCGTTCCCGTTGCCGCCGAAATCACCCGCCGGATCGCCCCCCTGCTTGGCATCCGTCCGGTGGTTGAAGCGCCCCCCCTTGATGGGCTAACAGCCGTCCGGAACTGAAGGGGCATTGCATGGCACGGCGCAGCACATTGGCAGATCTGGGGCTGACGCCCCGAACCGGAGCAGGCGCGGGCGGGGCCAATCCGGCCCTGACCGGCATCACGGTGGACAGCCGGGCGGTGAAGCCCGGCTTTCTCTTTGCGGCGCTGCCGGGCAGCACTGTGCATGGCGCGGCCTTTGCCCGCAGCGCGGTTGACAAGGGGGCGGTGGCCATCCTGACCGATGCCGCAGGGGCAAGGCTGCTGGAGGCCGAAGCTGCCGTGCCGCTGGTGGTGGTCGAGGACGCCCGCGAAGCCCTTGCCCGTGCCGCGGCCCTGTGGTTCGGCATGCAACCCGCGCGGATGGTCGCCGTCACCGGAACCAACGGCAAGACCTCGGTCGCGACCTTCACCCGCCAGATCTGGGAGGCGCTGGATCATGCGGCGATCAACATCGGCACGACCGGGGTCGAAGGCGCGTGGACGGCCCCGTCATCGCACACCACGCCCGATGCCCTGACGCTTCATTCCATGCTGGCCGCGGCCGCCGCGGCGGGTGTCACCCATGGCGCGATGGAAGCGTCAAGCCATGGTCTGGATCAGCGCCGGATGGATGGGGTCCGGCTCTGCGCGGCAGGCTTTACCAACCTCACGCAGGATCATCTCGACTATCACGGCACGATGGACGCCTATCTGGAGGCGAAAGCGGCGCTGTTCACCCGGCTTTTGCCCGATGACGGCATTGCGGTCGTCAACCTGAACGGCGCGCATGGCTCTGACATCGTCGAGCGCTGTCTTGACCGTGGCCTGCCCACGATGACCATCGGCCACGGGCAGGGGGCGGATCTGCGGATCTTGTCGCAGCGCTATGATGCGACGGGCCAGGACTTGCGCTTTTCCTGGCAAGGCCAGCCCTACATGTCGCGCCTGAACCTTGTTGGCGGGTTTCAGGCCGAAAATGTGGCGCTCGCCGCCGGGCTTGCCATTGCGTCGGGCGATGACCCGCAGGCGGTCTTTGCCACCTTGCCAAAGCTGTCGGGCGTGCGGGGGCGGATGCAACTGGCCGCGACGCGCACCAACGGCGCGGCGGTTTATGTCGATTATGCCCATACGCCCGATGCGATTGAAACCGCGCTCAAGGCGCTGCGCCCGCATGTCATGGGGCGCATCGTCATCGTCTTTGGTGCGGGCGGCGACCGTGACACCACCAAGCGCCCGCTGATGGGGGCCGCCGCCGCCGCCCATGCCGATGTGCTGTTTGTCACGGATGACAACCCACGCTCGGAAAACCCGGCCAGCATCCGCGCGGCGATCCTTGCCGCCTGTCCTGACGCGACCGAGGTCGGCGACCGGGCCGAGGCGATCCTGCGCGGCGTCGATGCGCTGCAACCGGGTGACGCGCTGTTGATCGCGGGCAAGGGGCACGAAACCGGCCAGACCATCGCAGGTCAGGTCTATCCGTTTGACGATGTGGAACAGGCCAGCGTCGCGGTCGCGGCGCTCGATGGGGTGATCTGATGGCACTTTGGACCTCTGCGCAGGCGGTCACGGCGACGGGCGGGCACAGCACCGCCGACTGGCAGGCAGGTGGCGTATCGATCGACACCCGCACGCTGCGGCCCGGCGATCTGTTCATCGGGCTCAAAGATGTGCGCGACGGCCATGATTTCGTGGCTCAGGCGCTGGAAAAAGGGGCTGCCGCCGCGCTTGTCTCACGCCGCCCCGAAGGTGTGGCCAAGGATGCGCCGCTGCTGATCGTGCCCGATGTGCTGACGGGCCTGGAACAGCTTGGCACCTTTGCCCGCGCGCGCAGCCGGGCAAAGGTGGTGGGCATTACCGGCTCGGTCGGCAAGACCAGCACAAAGGAAATGCTGCGCGCCATTCTTGCCGGTCAGGGCCGCGTTCACGCCGCCGAAGCCAGCTATAACAACCATTGGGGCGTGCCGCTGACGCTGGCGCGGCTGCCGCAAGATGCCGATTTTGCCGTGATCGAGATCGGGATGAACCACCCCGGAGAGATCGCGCCCCTGTCGCGCATGGCCAGCCCGCATGTGGTGATGATCACCACGGTCGCCCCGGCCCATCTGGAGGCGTTTGAAAGCATCGAAGGCATTGCCCATGAAAAGGCCTCGATCATGGATGGGCTGGTGCCGGGAGGCATTGCGGTGCTGAACGCCGATATCGCGACCACCCCGATCCTTGTCGCCAAGGCGGCGGCAGTCGGGGCAGGGGTGGTGCAGTTTGGCGCCTCCTTTGCGGCGGCCTATCATATGGAGCAGGCCCAGATCACCGATGACGCCACCGTGGTGCGCGCCACCCGCATGGGCGCGCCGGTCCTGTTCAAGGTGCGCACCCCGGGCCGCCATTTCGCGCTTAACGCGCTTGGCGCGCTGGCGGTGGCCGATGCGCTGGGTTGCGATGCGACCATCGCCGCCTGTGACATTGGCAACTGGCACCCGCCTGCCGGACGCGGTACGCGCGAGACGCTGCTGCTCGACCGGGTCGAGGAAACCAGCTTTCAACTGATCGACGACGCGTTCAACGCCAACCCCGCCTCCATGGCGGCCAGCCTTGATGTGCTGATCGCCGCACAGCCCGAAAACGGCGTGGGGCGCGTGGGGCAGGGGCGCCGCATCGCCATCCTTGGCGACATGCTGGAGCTGGGGCCGACCGAGGCCGCGCTGCACGAAGCCATCGCCCGCCATCCGGGTCTTGGCGCGGTGCAGACCATCCATTGCGTCGGCCCACGGATGCGGGTGCTGCACGCGGCCTTGCCACGCGCGCAACGCGGCGAATGGGTCGAAACCGCGGAGGAACTGGCCGGCCATGTCCGTCATCTGGTGGATGCCGGCGACATCGTTCTGGTCAAAGGCTCCAAAGGATCAAAGGTCAGTCTGGTCGTTGACGCGCTGCGCAAGATGAGCCAAGGAACCGCCCCAAAAGAAGGGACCGCTTGAATGTTGTATATGCTGACAGAGTTTTCGGGCGGGGGCGATTTCTTCAACCTCTTTCGTTACATCACCTTTCGCGCGGGCGGCGCCTTTCTGACGGCGCTGATCTTTGGCTTCATGTTCGGACAGCCCCTGATCAACATCTTGCGCCGCCGTCAGGGCAAGGGCCAGCCGATCCGCGACGACGGCCCGGCCACCCACTTTGCCAAGGCGGGCACGCCCACGATGGGGGGGCTGCTGATCCTGTCGGCGCTGCTCGTCTCCACCCTCCTCTGGGCGCGGCTTGACAATCCTTATGTCTGGATCGTGCTGCTGGTCACGCTTGCCTTTGGCCTGATCGGCTTTGCCGACGACTACGCCAAGGTCACAAAACAGAACACCAAGGGCGTGTCGGGCAAGGTTCGCTTTGGCGCGGGCCTGTTGATCGCGGCCCTTGCCTCCTTTGCCGCCGCCAGCTTCCACCCGGCCGATCTGACCAACCAGCTGGCCTTTCCCTTCCTCAAGGATCTGCTTCTGAACCTGTCGTGGTTCTTTGTGCCCTTTGGCATGATCGTGATCGTCGGCGCTGCCAACGCGGTCAACCTGACCGACGGGCTCGACGGGCTTGCCATCATGCCGGTGATGATCGCCGCCGGCACCTTTGGCGTGATCGCCTATGTCGTCGGCAACTCGGTCTATACCAACTATCTTGGCGTCCATTTCGTCCCCGGCACCGGGGAATTGCTGATCTTCTGCGCCGCCCTGTTCGGCGGCGGCATGGGGTTCTTGTGGTATAACGCCCCCCCAGCCGCCGTCTTCATGGGCGATACGGGCAGCCTCGCCCTTGGTGGGGCGCTTGGCGCCATTGCGGTCTGCACCAAGCATGAAATCGTGCTTGCCATCGTCGGCGGCCTGTTCGTGGTCGAGGCGCTGTCGGTCATCATTCAGGTCCTCTACTTCAAACGCACCGGCAAGCGCGTCTTTCTGATGGCCCCGATCCACCACCATTTCGAGAAGAAAGGCTGGGCCGAGCCGCAGATCGTCATCCGCTTCTGGATCATCAGCCTGATCCTTGCGCTGATCGGGCTTGCCACTCTGAAGGTGCGGTGAACGACGATGCAGACCCGCAAGCTCCTTATCTACAGCGGGCTTATGGTCCTGCTGATCGTCTTTGCGTCCTTCGTTTTTGCCACCATCCTGGCCTGGGTCCGGCTCATGTCTGACGACCCACTTTCAAGCGGCGATTCCGCGGCCTATCCGCTGATCCAGTCCACGGTCGGGCTGGCGATTTCGGCGGTGGCCTCGTCGGTTGCGCTTCTGCTTGCCCTGCGCTCGGTGCAATCGGCAGAGAAAGAGCGCACCATCGCGCTTCTTGACATCTACCAGCCCGAGATCACCGCCTTGGTCGAGGAAGCCAATGCCCTGCAAGATGGCCTGCGCGATCTGGTGCTTGCGATGCGCGGCGCAGCCCTTGCCGGGGCGCATCTGACCCGTGCCCGGCTTTTTGCCGATTACACGCGCGACAAGGTGCCCAATGCGGCGCTGCGCACCGTGCTTGCCGCGCGCAAGGAACAGGCCATCGCCGCCCACCGCGCCGCCTATGGCAAAGACCCCGATGCAGAAAACCCGCCCGATGACATCCGGCTGGCCGATGATCCCGACGATTTCTTTGGCGAGGTGATCTATGACCTGCCCGGTTACGACCGCGCGGGCTTTGCCAACTGGCAACGCGCGGGCTTTGGGCGCGTGCCGCACTGGCCCGATGAGCGGGCCTTTACCGAAGATGCGCTGTCGGTCCCCGCGGCGGCCAGCGCGTTTGACGCCCATCTGGAGAATGTTCAGCGCGGCCTGAACAGCTTTGTCACGGTGCTGACCTCGCCGCGGTCCGGGCTTTTGCATACCGTGCTGTCCCGCCGTTATGCGTCCTTGATGACCGGCCCCTATGCGGCGCTGGGTGCGCATCTGGCGCAGCCAGTCAATCCCGAAGACAGGGTCCCGCAGCGTGATGGCACGGTTGTGCCCGTGCCGGACCTTGCCGCCGAAGGCTATCACGCGCTGACATCCCTGCCCTTGCTGTTCGACCGCCATCATCCGCTTGCCGTCATGCGCAGCCGTGACATGCCAGAGGCACTCTTGCCCGCCAGCGCGCTGCCCGATGCCTGTTTTGACAGCCGCCTTCGCATTCTTGACGTCACCCCGACCGAGGACGACGCTGCCCGCCGCCGCGGATTTCCCCTGCGCGGGCCCGCCACGCCCGAGGCTTTGGGCCAGGCTCTGGGCCGTTTCCTGCCTTGCGTGTCGCATTTCGGCATATCGCAGCCCGTAAGCATCACCCTGCTTCAGGCAGACCGCCATTTCAGCGGCGCGCCAAGCCTTGACGATCTGTCCGACGATGATGTGGCCGCCTTGTTGCAGTCCTATCCGCCCGGCGATCACGATGAGGAACCGCCCGAGGAAACCGAGGAGGAGCGCTTCGCCCGTCTGGAGCGTCTGGGTCCGCCGCCCGAGCCGCCCGAGGCAGACCAGCCCCCCGACTGGGATCCGTTCACGCCGGTGCCCGAAGAAACGACGCGCCATTCGGCCGCCTTCTATCGCCACATCGATCATTATCCCGATGCCGGCGATGCCCCGGCCTTTTCGCCGGTGTTTGTCTGGATCATCCCGCTTCTTGTGCGGCTGATCTCTCCCATCGGGGTCTTGCGCGAATTGACCGCTGCGATGGCCGACCTTGATCTGGACGGCGACCTGTTGCAACGCCACTTGCGTTTGCAGATGCTGCGCCTTTACAGCTTCGAGGCTTTTGGCGATCCCTCAAGCCCGCCGGCTCAGGTTCCGGACCGCCTTGACCATTGGGCGGTTGAGCGTGCAAAGGCCAATCCGGCCCGCGATCTGTGGGACGACCGGCCAGCCCCCGCGTGACACCGACATGATCGCGCAATCCCAGGCCCGTTACAGGCGGGGTCGCCCGATCCGGCGCCCTTCGGGACTGTGATGTGCGAAGCCGACCTATACCCCCCGGTCAAGGCCTTTCTCGAGGCGCAGGGCTATACCGTCAAGGCCGAGATCGGGGCCGCCGATGTGATGGCCTGCCGCGCCGGGGATGCCCCGGTGATCGTGGAACTCAAGACCAGCCTCAATCTGACGGTGATCTTGCAGGGCGTGGCCCGGCAGGGGCTGTTTGACACGGTTTATCTTGCCGTGCCGCAGCCGCCACGATGGACGCATCGCTACCGCGATCTGCTGGCCCTGCTGCGGCGGCTAGGCCTTGGGCTATTGACCGTGCGCGCGGGCAAGGTCGAACCCCACCTTGACCCGGCGCCCTATCAGCCGCGCAAGAACCTGGCCAAGGCGGGACGCCTGCTCAAGGAATTCCATAAGCGCGAGGGCGATCCGAACGTCGGCGGCACCACCGGCATCAGGCGGATGACCGCCTATCGACAGGACGCCTTGCGTCTTGCCGCCGCCCTCGCGACCCTGTCAGACGGCAGCAGCCCCGCGGCCCTGGCCCGGGCAACCGGGGTGGCCCGTGCCGGGGCGATCCTGCGGGCCAATCACTATGGCTGGTTCGACCACCCCGCCAAGGGCCGCTATTGCCTGTCCGGGTCCGGCCATGCGGCGCTGGCGGCCGCTACGGACGCAGCAGCCAAAGCGGTGTAGCGCCCCTTTCAAGATCACGCGCCATCCCCTATCCCAAGGGTGGCAAGCAAAAGGGGGCGGCACATGATTCCAGTCAAGGGCTATGCAGGGGCAAGGGTCGCCGTTCTGGGCCTTGGCCGGTCGGGTCTTGCGACGGCGCGTGCGTTGATCGCGGGCGGGGCAGAGCCGCTGTTGTGGGATGACAGCCCCGAAGCCCGCGCGAGGGCCGAGGCAGAAGGCTTTGCCCTGTCGGATCTGACGCGGCAAACCGCGTTCGACGGTGTGGCCCTTCTGGTCACAAGCCCCGGTATCCCGCATCTTTACCCGGCCCCCAACAAGGTGATCGCCCGCGCGATGGAGGCGGGGGTGCCTGTGGACAATGACATAGGCCTGTTCTTTCGCAGCTTTGCCAGCGCCGACTGGGACGATTTCGAAACCGCGCCGCGCGTGGTCTGCGTGACCGGATCGAACGGCAAATCGACCACCACGGCGTTGATCCACCACATCCTGACCGTCGCTGGCCGCCCAACCCAGATGGCGGGCAATATCGGCACGGGCGTGCTGTCGATCGACCCCGCGCGCGACGGCGAGGTGGTGGTGCTGGAACTGTCGAGCTATCAGACCGAGCTTGCCCGCGCCTTGACGCCGGATGTTGCGGTTTTCACCAACCTGTCGCCCGATCATCTGGATCGGCACAACGGCATGGGCGGCTATTTCGCAGCCAAGCGGCGGCTGTTTTCCGAAGGCGGGCCAGACCGCGCCGTGGTCGGTGTGGACGAGATCGAAGGCCAGTTCATGGCCAATCAGCTTGGCATGGGGCCGCAGGATGACCGCGTGATCCGCATTTCGGCGGGGCAAAAGCTGGATCACTTCGGCTGGTCCGTCTTTGCCCGCAAGGGGTTCTTGTCGGAATGGCGCAAGGGGCGGCAGGTTGCCTCGATCGACCTG
The DNA here is from genome assembly GCA_025458525.1 of Cypionkella sp. Classification (GTDB taxonomy): domain Bacteria; phylum Pseudomonadota; class Alphaproteobacteria; order Rhodobacterales; family Rhodobacteraceae; genus Pseudotabrizicola. The sequence goes on along the minus strand of JALOSF010000084.1, from coordinate 470 downwards.
CGCGAGGTGCCGGGGCTGCCGGGGGTCCACAACCACCAGAACGCCTGCGCGGCCTATGCTGCTTGCCGCGCCCTTGGGATCGCACCCAAGCTGATCGAAGGGGCATTCCAGAGCTTTGCCGGGCTGCCGCACCGCAGCCAGCTTGTGGCCGAACGGGGCGGGGTGCGGTTCGTCAACGATTCCAAGGCAACCAACGTCGATAGCGCCGCCAAGGCGCTTCAGGCCTTTGGCCGCATCCGCTGGATCGCCGGGGGCATGGGCAAGGACGGCGGGATCGTGGCCTTGCAGCCCTATCTTGGCGCAGTGGTCAAAGCCTATCTGATCGGCCATTCGGCCCGGGACTTTGCCCTGCAACTGGGCGACACCCCGCATGAGATCTGCGAGACGATGGAGCGTGCGGTTGCGCGCGCGGCGGCCGAGGCAGAGCCGGGCGAGGTGGTGCTTCTGGCCCCGGCGGCGGCGAGCTTTGA